>CBFGUK010000027.1:0-37547 GCA_965651925.1 uncultured bacterium | reverse complement strand
GCCGCCGTATTCGTCGGCTGGATCGCCATCAATCCCGGCGAGCTGCCGCTGCTCAGCGTCATCCAGGCGGGGAACTTCATCGCCATCGCGGCGGCGCTGTGGCTGCTGCGCGATCCGCGGCAGCACACCCGCAACCGCATCGTCGCGCTTGCGGCTTACGCGATCACGATCGCGGCCACCGCCGGCATCGGCATCGTCGCCGGCGACGACACCACGCCGCTGCTCATCCTCGTCGGCATGGTGGTGATCGCCGCCGTGCTCGTCCCGTGGGAACCGCCCGTGCACCTGACCGGCATGGCGTTGACCGTGATCGCCGCGAGCGGGACGGTCGCGACGGTGTCGCCTGCGCAGTCGCTCCACTGGCTGCGCAACGCGGGCGCGATCGTGCCGACGCTGGTCGCCGCCATCTATCTCTCGCGCCTGCTGAGCCGCCAGCGTGCCGCGGCGGCGCGGGCCGCGGCGGAGCGCGCCCGGCGCGAGGAGCACCTGCGCGAGGCGAACCGCCGGCTCGCACACGAGGTCGAGGAGCACCGGCGCACCGAGGCGGCACTGCGCGTCGCCGTGCGCGAGCTCGATCACCGGGTGCGCAACAATCTCGCCGTCATCCAGTCGCTCGCCGACCAGTCGCTGCGCGTCGCGACCTCCGCCGCCGACTTCGGCGCGGCGTTCGGCGGGCGCATCCAGGCGATGGCGCGCCTGCACGGCGCGCTGGCAACGCAGCGCTGGGAGGGGCTGCGGCTCGGCGAGCTCATCGACGTCGTCGTCGGCCCGTACCGCCGCCCGGACGGCGGCCTCGCCATCGACTGCGACGGCATCGTGGTGCCGGCGGAGCTGGCGCGCGTGCTCGGCCTCGCGCTGCACGAGCTCGCGACCAACGCCGCGCGCTTCGGCGCGCTGTCGACCCCCGCCGGGCGGGTGACCGTCTCGGCGCGACGCACCGGCGACGGCGACGGGCTCGAGATCGACTGGCTCGAGCGCGGCGGCCCGCCGGTCGACGCACCGGCGCGGCGCGGCGTCGGCACGCAGCTGATCGAGGGGGCGCTCGCCTACGAAGCCGCCGGGCGCGTGCGCCTCGACTTCACCGCCGAGGGCCTGCGCTGCCACATCGTGCTGCCGACCGGATCGCAGGCGCGGTCATGACGCCGCTGTCCCTGCGCGGGCTGCGCATTCTCGTCGTCGAGGACAACTTCGTCCTCGCCGATGCGCTGCGCTACCTGCTCGTCGGCTACGAGGCCACGGTCACCGCCCTCGCGCCGACGGTCGAGCGGGCCTTTGCCGCGCTCGACGCGCAGGCGATCGACGTCGCGATCCTCGACGTCAACCTCGCCGGCGCGAGCGTCGTGCCGTTCGCCGAGCATCTCCGCGCCACCGGCACACCGTTCGTCTTCGTCACCGGCTACGGCGACGACCCCGACCTCCTGCCCGCCCACCTGCGCACCCAGCCGCGTCTCGACAAGCCGGTCGACAGCGACCCGCTCGTCCGCACGCTGCTCGCCCTCACCGCGCGCAGCTGAGTCGTCGGCGTCGCACCGGACGCCGACTCCACCCCCGTATAGCGTATGGCGTACAACGTCAGGGCCAGATGCCTCGCGGCCATACGCCATGTGCCACAAGCCCTCGGCAATGGCGGCGCGTTGGGCCGCACATCGCGGGAGGCGCGATCGACGGGCAGCGGTTGACGCCGGAAACGCGCGCCGCGCAGCTACATTGCTGCTGCGCCTTACCGGCAAGAGGTGCACGAGGAACTTACCTCGCAAGCCCACCGTCACAATTGTAACGGATTCCGTTGCTGGCACCGATGCTGCTCCCGCCCCCGGTCATTCTCAACAGCAATACGGGGAGGGGAGTTCATGTTTTCGCGTATCACGCGCACGGCGCTGATCGTGTGCGTTGCGATGGCCGGACCGGCGGGGATCTCGCAGGCAGGCGCCCTGGGCGACCCGCTCGAGGCGAGCCCCACGCCGACGTTCACGCCGCTGCCGAGCGCATCGCCGACCGCGACGGCGGTCCTGCCGGACGGACCACAGACGTTCGTCGTCGGCAGCACCGGCGACGGCAGCGATGCCAATCCCGGCGACGGCGTCTGCGATGACGGCAGCGGCGCCTGCACGCTGCGCGCGGCGGCCGAAGAGACGCTCGCCCTCGCCTCGCCGCCGTGCGTGGAGCTGTACGAGCACACCATCGACCTCGCCGTCGCGGGCGTGATCGAGCTCGCCGAACCGGTCTACCTCGGCGCCGGCGCCTGCTTCCGCACCCTGCACGTCAACGGCCCGGGCTCGGCCGATCTCACGCTCCTCGGCGGCGGCCTGGTGCTCGGCGGCACCGGCGCCGCGGGCACGCAGGCGACCGTGCGCGGCCTCACCGTGCGCACCGCCGGCATCGGCATCACGCACCAGGCGACGAACCTCGGATTCCTCAGCCAGGTCACGCTCCGCGATGTCGTGCTGACCGACAACGACATCGGCATCGGCTTCGGCTTCCGCGCCTCGCTGATCGTCGAGCAGGCCCGCATCGAGGGCAACGGCGGTGACGGCATCGGCCCCCTGTCCGACGACTCCCTGCAGGCCAATGCGATCACCGTGCGCGACAGCGTGATCACCGGCAACGGCGGCGACGGCCTCGACGCATACGCCCTCCAGATCGCCGTCAGCGGCTCGACGATCACCGGCAATGCGGGCGGCGGCGTGCGCGGCCCGATCCTTTCCGTGGTCTCCCCGCAGATCACGATCACCGATTCGACCGTCGCCGACAACGGCGGCAGCGGCGTCGAGCTCGGCGGCGAGGGCCTGCGCGTCACCGCCAGCACGCTCAGCGGCAACGGCGCCGGCGGCGCGTTCATCGCGCGCGGGCCGGCGGCGTTCGTCAACAGCACGATCAGCGGCAACCACACCGCCGGCGACGGCGGCGGCATCCGGTTCGCCGGCGGCGGCACGCTCGGCCTGCACAACGTGACGATCGCCGCCAACCGCGCCGATGACGACGGCGACGGCAGCGGCGACGGCGGCGGCGTGCACCTCGGCGACGGCAGCGCCACGGTCGCAAACACGATCATCGCCGGCAACACCGACGCCGGCGGCGAGGCGCCCGACTGCGCCGGCACGCTCGCCGCGTGCTCGTACTCGCTGATCGAGGACGTCGCCGGCTGCAGCGCGACCGGCACCGGCAACCTGCTCGGCGTCGCCGCCGGGCTCGGCCTCCTCGGCAGCAACGGCGGGACGACGCTCACCCACCTGCCCGATGCGACCAGTCCGGTGCGCGACGCCGGCGATCCCGCCGGCTGTCTCGACGGCGACGGCCTCGCACTGGCGAGCGATCAGCGCGGCCACCTGCGCCCGCAGGGCGCCGGCTGCGAGATCGGCGCGATCGAGCTCGATCCGGTGGCGTGCGATCCGACCGCCTGCAGCGACAACGATCCGTGCACGACCGATTCCTGCGGTGCGAGCGGCTGCGTGCACGCCGCGACCCCGGCAACCGGCTGCGCCGTCGCCGGCGCCTCGGCGCTGATCATCCGCCAGGGCAGCGACGACACGAAGGACGCCTTCGTCTGGAAGTGGGCGCGCGGCGCGGCGGTCGACTGGGCGGCCGACCTCGACGGCACGCGCGCCGCCGTGTGCATCTACGCCGGCAACGCCGGCACGCCGATCGCGCGCGCGCTGCTGCCGGAAACCGGCTGGAAGACGGTCAGGCGCGGCCTGCGCTTCAAGGGCAGCGGGCCCGACGGCCTCACCGCGGCAATCTTCAAGGAAGGCCGCGAGGGCCGCGCCCGCTTCGTCGTCCGCGGCGGCGGCGCCGCCCTGCCCGACCCGGCGCTGCCCGCCTCGCTGCCGCTGATCGTCCAGCTGCGCCGCAGCGACTCGCCACGCTGCCTCGAGAGCCGCTTCGACGCGCCGCGCGACAACGGCGAGACGCGCTTCCGCGCCCGCCTGCCCGTGCGCCGGCCGTAGTCTCCGGGACTTCTTCCCTGGTCCCCTCTCCCCGCCAGGGGAGAGGGTCAGGTGAGGGGCGTCCGACAACTCCAGCGCGAGCGACGGGCGGACCGTTGGACTGAGCGCGACCGGCCTTTCAACAGGCGCCAACGGAGCGGTGGGCGTGTGAAGGAATCTGCGCCTCCGCAGACCGCCGGCTGCGGGGGGCGGCGACGTCACTGACCGGTGGCCTGCACGCTCGGCCGCGCGCTCTGCGCGCGCCGACGGAGCGGCGCCCGCCAGCACGTTACCGGCGGTGCCGCACGACAGCCGGCCCGCGCGCCGCGTGGCGTGGCGGGCGGCCCCGCCGCCGGGAAAGCCCGGTCAGGCTAAAAATTCCGTGACAAGTCTCGCGCAACGGTGCTTGACTACGAGGCGCGTAGCATCGCAATGCAGTTCGCACACCGTTCGGGGGTTCGGCGTCGCTCCGGCGCCGAAGCAGGAGGGAACATGGCGAGTCACGGGAAGCGCTTCGCCCGCAGGCGGGGATGCGGGGGCGTGCTGATCGCGCTGGCGCTGACGTGCGCGACGGCGCACGGCGCGGCGGCCCAGGTGCTGTCGGACGGACCGCTGCCGCCGGGCGCGGTGGTCAGTGACAACTCCTTCGGCGTCGCCGCCTGGGTCAATCCGAACAACGCGCTGGCGAGCGACGATACGTATGCCGTGGTCGCGCCCGGCAACATGCCGACGCAGTACCTGAAGGTGACGAACTTCGGCTTCGACATCCCGGCGCCCGCCGAGGTGCTCGGCATCGAGGTCGAGCTCGAACGCCGCTCGGCGGCGGGGTCGGTCAGCGATGCCCGCGCCCGGATCGTCAAGAACGGCGTCGTCGGCGCCACCGACCGCGCCAAGCCCGGGTTCTGGCCGACGGTCGACACGCCGGTCACCTATGGCTCGGCGAGCGACCTGTGGGGCGAGACATGGACGGCGGCGGACATCAACGCCAATGGCTTCGGCTTTGCGCTGTCGGTGACCGATAACGTCGACACCGCCGCGGTCGACGCGATCGCCATCACCGTCCACTACTCGCTCTGCGCGGCGGCGCCGGTGGTCGGCTGCCGCACGGCGCAGAAGTCGATCCTGCTGCTCAAGGACACCGGCACGGACGCGAAGGACAAGCTGGTCTGGAAGTGGATCAAGGGCCAGAACACGTCGCAGGCGGATTTCGGCAACCCGACGGTCAGCGCCCGCTACGCCCTCTGCCTCTACGAGAACGGCACCGCGCCGCTTGCCCAGGCCCTCGTCGAGCCCGGCATCGGCTGGTCGCAGCTCAGCGCCAAGGGCTGGAAGTTCCTCAACAAGGCCGGCTCGCAGGACGGCATGCAGAAGATCGTCCTCAAGGGCGCGACCGGCGGCAAGGCCAAGGCGCTCGTCAAGGGCAAGGGCGTGAATCTCCCCGACCCGGGACCGCCGGTCACGCTGCCGGTCGTCGTGCAGCTGGTGAACAGCGAAACCGGCATCTGCTGGGAGAGCACGTTCAGCACGCTCGCCGACGTGAAGAAGAACGTCACCGGGCAGTTCAAGGGCGTGAAGAAGTAACGGCGCCCGCCGGCGTGGGGGACGCCCGTCCCAGACCGGGGCGGGTATCCTCCGCGTCAGCGGCGCAGGCGCGAAGCGCGCACGCTGCGCCGCGGCGCGCTCACGCCATCAGCTCGGTGAGATCCTCGGGCGCGAGGAACGCCGCCGGCACCGGCGGGCCCCAGCTCGCCAGCGCGTCCGGACCGTCCCACACCGCCGGCGTCCAGCGCTCGTCGTCGGCGATGACGTCCATGTCGGCGTAGTACTCCGTGAAGTTGCCGGCCGGATCGCGCAGGTACCAGAAGAAGTTCGAGCCGATCACGTGCCGGCCGGGCCCCCACACGTGCCGCCCGGGGTCGTCGGCGAGCAGGGTGCGCGCGGCGCGGCCGATGTCGTCGACGTCGTCGACCTGCCACGACGTGTGATGCAGGAAGCTCAGCGGCGCCGGCTGCACGAGCAGGTTGTGGTGATCGGTCGAGCAGCGCAGGAACGCGCCGAGCCCGGCGATCGTGTCGCTGACGCGGAAGCCGAGCCCGTCGACGAAGAAGCGCTCGCTCGCCGCGAGCTCGGGGGTGCCGAGCACCACGTGACCGAGCTTGCGCGGCCGCACCGGCCCGTCGCGCAGCACCGCCGCGGCGCGCTCGTTGGCGCGCGCGATGCGCCCCGGGACGTTGCGCGGCGCCGCCACCGCCGCCGCCGAACGGAGGCGCGGCGCGACCTGCACGCACACCCGCGTGCCGGTGCCGGGGTCGGTGGTGACCAGCGCGCGCGGCGCCGTCGTCGCCGCGACGCCGAGCCGCGCGAGGTCGGCGGCGATGCGCGCGAGATCGTCGCTGTCGTCGACGCCGACGCCGAGCTCGAGCAGCGCACGGCGCGGCGCCGACACGAGCCGCAGCTGCTCGCCGCCGTCGCTGGTCGCAAACCGCCCGTCGCCGAGCGGGGTCAGTCCGAACGCTTCATAAAACGCCGCTACCGGCGCGACATCCGGCACGCCGATGGTGATGGCCGTCAGGCGATGCAGTCCCATGCGCTCCCGACGCGTTTCGCACGCATGCGCGGGAGCGGCAAGCGCGAAGAGAGGTGCGGAGGTGCGGAGGTGCGGAGGAGTTTCACGCAGCGGGGACGCGTCCGGGAGCGCGGGCGGCCCGCCCGCATGGGGAGGCGGGGTGCAGTGCTGACGTGCTGACGTGTTGATGTGCTGACGTTCGGACCTTGGCCGTCTGAATGGACCGCGGGCGTCCCGCCCGCATGCAGGGCGTTGGCGAGCAACGGTTCGTTTGCACGACCTCACAGCCGGCGGACTACGAAGGCGTCGCTCGCCGGCGCCCGGCATGCGGGCGGGGACGCCCGCGGTCCCAGGTGCTTCTCGACTCATCACCGACCGTGTCGCTCGCCGACGGTCGCCTCAGCCCCCGCCCCTGCGGGCGGGCACGCCCGCGCTCCCGGACGCGTCCGCCGCTGCGTGACCCGCCTCCGCACCTCCGCACCTCCCCTCACATCACCGCATCGATGCGCGGATCGCATTGACGCCGTTTGCCATGCCCCATTATCGCGCCGCGCATGGTGCACGGCCTGCGCAACCCGCTGCGGATGGCGCTGCGCTTCCTGCGCGCGGCGCGCGGGCGGCTCGTCCTGACGCTCGGCGCGCTGGCCAGCGCGGTGGCGCTCGTGTGCGCGCTCGACCTCGTGCACCGCGCCGTGCTGCACGGCTTCATCGCGGTCATCGAGACAATGGCCGGGCGGGCGACGCTGCAGGTGCGCGTCGAGGAAAGCGGGGCGTTTCCCGAGGCGCTCGCCGACGCGGTCGGCGCCGTGCCCGGCGTCCGGCAGGTCGTCGCGGTGGTCACCGCGACGGCGTTCACCACCGGCCCGGCGCCCGAGGCGCTGACCGTCCAGGCCTTCGACGTGACGAACGCCGACGCGGCGCGCGTCTATCAGCCCGGCGACGCGCCGCCGCCGCTGGTCGACGATCCGCTGGTGTTCCTCAACAGCCGCGAGTCGGTGCTCGTCACGCGCGAGTTCGCGGCGCGGCACGGGCTCGGCCTCGAGGACCGCCTGCTGCTCGACACCGCGCGCGGCCGCCAGCCGTTCACCGTGCGCGGCCTGCTCGACGGCGACGGCATCGCGCGCGCGTACGGCGGCAACCTGCTGGTGATGGACCTGCACGCCGCCGAGGCGGTGTTTACCGCTCCGGGGCTGATCAACCAGCTCGACATCGTCACCGCGCCGGACGCCGACGTCGCCACCGTGGCGCGTGCCGTCCAGGCGGTGCTGCCCGCCGGGCTGCGCGTCGAGGCGGTGGCGCAGCGCGCCGCCGACCTGCAGGCGGTCATGCGCTCGATGCGGGTGCTGCTGCAGGGCGTCGGCCTCGTCGCGCTCGGCGCCGCGTTCCTCATCGCCTTCACGCGGCTCACCGCGGTGTTCGAGGAGCGCGCCTGGCAGCTCGGCATCCTGCGCGCGCTCGGCGTGCGACGCCGGCGGGTGTGGCGCACGCTGCTCACCGAGAGCCTGCTGCTCGGGATCGCCAGCGCAGCAGTCGGCGTGCCGGCGGGCGTGCTGCTCGGCCGCCTGCTGCTGCCGCTGATCGCGACGACGCTGGCGCTCAACTTCCGCACCGTCGTGCCCGACGGCGTGTTCGCCGTGCGACCGGGCGCGCTGCTGCTCGCCGCCGCGGTGGCCGTCGCGGCGGCGCTCGGCGCGGCGCTGCTGCCGGCGTGGCGCGCCTCCGGGGTCGACGCGGTGCAGATCCTGCGCGGGCGCGGCATCGATCCGCTGCCGCCGACGCCGTTCACGTGGTGGCCGCGGCTCGTGCTCGCCGTGCTCGCCGGGGCGGCCCTCCTCGTCCAGGAACACACCGGCGATCCGCGCGCCGGCCTCGCGGCGACGGCGCTGCTCGTCGCGCTGGCGGCGGCCGCGGCGCGGCCGCTGGCGACGGCGGCGACGCGCCTGCTGGTGCGCCTCGACCTGCCGCGCCGGCGCTCGATCCGCCGCCTGGCGCTGCGCGCGCTCGAACGCCACCCGCAGCGCACCGCGCTGGCGGTCGCCATGGTGGCGATCGGCATCGGCACCGTGCTCTGGTTGTCGCTCGTCGCGACGTCGTTCGAACACACCGCGGTGCGCGTCTTCGCCGAGGCGATGCGCGCCGACTTCGTCGTCGGCTCGACGCACACCGGCGCCGGCACCCTCGAGCTGCCGGTCGCCGACGACGTGCTCGACGTCGTGCGCGCGGTCGACGGCGTCGCCGGCGTCGTCGGCGTGCGGCTGGCGAACTGGCAGCATGCGGGCCAGGCGATCGTGCTCGACGCGTTCGATCCCGACTACTTCCGCTCGCCGCGCTACGGCAGCTGGCCGCTGCACGGCGCGCACCTGCCCGACGCGTGGGAGGCGGTCGCCGCCGGGCGCGCGATCGTCGTCTCGAGCAACTTCGCGCGGCACTTCGCCACCGCGGTCGGCGACACCGTGACACTCGCGACGCCGAACGGTCCGCTGCCGGTCACCGTCGCCGGCATCACCACCGACTTCGCCTCGCCGCGCGGCACGATCGAGATGAGCCGGGCGCTCTATGCCCGCTACTGGAACGATCCCCGCCTCACCCGCGTCTTCGTCGCCGCCGCCGCGGACGCGGCCCCCGGCCTGCGCGACCGCCTGCGCGCGCGCCTCGCCGCCACCGGCGGCGCGTGGCGGGTGATCACCTCCGGCGAGCTCATCGCCTACTTCGCGGGTCAGATCCGCCGCGCGTTCTCGTCGCTGTCGGTGCTCGCCGCGATCATCCTGCTCGTCGTGCTCGTCGGCATCGCCGACACGCTCGGCGCCGGCGTCGTCGAGCGCACGCGCGAGCTCGGCACCGTGCGGGCGCTCGGCCTGCGGCGCGGCGACGTCCGCCGGCTCGTGCTCGGCGAAGCGCTCGCCCTGACCGCCTACGGGCTCGTGCTCGCCACGCTGCTCGGCAGCGCCATCGCGCTGCTCTGGGTGCGCACCACCGTGCCGCTGCTGCTCGGCTGGATCGTCGACCTGCACGTGCCGGTCGGCGTGGTGCTCGGAATCGTCGTGACCACCGCGGTCAGCTGTACGCTCGCGGCGCTCCTGCCGGCCCGCCGGGCCGCACGCCTCGAGCCCGCTGCCGCCCTGCGATGGGAGTGACCAATGACCACCGTGAGGAGCCTCTGCACTGACAGCCCGCATGCGACGATGGAGACGGACGAGCTCGCCGCCCTGCTCGCATCGCTCGCCCCCGCCGACGCGCGCACCGACTGGCGCGACGTGGTCGCCGCCGGCGGCGTCCACCGGCGCAGCACCGTCGCGCGCGGCGCCGCGCTCGCCCGCCTCGGCACGCTCGCCGACCGCACCGCGCGCTACGCCGCGCTCGCCGTGCCCGCCGCCGAGCGCGTCGCCCGCGCGGCGCTCGCCCGCGCCGGCATCGCCCCCGAGGCGGTCGGTGTGCTCGTCACCGCGTCGTCGACCGGCCACATGCTGCCGACACTCGACTGCGCGCTCGCGACGCGGCTCGGCCTGCCGGCCGCGACGCAGCGTCTGGCGCTCGACGGCCTCGGCTGCGCCGGCGCCTTGCGCGGCATCGCGCACGCGGCCCGCCTGATCGACGGCGCGTCCGGCGCGGCACTGGTCGTCGCGGTCGAGCTGCCGTCGCTGTGGCTGCCGAGCGAGGAACCGAGCCGCGCCGACCTCGAAGCCGCGGCGACGTTCGGCGACGGCGCCGGCGCCGTCGTCCTCGCGCCCGGGCACGACGGCGGCGGTCCCCGCCTCCTCGCCAGCCGCTCGGTGCTCTGGCCGGACAGCCTCGGCGAGCGCGGCGCGCTGCTGACCAGTGCCGGGCTGCGCCACCGGCAGTCGCCGGCGCTCGCGCGACGCGTGCGCGCCGAGCTGCCGGCGACCGTGGCGGCCTTCCTCGCCGATCACGCCCTGACGCTCGCGGCGATCGACTTCGTCGCGCTCAATCCGCGCGCCCTGCGCCTGACCACCAGCCTCGCCGCCGAGCTCGCGCTGCCCGCCGGCACCGGCGAGCTGGCGCGCGCGGTGTGGACCGAGCACGGCAACACGCTCGCCGTCGGCCCGCTGCACGTGCTGCGCCTGCTCGCCGAACGCACGCCCCCGGCGACCGGCAGCACCGGCCTGGTCATCGCGCTCGGGCCCGGCATCACCTGTGACCTCCTGCTGCTGCGCTGGGACGCCCCGCTCGCCACGGCGCATCACACCGCCGGCGAGTCGCACTGATCGGCCGCACCCCACGTGGACCGCGGGCGTCCCCGCCCGCATGCACGATGCCCGCGCACAACGGTTCGCGAGCGAACTCACCGCGCGGATGGGGACGCCCCCCCGGGAGCGCGGGCGGCTCGCCCGCAGCGCAGCGCGCCCGGCGACCGCCGCACCCGACGATGCGGGCCGCAGGCCCGCGACCATGAGGTTGCCCGCAACGGCAACGCCGTCGGACGCCGCTCGCGCCGGCAGCCTCGGGTCGCGGGCGTTCCGCCCGCGACATCGGAACGATCACGCTTCGCCGCGCTGCGCTGCGGGCGAGCCGCCCGCGCTCCCGGACGCGTCACCCCGCAACGTTCGTCGTGAAGGCACCGCGCAGCGCAGCACGCCCCCGCCGGGACCACCGCCTCTTCACGACTGGGAATGCAGCCGTCGCAGACCTGCGAAGCGCGCGCAGCGATCGGCGGTGATTCGGATGCAATCGGCCTACTCGCCAACGGGGTCCGGCACTTGCTACACATGACGCATCCAGTCCGTGACCGTTCGTGTGTCGCGGCCCTAGCAAGGGAGAGCACAGCATGCGTGTGAGCCTGATTGGATGTGCACTGGCCATCGGACTGTTCGTCGCCGCCGGGGCGGTATCCGCCGCCGACGCGGTGCCCGAGGCGGCGCAGAAGGAAGCCCAGGAAATCTTCAAGAGCCGCTGCACCATGTGTCACGGCGAGAGCGGCAAGGGCGACGGTCCGGCCGGCGTGGCGCTCAATCCCAAGCCGCGCGACATGACCGACGCCGCCTGGCAGAAGACCATCACCGACGAGCACATCGACAAGATCATCGTCGGCGGCGGTCAGGCGGTGGGCAAGAGCGTCCTCATGCCCGCCAACCCCGACCTCGCCAACAAGCCCGACGTGGTGAAGGGCCTGCGCCAGATCGTGCGCGGCTTCGCCTCCCCGTCCTGACCCGCAACCGGCGGGTGCGGCCCCGCGGTCGCACCCGCCCGGATCATTCCACCAATGATGTCATCCCACTTCACGCATCCGGTTCGCCTCCACCCGGTCGCCGATCGCGCCGAACGCCTGACGCTCATGCTGCACGGCACGGCACTCGCGCTGGCCGTCGCCATCCTCGCCCTCGCCGTCCGCAGCCTGCACTGACGCGGCCGCGCGCGACCCCCGGCCTTTCCGCGCCCGCGCGTTTCTGCTGAAACGACGAGCGGCGGTCCGCGTTGCGGGGCTCGCCGTGGATATGCCGCACACCCCGAATCGGGCTCGCCCCCTGCTCCTGCTGGCGCTCCTCTGCGCCGCGAGCCTGCCGCGTGGTGCCGCGGCGCAGGATGCCGTCCCGTTCGATGACGGCGCCGGCACGCCGACGGCCACCGCGTACCTCGAGTGGACCTCGCCCAGCGCCACGCCGACGATCACGTCGACGCCGACGGTCACCGCGACACCGACCGACACGCCGACGCCGACCGCTACTGCCACGGCGACGCCGACGCTGGTGCCGCCGCGCGACGCCGCCGGGCTGGTGATCTATCGCGTCGTCGTCGATGCCGCGCACCCGTGGCTGCCGCCGACGATGGTGAGCGAACAGGCGGCGTCGCTGCGCCGGCTCTACGAGCCCGGTGGCGTGCTGCCGCTCTGGACGCACGCCGGCCAGCCGACCGATCGGGCGCTCGCCGTGCTCGCGGCGCTCGAGGGCGCGGCCGCCGACGGCCTCGCGCCGGCGGACTACGCCGCCGCGACGCTGCGCGCGCACGCCACGGCGCTCGCCGGCGGCGCCGACACGGCGGGGGATGCGTCGGCGCTGTTCGACGCCGCGCTGTCGGTCGCCGCACTGCGGCTCGTGCAGGATCTGACACGCGGCCGCATCGAGCCGCGCGCCGTCGGCTACGAGCTGACGCCGCGCAGCGCTCCCGACCCGGTCTCCGTCGTCGCGGCGCTCGCCGCCGGCGCCGATCCCGCCACACGTCTCGCGGCACTCGATCCGCCGCTCGGCAATCCGGCGGGCCTGCGCACCGCGCTGGCACACTACCGCGCGCTGGCGGCGGCGGGGGAGCTGCCCGCACTCCCGGAGCTGCCGACGCTCCGGCCCGGCGATCGGCATCCCGGCCTGGCCGCGGTGCGCGCGCGGCTCGCCGTGCTCGGCGATCTGCCGGCCGGCGCACCGCCGGCCGCGCCGGGAGCGGACGATCTCTACGACGAGGATCTCGCCGCCGGCGTGCGCGCCTTCCAGGCGCGGCACGCGCTGGCGCCGGATGCGGTGATCGGTCCGGCGACGCGGCGTGCGCTGGCGGTGTCGCCCGCCGAGCGGGTCGTGCAGCTCGAGCTGGCGCTCGAACGCCTGCGCTGGCTGCCCGATCCCGGCGCCGAGCGCCACCTGTTCATCAACATCCCCGAGTTCCGCCTGCGCGCCTTCGAGGCCGGCGCCGGCACGCCGGCGCTGACGATGAACGTCGTCGTCGGCGAGGCCGGCCCGCAGCCGCGGCATCGCACGCCGCCGCTGCACGCCCGCATGACGTACCTCGTCT
This sequence comes from uncultured bacterium, assembly GCA_965651925.1. Classification (GTDB taxonomy): domain Bacteria; phylum Desulfobacterota; class Binatia; order HRBIN30; family CADEER01; genus CBFGUK01. The sequence goes on along the minus strand of CBFGUK010000027.1, from coordinate 24,326 downwards.
TCCGCCCGTACTGGCGCGTGCCGACCGGCATCGCCCAGCGCGAGCTGCTGCCGAAGATCGCGCGCGATCCGACCTATCTCGAGCGCAACAACATGGAGCTGATCAACGGCCGCATCCGCCAGCGCCCCGGCCGCGGCAACTCCCTCGGCAACCTCAAGTTCATCTTCCCCAACCGCCACCACGTCTACCTGCACGACACGCCGTCGAAGGGGCTGTTCGCGCGTGCGCGCCGCGACTTCAGCCATGGCTGCGTGCGCGTCGCCGATCCGCCGGCACTCGCCGCGTTCGTCCTCGCCGACACGCCGGGGTGGGATCGCCCGCGCATCGAGCGCGCGATGCGCGCCGGGCCCGAGGACCGGCACGTCACCCTGCACACGCCGGTGCCCGTGTACCTCTTCTACACGACCGCCGCGATCGACGAGCAGGGACGCGTCGGATTTTTCGATGACATCTACGGCCATGATGCTACACTCGCGCGCGCACTGAGGGAGGCACGTCCCGAGCACTAGCGGCGGGCGACACAACGGCACATGTGGGTGGGGAAGAGGTGGCGGACGGGTGCCGCCCTGCTGATCGGCAGTCTGCTGCTGCCGTCGTGCGCGACCGCGCCGCGGCACGTCGCGCGCCGCCCGACAGTCGCCGCCCGGCCGCGGCCGCCGGTCACCGCGTGGCCGCGCCGCGACGTGCTCGACCGCGCGCTGCGCGCGTACACCTGTGCGCGCGCGCAGGGCACGATCGCCCGGCCGCTGCTGACGGTGATCGATTACTCGCTGCCGTCGACGCAGAAGCGCCTGTGGGTGATCGACCTCGTGCGCCGGCGCGTGCTGTTCCACGAGCTGGTCGCGCACGGCATCAACAGCGGCGACACGTACGCGTCGGCCTTCTCGAACCGCATCAACTCGCGCCAGTCGAGCCTCGGCCTGTTCCGCACCGAGGAGACGTATTACGGCCGGCACGGCCTGTCGCTGCGGCTCGCGGGCCTCGAACCCGGCTACAACGACCGCGCGCGCGAACGCGCCATCGTCATGCACGGCGCCAGCTACGTCAGCGCCGCGCACGTCAGCACGTTCGGCAGCCTCGGCCGCAGCTGGGGCTGTCCGGCGCTGCCCGAAGGCGTCCACCAGCGTGTCATCGAGCACATCCGCGGCGGCAGCGCGCTGTTCGCGTACTACCCCGACCCCGACTGGCTGACGAGCTCGCGCTATCTCAACTGCGACGTGCGCTACGTCACCGCCGATGCGCTCGGCATCGGCGACGCGGACGGCTGAGCAGCGCAACCCGCCGCGGCCGCGTTCGCGCAGAGGCGTCCGCGTTCGCGCGCGCCCTCACACCGGCGCGGTCGTAACGCGCGGGGCGCGCAGGATGAGGATCGCGATTTCCGGCGGGATGCCGACGCGCATCGGGTAGCCGTAGAAGCCGACGCAGCGGGTGACGAACAGGCGCATGTCGCCGCGATGGAAGACGCCCTGGTCGGGGTAGCCGGCGAGGCCGGCGACGGTGAGCGCACGATCGCGGCCGAGCTGCACGCCGATGTGGCCGCCGTGCGTGTGGCCGGCGCAGACGAGATCGGCGCAGCCCGCGGGCAGCAGCGCGAATTCGCTCGGATCGTGCTGCAGGAGGATGCGCGGCGTGCCGGTGCGCGCCGGCCAGCGGACGACGCGGCGCGCGGCAATCGCGGCGCGCTGCTCGCGGTCGAAGCAGAAGTCGAGGCCGGCGATCTCGAGCCGCTGCCCGTTGATCAGCACCTCGGCGACCGCATCGCGCAGGACCACGACGCCGGCATCGCCCAGGCGGCGGACCAGCCGCGCCGGATCGTCGAAGTCGTGATTGCCGAGACACGCCCACTGCCCGTACGGCGGCGCGAGCGTCGCCAGCGCCGCGTAGAGCGGCGCATCGAAATCGCCGCGGCGGTGGGTGAGGAAGTCGCCGGTGTGCACGATCAGATCCGGCCGCGCCGCGGCGGTGAGCGCCGCGACCTCGCGCAGCCGCGCGGCGTCCATCGCGCCGCCGACGTGGATGTCCGACAGGTGCGCGATGCACAGGCCGTCGAGCGCGCGCGGCCAGTGCGGCAGCTCGATCTCGCGCGTGTCGACGCGGAAGTCGTAGGAGAGCGGCACGCCGGAGAGCGAGACGGCGAACGGCGCGGCGGCACCGACGACGCCGAACTGGCGCAGGAACGCACGGCGGCTGAGGGGTTCGGCGTCGTCCGCGCCGTCGGACAGCACCGGCGCCGGGTCGGCGGTGACCACGGCGCGGCGCAGCGCACGCGCGAGCCAGTGCAGCGGCCGGATCACCGCGTGCAGCGCGCCGCGCAGGCCGTAGGCGAGCGCGGCGATGGCGTGCGCGCTGAACCACACCGGGCCGACCCACTCGATGCCCCAGCCGTGCAGGACCGGCAACGCCTCGGCCGCGCGCGCGGTGAGGAGCTGCGCCGACATGACGAGATCGGCGATGACGCCGGCGCCGACCAGCACGCGGCACGCACCGGGCCGGCCGGCGAGCGCCTCGGCAAAGACGGCGAGCAGCCGCTGGCGCGCGTAGGCGAACGGCGCGAACAAGAGCGGTACGGCGACGGCGAAGAACAGGACGCGGCGGCGGCCGGAGAGCAGCGTGACCAGCACCGCGGCGATGGTCAGCGCGATCCCGAGGATCAGCAGCCAGCGCCGCTGTCCGCGCAGCTCCGAGCGGTCCATGCGGCCCCGCATGGTAGCACGGCCGCCCGCAACGAAAACGCGGGCCGCCGCCGAGACGAACCGATCGGCCACAGAGGCGGCGAGGACACCGAGTCGGACCGGATCGGTCGGCCCCCCTTAACCCCCAACCGGCTTTGCACCTGAAAGCCGGCGTCCGTCGTCGGCGCTAATGGCATATGGCATATAGCTTATGGCCGGAGCGCTCCGGACCATATGCCATAAGCCATATGCGATAGGCTTGCAGGGGGAGCGGTTGCTGAACTGAGTCGTTCCGCGACTTTAGGTGCAAGGCCCCCCCAACCCCTAGCCCCGTAACCCCCGTTCCCTGCCGCCCGCTCACGCCACCGGCAGCACCTCGACGCCGGCGCACTTCGCGCAGATGCACGCCTCGTCGCGTTGCGCGGCGGGGATGCGGGCGAGGACGTCGGCGGCGATCGTCACGTCGCGGCACCAGCACGGCGTGGCGAGCTCGCCGGTGCGCGCCGGCGCGCAGCCGTTCGGGCCGCCGCACAGCGGACAGCGCGCGTTGCGCTTCGCCTCCACGACGGACGCCCCTCTCAGGCCGCCTGGCGCGCCGCGCTGCCGGCGGCGCGGCGCTCGAGCCGATAGTCGGTGCGGTCGAGGCGGCGCGTGCGCCACCAGTACGTGACCGTCGAGTACGGCCAGTTGTTCGTGATGCGGCCGGCGGCGTCCTTGTACCAGCTCGCGCCCGCCGCCGCCCACGCCGTGTCGCGCAGCGCGTCCTGGATCTCGGCATTGAATGCCGCCTCGACCTCGGGACGCACGTCGATCCAGCGCAGGTCCTCGTCGATCAGCAGGCGCACGGCGGCGAGAATGTAGGCGAACTGGCACTCGAGCATGAAGATGATCGAGTTGTGGCCGAGGTTGGTGTTCGGCCCGTAGAGCATGAAGAAGTTCGGATAGCCGGGCACCGTCAGGCCGTGGTACGCGTGCGCGCCGTTGGCCCAGTCGTTCTCGAGCACGCGGCCGTCGAGGCCCTCGATGTGCAGCGGCGCGAGGAACGGGTTGGTCTGGAAGCCGGTGGCGAAGATCAGGACGTCGAGCGGATGCTCGCGCCCGTCGCGGGTCACGACGCCGGTCTCGCTGACGCGTTCGATCGGCGCGGTGACCACGGCGACGTTCGGCCGCGTCAGCGCCGGCAGGTAATCGTCGGAGATGAGGATGCGCTTGCCGCCGATCGGGTAGTCCGGCGTCAGCACGGCGCGCAGCGCCGGATCGGGAATCGTCGCCTCGAGGTGCTGGTGGACGCGCTGGCGGTAGAAGCGGCACACCCATTCGCGGCGGCGCATCACCGGATAGAGCCACAGCTCGGCGAGGAAGTACGTCAGCCAGCGGACGGCGCGCGCCAGGCCGGGAACGCGCCGGAACGCCCGGTGCTCGCGGGCCGTGTAGGCGCGATCACCGCGCGGCACGATCCAGTTGGCGCTGCGCTGGAAGATGGTCAGGTGGCCGACGGTGCGCGCGATCTCGGGCACGAACTGGATCGCGCTCGCCGCGTTGCCGATCACGCCGACGCGCCGGGCGGCGAGGTCGCAGGAATGATCCCAGCGCGCCGAGTGGAAGCGCACGCCGCGGAACTGCTCGAGGCCGGGCAGCGCCGGCGTGAACGGCCGATGCAGCTGGCCGACGCCGCTGACCAGCACGTCGGCGACGAGCTCCTCGCCCGCCGCGGTGCGCACCGTCCACGTGCCGGCGTCGGCATCGAAGCGCGCCGACACGACCTGCGTGCCGAAGCGCACGTGCGGCAGGATGCCGTTGCGGCGCGCGCAGTCCTCCATGTAGGCGCGGATCTCCGGCCCCGAGGACCATTTCCGCGTCCAGTCGGTCTTCTGCTCGAACGAGAAGCAGTACTGCATCGACGGCACGTCGCAGGCGGCGCCGGGATACTCGTTGTCGCGCCACGTGCCGCCGAGGCGGTCGGACTGCTCGAGGATCGTGAACGAATCGATGCCGGCGCGTTTCAGGCGGATCGCCAGCCCGAGGCCGCCGAAGCCGCTGCCGATGATGCAAATGCGCCGCGTCCCTGCCGCGTGTGCCCGCTCACCGCTGCTCATCGTATGTCACAGATGGCCACAGATCGCCGCCGAGGGCCACAGGGAAACGCCGGGTGCGCGTCGATGCACGGGCTTCATATAGGCGATGCGCGGCATGGACAGACCCGGGATCGGTTACCGAATTCGCTGATCGATGTCAGGCGCCGAGGCGGGAGGACGGCGTCCGGCGCTGAGCCGCCAGCGCGCCGAGGGCTTTCATTGCCACCGCCCGCCGTCCGACGCGCGCTCCCCTCCACATCCTCCGCGACCCTTCGCGACCGATCCCGTCACCGTTCCTGAACCCCGGAATGGCGGCGGGAACTGCCCCGTGTCAGTCGGCAGCACGGCGTTGGTCAGCTGTTTGCTGAGGGGCGGTCACATGCGACGCATCCCCTGTGAGGTCTGTCCCGCCCGCATCGGCGGCATCGTCTGCGATCTGCCCGCCGCGGTGCTCAGCGACTTCCGCGCCGCCGGCACGACGATGCTCTACCGGCCGCGTCAGGTGATCTTCGGCGAGGGAACGCCGGCGGCGGCGCTCTACCTCGTCTGCCACGGCGCGGTGAAGCTCTATCACTCCGACCGCTTCGGCCGCGATCACATCCTCGAGGTCGCCGGCTCCGGAGCGCTGATCGGCGAGCTGGCGCTCGACGATGGCGAGGCGATGTCCGTGTCGGCCGAGGCGATCACCGATGCGCAGGTCTCGACCTTCTCGCGCGAGCGGCTCGCCGGCTTCGTGCAGCGCCACCCGGAGACGGCGCTGCGCTTCCTCGCGGCGCTCAGCCGCGAGCTCGCCGTGGCGCGGCGCAAGGCGCGCGACCTGGCGCTGAAGGGCGCCGAGAGCCGGCTCGCCGGGCTGCTGCTGCAGCTCGGCCGCACCGCCGGCGCGGTGCAGCCCGGGCGCCACCTCGAGCTGCGCTACACGCGCCGCGAGCTGGCGGAGATGATCGGCGTGTCGACCGAGACCGCGATCCGCCTGCTCGCCGCGCTCAAGCGCAAGGGGGCGATCGCCAGCGCCGGGCGCGACGTCGTGCTCACCGACATCGACCGCCTGTCGCGCATCGCGCAGCACGAGGAGGCGGCACCGCTGGAGGCGCGGCATGCGTCCTGATCCGCTCGCCGACGACACCAGCGTGCGCGCGATTCTCGCCGCGCATCCGGCCACCGCGGCCGTGTTCGACCGTCACGGCCTGCTCGGCTGCGGCGGTCCGCAGGGACCGGACGAGCCGCTCGCGTTCTTCGCCCGCGCGCATCACGTCGACCTCGCGGTGCTGCGCGCCGAGCTCGCCGCGGCAATTGCCGCCGAGCCGCCCGCCGCGCCGCGGCCGGCTCCGGCCGCCGCCGCGCCCGACGCACGCGCCGGTGCCTATCGCCGCTTCCTCGCCACCAGCCTGCTGTTCGCGCTCACCGCCGGCGGCCTGCTCGGCATCGCGCTACTCGCGGCGCTGACCGGCGCCCCGGGGGCGATCGCCGCGCTGCCGCTGTGGCCGGCGCGCGTCGCACACGCGCATGCGCAGGTGTTCGGCTTCGCGGCGCTGTTCATCATGGGCGTCGCGTATCACGCGCTGCCGCGGCTGAAGGCCTCGCCGCTGGCGCTGCCGCGGCTGGCCGACGCGTCGTTCTGGCTGCAGGCCGGCGGCGTCGGGCTCGTCGCCCTCGGCGCGTTCGTCGCGCCGCCCGCCGGCACGGTGCTGCATGTCACCGGCGCGGTCGGGCTGGTGGGCGCCGCCGTGGCGTTCGCCGTCGTGATCGACCGCACGCTCGCCGGCGGCGCGCCGGCGGTCGAGCGCTTCGAACCCTGGCTGCGCGCCGGCTGCGCGTGGCTGGTGGTTGCCGCGGCACTCGCCCTCGCCGCGGCGGCCGGCGTGCCGGCGCTGCAGTCGGCGGCGTTCGACGCGGCGCTCTACGGCTTCGTCGCCTCGTGGATCCTCGGCTTCAGCCTGCGCATCCTGCCGGTGTTCATGGGGCTCGAGGCCGCGGCGCGCGGGCGCGCCGCGATCTGTGCCGTCTATCAGGCCGCCGTGCTCGCCTGGGTCGCCGCGACCGCGATCGCGCCGTGGCAGACGCTGCCGCTGGTGCGCGGCGCGGCCGCGGTGGCGCTGTGCGCCGCGGTCGCCGCGTACGTCGTCCGCCTCGGACTGTTCGCGCCGCGCAGCGCGCCGCCGCACGGCGTCGTCGATCGCGGCTACGAGCGTTTCATCGTCGCCGCCTACGGCTGGCTGCTCGTCTGGCTCGTGTGCGTGCCGGGCTGGTCGGCCGTCGCCGCGGCGTTCGGCAGCACGCCGCCGTCGCTGGTCGTCGACTTCGGCCGCCACGCGTTCACGCTCGGCTTCCTCACCCACATGATCATCGGCGTCGCGACGCGCATCATCCCGGTGTTCAGCGGCGCGACGCTGTGGAGCGCGCGCTGGCGCGACGCGACGTTCTGGCTGTTGACCGCGGCGCTGGTCGTGCGCGCCGGGCAGGTGGTCGTCGCCGCCGGCGGCCCGGCAGCGCTGTGGCCGTGGATCGCGCTTTCCGGCCCGCTGGCGCTCGCCGGCTTCGTCGCCTTCACGGTGAACGTCGTCATGACCGTGCGCGGCCTCGCAGACGCGCCGCCGCGTGCGCGCAGCGCGACGCTCGATGCCGATGCCCCGGTCGCCGACTGGCTCACCGTGCCCGGCGCGCTCGACGCGCTCGTCGCGCGCGGCTTCACACCGCTGCGCAACCCGGCGCTGCGCGCCGCGCTCGCGCACACCATCACCCTGCGCCAGGCGTGCCGCATGCAGGGCTTCGACCTCGACGCCGTGCTCGCCGAGCTCGAGGCGCTGCGCGCCGGGCGGGAGAATGGCCACCGAGAGGGGGAGGACACCGAGTCGAGGATTTCATTCGCCAGATCTTCATGATCGGTCCCCGCAGGCTTTGCCCGACGATCCAGAAGCTGGAACCGCCAGGGACGCCAGGTCCGAATGAACCCCGCCCAACGATCCAGAAGCTGGACCGCCAAAGAGGCCAGGTTCGGAATGAACCCGGCACGTGGTTTCCGGACCCGGCCTACCCAGAATTGGAAACATTCGACTCGGTGTCCTCCCCACCTCGGTGGCTGATCGGTGTCCTCCCACCTCGGTGGCTGACCTGATCTTGGTCATGTCGCTCACCCACCTCGGTCATCGGCGAGTGACCGCACGGTCACTACTGAATCCGCATTCACCTTTTGTTCCAAGGAGGGCGCATGGCTGATTTCCTTTCCGCGTACTCGATCCAGAACTGGCTCGAGTCCTGTCCGCAAGGCTATCTCGAAGGCACCCAGTTCGGGCACGAGCCCGGCGAGCACGAGCCCGAGATGCTGCTGACGAACCCGATCCTGCACGAGGAGACCGTCCGCTCGACCGTGCAGCTCGTCGTCGGCGAGCGCTGTGCGCTGGCGGCGTCGTCGGGGCTGATCAACGCGGCGCCCGACGAAGCGTCGAAGCGCTTTCTCGCCACGCAGACGTTCGACGAGGCGCGGCACGTCGAGATCTTCACGCAGCGGCTCTACGACCTCGGCGTCCCGCGCGACGAGCTCGAGACGACGATCAGCACCTACGCGAACCCGAATCTCGTCCGCTTCGCCGAGGTGCTGCTCGAAAAGGTCGACCGCAAGGACTTCATCGCCGGCGTCGTCGGCCAGAACATCGTGCTCGAGGGCATGGCGTTCAGCGTCTTCGAGATGCTGCACGCGCTCAGCCGCGAGATGAACCCGAAGTTCGCGCACACGCTGAGCGGCACGATCGCCGACGAGCGGCGCCACGTCGGCTTCGGCGAGAACCGCATCGGTTCGCTGCTCCGCGCGCACCCCGAGAAGAAGTCGGCCATCGAGCGCATGCAGCAGGAGATGTCGTACTGGATGCTCGCGACGTTCGCCGACTCGTTCCGCAACAACCGCTCGGCGGCCGAGTTCCGCCGCATCGAGCGTGAAGCGGGCGCCGGGCACCACGTGCCGTATCAGGGCGTCGACCTCGCGACGATGGAACCCGAGGAGATGGAGACGGTGCTCGCCGACACGGTGCTGAAGGAGTTCAAGGTCCGGCTCGGGCGGATCGGGCTCGACTACCAGACGCCGGTGCGGCCATGAGAGCAGTCGCGCTCGCACGCACCGCGCCGCCCGAGCACGCCCCGGAGCCGATCCCCGAGCCGTTCCGCGACCCGCTCGAACAGGAGGTCGGCGGCGGGCGGCCGCGGCAGCGCTACGTGCTCGAGGACACCGGCTTCCGCGAGGTGCCGAAGAAGTTCCGCCGCTTCTACCGCGCCTGGCGCGGCGTCGGCGACCACCTGGCGCCGAACGAGGTCCTCTGCCCGGTGTGCAAGGTCGTCATCCGCTCCACCCGCGAGCTGCGCCCCGGCGATCGCGTCTACTGCATGCCCTGCATGTCGCGCCTGACCGTCGTTCAGGGCGGTGCCAGTCTCGAGGCGGTCACGGTGTTCTGAGCGGAGGGGATTGGCCACAGAGGCGCAGAGGACGCGAAGTCGAGTCCGTCACCTCATCCGGTGGACCAGCGACTCGGTGTCCTCTCCGCCCTCGGTGGCCAATCTGCGGCTCACGCCTTCCGCGCGTACCGTTCGAGCGCCGTCACCTCGCGCTCGAGGAGGCGGGCGACGCGCTCGGGATCGGGGATCGCCGCCGGATCGCTGTCGACGCCGATGCCGACCGTGCCGGCATAGGACATCAGCGCGATTGCCAGCGGCGTGCCGCGGAGCACCGGCGCGAACGGATGCACGGCCTCGATGCGCGCGCCGGCGAGATAGCGCCGCGCCGGCGGCCCCGGGACGTTGGTGCAGATGAGGTGCACCTTGCCCGCCGCGAGCTGCGCGCCGGCGCGAAAGAGCAGCGGCGGCGCATAGGCGGCCAGCTGCATGAGCAGCCCGTACGTGGCGCCGTGCCCGTCGGACTTCGCGCGGTGGGTCTGCGCGCGGATCGCCGCGAGGCGGCGGTCGATGCTCCGGGCGCGCAGCGGCAGGGCGACGCTGAAGCCGCCGACGCGGTTGCCGAGCGTGCCGCGCTCCTCGGCGGTGCGCAGGCTCATCGGCACCATGCACTGCAGCGCCTCGGGCAGCCCGCGCGTGTCGCGCTCGTAGCTGGCGAGCGCGCCGGCGACGGCGGTGAGCACGACGTCGTTGATCGTCACGCCGAGCCGCGTGCGAATGCGGCGCAGGCGTTCGAGATCGACCGTCGCGACCGCCAGCCGGCGGCCGATGCCCGGCGCGTCGCCGTGCCAGGGGTGCGTGCCGTTGGAGTCGCGCAGCTCGCTGAGCAGGCCGCGCGCGCCGCGCGCAAGCTGCTGCGCGGCGCCGAGCGCGGCCGCGGGGTCGAGCAGCGCGCCGATCGCTGCCGCGGCACTGCCGGCAAGTCGCACCGGCAGCGGCGGCGAGGCCGGCGCCGCGACGCCGAGGCGCGGCGCCGGCGGCTGGCGGATCGGCTCGTTGCGCCGCGCCTGGGTGAGGCCGTCGAAGAGCGCCACCGACCCGGCGCCGTCGAGCAGCGCGTGATGGAGCTTGAGGAACAGCGCCGCGCGGCCGCCGGCGAGGTGGGCGATCAGGTGCGCCTCCCAGAGCGGCCGCAGGTGATCGAGCGGCGCCGAGAACAGCTCGCTCGTGTAGCGCAGCAGCGCCGCCGGACGCGCCCCCGGCAGCTCGACGACGCGCAGGTGGTAGTCGAGGTCGAACGCCTCGTCCGGCACCCACGCCGGCAGGCCGAGCCCGAGCGGCGGCTCGACGACGCGCTGGCGCAGCCGCGGTGCGAGCGTCACCAGGCGCCGCATCGCGGCGCGCAGGCGCGCTGGCTGCGGCGCGCGATCGAGCGGGAACAGCCCGGCGACGATCGGCCGGATTTCCGGCGTTGCCGTCTCCGCATGCCAGAAGAACGCATCCGACGGCTCCATCGCCGTCGCGCCACCCGCCGGCGTACGCGTGCCGTGTGTCATGCCCCTCCCGCCGAACGGCTCACCCGGTCGCCCCGTCCTGCAGCGCCGGCTGCAGGGCGCAGGCCTCGCTGCACGACCTGCCGCGCGCCCGCAGCGTCTCGCGCAGCGGGCACTGATCGACGACGCGCACCGTCCAGCCGGTTTCGACGCGCTCGAGGAACTCGACCTCCGCCATGCGGTGGAAGCGGCGACACCACACGCGGCGCGCAACGCGCCGCGGACCGGCGTGCCGGGCATCCCACAGCCAGACGAGCACCCCGATGCTGGCGATCAGCAGGGCGGCGAGCAACGCGGCGAGACCCGAGCTCAGAACGAGATTCGCGTGCCCCATATTTGCCGATTACCCCGCAGGGAGCGCCGCGGGAGGACGCTTGTCAGGGCGCCGACTGACATCGGTCATCCGGCGCTCTGCACGCGGCATATGGCGTCGGCCTATGGCGGCTTTGCACCTAAAAGCCGGCGTCCGTCGTCGGCGCCATTGGCGTACGGCATATAGCTTATGGCCGGAGCGCTCCGGACCATATGCCATAAGCCATATGCGATAGGCTTGCAGAGGGAGCGGTTGCTGAACTGAGTCGTTCCGCGACTTTAGGTGCAAGGCCGCATAGGCCATCCGCCAGATGCGGTCTTTCCTCACGCCGCGCGGCGCGCGAGCAGGTCGCGGATCTCGGTGAGCAGCAACTCCTGGGTCGTCGGCGGCGCCGGCGCCGGCGGCGCGGTGCGCTTGAGGCGGTTGATCTGCTTGACGAGCAGGAAGATCGCGAACGCGATGATGACGAAGTCGATCACGGCGTTGATGAACAGGCCGTAGTTGACCGTCACGGCCCCCGCGTCCTTCGCCGCCGCCAGGGTCGTGTAATCGCCGCCGGTCAGGCTGACGAACCAGTTCGTGAAGTCGACCTGGCCCATCAGCATGCCGAGCGGCGGCATCAGCACGTCGGCGACGAACGAGTTGACGATCTTGCCGAACGCGGCACCGATGATGATGCCGATGGCCATGTCGAGCACGTTGCCGCGCATGGCGAACTCGCGAAACTCCTTCAGCATCGCTTCCTCCTCCGGTTGAGGGGCGGGACGTCCCGCCCGGGATCAGGGTGAGATGATGTCGGACGGTGCGGCGTCGTCCCCCGCGCCGGCATCGTCCGTCGCGCCGGCGTCCTCCGGCGTCGGCCCCGCCGCGAGCCGCGCGGCGGATTGCAGCTGGATCGCGACCACCGGCGCCCCTTTCGCCGGCGCGTCGGGCGGCTCGCCGCGTGCGACGCGCGCCGCATCGATGCCCTTGTCGGCGAGCACCGCCTCGACGGCCGCGAGCCGCGCCTCGGCGAGCGCCTGCAGCTCGGCATCGCCCGGCGGCGGGATCTCGGCGAGCCACTCGTCGAGCGTCGCCGTATCCTCGGCCGACAGCTCGGGCGTGCCGTCGCCGCGGCGGGCATCGAGATAGGCGCGGATGCGCTGGCGCGGACCGCGCGCGACCACGAAGGCGAGCGAACGCGCGAAGAAGCCTTCCTCCTCCCACGAGTTGCGCAGCGCCTGCTCGTGCAGCCAGCGCGCGTCGTCGGCGGTCGGCGCGGTCGACAGGCGCACGCCCATCGCCGGACGCGCGGCGAGGAAGTCGCCGAGCCGCGCGGCGCTCTCCGCGCCCGCCGTCGTCGGCTCGGCGCGCCCGAGGCGGAACGCGATCGGCGCCGGCGCCACCGGCCCGTCCGTGCCGCCCGCGACGGCGCCGAGCATCTTCAGCGGCGAGGTCACGGCGCCGGCGATCGCCTGCTTCAGCGCGCTGCGCACGACGCCCATCACGTCGACCTCGGTCTTGCCGGCGCGGTCGACGGCCAGCGGCACGCCGAGATTGATGTCGCCCTGGATGTCGCGCAGCAGCGCCAGGGCGAGCGTCAGCGGAATGCCGAAGTTCTGCTCGAAGAGCGAATCGCCCTCGGCACCGGTGAGGTCGAACTGGTGCAGCGTGATCTCGTTCTTCACGTCGTAGCGCTCGCCGCGGGCGGTGGCGGTGGAGGTGATCGACAGCGCGCCGTCGGCGATGCCGTACGGCGAGTACGCGGTGGCGTACGGGTTGAACTGCACGAGCGGCAGCTCGTCGATCTCGAGCTTGAGGTCGCTCTCCGCAGGCGAGAGCGAGCCGCGCACGGTGATGCGACCCTGCTCGAGGGCGGAGATGTCGACGTTCAGCGGCTGCACGACCGGTCCGGGCAGGCGGATGTTGCGGGCGTCGATCTCGATCGGCGCGAAGCGCGTCGAGAACGCCGGCTCGACGGCGCGGTCGGTGATCGCGAGGCCGCCGCGCAGCACGCGTAGCGACGCGATCTGCAGCTCGAGCGGCGCGCCCGGCGCGTCGGGTTCGCCGGCCGCCGGCGCCGCCGCCTCTGCGGCCGGCGACGGCGACGCCGCCGCGGGCGTGGCCTCGGCCGCCGGGGTCGGCACATCCGCCGGCGCCGGTTCGGCGGCCGGCAGCACGAGCCCCTCCTCGGTGCGGGTGAGGCGGATCGCCGGCTGCTCGATGCGGATCGCGCCGAACGTGGCGCGCACCGGCTGCGGCGGCGCGCCGGCGGGCAGCCCGCCGGGCACGCCGGGCAGGGCCAGGGACTCGATCGGCAGCGCGATCGCGCGCGCGGCGACGGCGAACTCCTTGCCCTCGCCGCGCGCCACGCGCGCCTGCGTGAGCTGCAGCGTCCCGCCGGCGCGCAGCGGCTCGCCGCTCGGCGCCGGCGGCGCACCGGCGACGAACCCGGGGACGGAGACGTTCGCGAGCTGCAGCGCCAGGCGCTGCACGGCGGCGTTGAGCTCCTTGCCCTGCGCGGTCGCGAGCGATGCCGTGTCGACCTCCAGCTGCACGTCGGCGGTCAGCGGCGGCGCCGCAAGTTGCAACGTCGGCGGGGCATCGCCCACGACGGGCGGCGCCTCGTCGGCCGGCGGCGCGTCGTCAGCGGGAGCCGATCCCTCGGCCGGCGGCGCATCGTCAGCAGGAGGCGATCCCGCGGCCGGCGGCAGCACCGGCAGCGCGAGCTCCGGCAGCGCGAGCGCGACGCGTTCGGCGGTGAACACCGTGTCATCGGCCCCGAGCGCGACGCGTGGCTGCGCGAGCTCGAGGCCGAGCCCGCCGGTGATCACCGGCACCGCCTCGCCCGGCGCGAGCCCGGCGAGCGCCGCCGGCACGGAGAGCGCCGGGACGGTCAGCACGAGCTGCTGCACCGCAGCGTTCAGCGGCGCCTCGTCCGTGCGGACGATCTGCGCGGCGGTGAGCGTCAGCCCGGCGGCGAGCTCGATCGCCGATCCCGCCGGCGCGGCCTCGCCGGGCGGGATGACCCCGGGGACGACGACCTGGTCGAGTCGCAGCTCGAGGTCCTGCAACTCGACGCCGAGTCCCGGCACCTGCGGCGGCGCGGCCTGCAGACCGGCGATGCCGAGCGTGCCGCTGACGCGCACCCGATCGGCGGCCGCCTCGCCACCCGCCGCCGGCGGCAGGCCGGCGGCGATGGCGAGATCCGAGCGCAGCGCCGCCGACGGCAACGCCTCGGGCGGCAGCGCGCCGCTGATCGCGACCAGCGGCGGCAGCGGCAGATCGGCGATCTTCAGCGTGCCGCCGAACGCCGGCACGGGCGCGAGGCGGACGTCGCCGTCGAGCGCCAGCGTGCCCGGTGCGACGGCGAGCTGCACGGTCGCGTGACCGACGGCGTCGTCGGCGCTGCTGAGGTTCGTCGCGGCGAGCGCGACGCCGATGTCGAGCGGCGGCTGTTTGCTGCGGATGCGCACCGTGCCGTCGCGGACCGCGATGTCGGCGACCTGCCAGCTCCACGGCGGCGGCTCGTCGGCCGTGTCGGCCGGCGATGGCTCGGCAGGCGGGCTCTCCTGCGGGATGGCGGCCTCCGTGCCGGCGGGGGTCGGCGTCGGCGTCGGGCTCGCGTCTGCAGGGGCGGTGGCGGTTGCCTCACTCTGATTCAACGCGGAGGCGCGAAGGCGCGGAGTGTCGCTCGGCGGCGGCGTTTCGGCAGGCGGCGTTTCGGCAGGCGGCGACTCGGCAGGCGGCGAATCGGCAGGCGGCGACTCGGCAGCGGGTGCGGTGGGCGTCGGGTCAACCGGCGTCGCGGCCGTGCCGCGCTGGCGGGCGAGCGCCGGCAGGAGGTCGTCGCCCTGCAGCTGGACGGTGATCTGCGGCCCATCGAGTGCGACCGAACGCACGCGGGCGCGCTGCCCGATCAGGTCGATCTCCTCGAGATCGACGGCGAGGCTCGACCAGCCGACGGCGACGTCCTCGAGGGTCGGCACGGCGACCGAGACGGCGCGCAGCGCGAGCGTGCCGCGCAGCGCGTTGCGCGCCTCGGGTTCGAGCTCGTAGGTGAGGTCGAGATCGAGCTCGCCCTGCAGATCGCTCCAGCCGACGCGCGGCACATAGAGGCGGGCGCGGCGCAGCGGCAGGCGGTTCGCCTGCACGTCGGTGGTCACCTTCGCCACGCCGCCGTCGAGCGTCAGGCGGGAAAAGACGTCGATCACGCCTTCGTCGACGCCGAGCTTGAGCAGGATCGCGCCCGGCTTGCCGTACACGGCGGGCGTCAGCGCGACCTCCTGCACCGCGATGCGGTCGATGCCGAGTTCCACCGGCTCGCTGCCCGGGAGCGCGAAGTCGCGGAAGCGGATGCGGCCGTCGGTGAGCAGGAACGCGTCGAGCCCGACCTTCCACCCGTCTTCCTCACCTGCGGCCTCGGGCGTCGGGACCGGCGTCGGCTCGGCCGCCTCCGGCTCGTCGGGCACGAGCGCCATGACGTTCAGGTCGCCGCTCGCCAGGCGATCGAGTGCGACGCGCGGACGGGTGAGCGACAGCTCGCGCACCTGAATCGTTCTCGAGAACAGCGGCAGGTAGCGCAGCTCGACTGCGAGCCGCTGGAAGCCGAGGATCGGGCTGTGCTCGTCGAACGGTGGCGGCGGCGCGGCGGGGTCGGCCTCCTCGGGCGGCGGCGGTGCCGGCGGCGCATCGGCGGCGCGGATGGCGACGTCCTCGAGGGCCACGCCGCCGCGCCAGAGCCGCAGGTCGACGTCACCGACGTCGACGCGCGCGTGCAGCTGCTCGGACGCCTGGCTGATGATCACCCGGCGCAGGATCTCGGGCAGCGCGACGCGGACGGCGATCAGCACGCCCAGTGCGACGAGCCACCAGCGCCAGCGATGAAGCCGAGTGCGCCAGGCCGCCGCGGGCACCGCATCCCCTTTCCGCCGCGCTCACCAGCCCACCGACAGTCCGAAGGCGAGGTACAGACTGTTGTGGTCGGTGCCCTGGGCCGGCGTGTTGTCGTATTCGTCGATCAGCGAGAACTTCGCACTGATCGGGTCGATCAGCGGCGCGCTCAGCTCGAGCGCGTTGCGCAGCAGGTAGTCGTTCGCGAAGTCGTCCACGGCAGGCAGGTAGTCCAGGCGCCAGCCGACATAGGCGTCGTACGGCAGGTAGTAGCCCGCGGCGGCTCCGAAGGCGACGGCAAAAAAGTTGTTCTCGGTGTCGCAGCCGGGAATGCGCACCCCGCCGGCGTTGCACGTCAGGGTGAAGAACTTCTCGTACACCCAGGCGCCGCCGGCTTCCGCGGCGAGGAAGTTGCGCTTCGTCTCGTCGAGCTTCTCCTCCCAGATCGTGTACCCCAGCCCGGCCTTCGGCACGCCGCGGATGCTGAGTTTCTGGATCGCGTCGTACGTCGCATCGCCGGACAGGAAGCCGTACAGCCGTTCCGTGAAGTCGTACTCGCCGCGGATCGAGCCGAACGCGCGGTCCTCGATCGTCTCGCGCTTCTCGTTCTTCTGCTTCTGCGTGCCGTAGCGATAGTTCGCGCCGAACAGCAGCCGGGTCGGCTCCTTGCTGCGCGTGGTCGCGAAGCCGACGATCAGGCCGTTGGTGTCGGTGGTCGCCTGCTGCAGGTTGAAGCCGAAGTCGAAGCTGCCGTCCCAGTACCGCCAGTAGCTGCGCATGCGGTCCTGCCAGGAGAGGCCGTCGGCGCTGATCGGCACCGCCGAATGGAGGTCGCCGAGCTCGATGGCGGTCGCGCTCGCCGCGTCGCTGCCGACCAGCAGGCGGCCGTTGCTGACGCCCTGCAGGGGTGCATCCAGTTCGAGGCCGTCGGCGTAGAGCACCTGGAACGGCCCGTCGCTGCGCACGTCCTCGATGTCCTCCCAGGCGATCGCCAGCTCGCCCTTGCCGTACTCGGGCTCGAGCGTCAGCCCGGCGGGCGACAGGGCGGTGATCCTGCCCTTCAGCACGGTGCCCTTCGAGGTCACCTCGTCCGCCGCCGCCACGGCTGCCGCGAGCAGCACGCCCGCGACGATGCTCCCGTACACGCTGCCTCGTCCACGCATCATCCCCTCCCCCAATGGCGCCATGCGCCACCCGCGTGATGCGCGCGAGCATACCGGGAAGCTGGATGAGGGCAAGCAGCGCGGACGAGAGGCTGCGTTGTGTCACGGACGTCGCTCGAGCAACACGCGTCCGGGAGCGCGGGCGGCTCGCCCGCACCGCAGCGCGGCAGATGTGAACGGCTCCGACGGTGCCGGCGGAACGCCGCGACCCGGCAATGCGTGCGCGCGGCGCCGTTCGCTCCGCGTCTTTGCGACCGTTGCCGTGGTGGCGGGCCTGCGGCCCGCATCACGGGAACAGGCAGTCGCCGGGCGCGCTGCGCTGCGGGCGGGCCGCCCGCGCTCCCGGGCGCGTCCCGCTCGCATTACGCGCATGACCGTCCGCACGGGATGGGTGTAGCCGGGCAGCGCACGGCGTGGCTGCGTTGCCTGCCGCGGCACCGTTCGCCACGACCTGCCCGCGCGCGTGTGCTATGCGGCCGGCATGTCGACTCCTGCGCCGCTGCCGTTGGCCACCGGCTCTCAGGTGATCGCGCTGCTGCCGCGTCTGGCCAACCGCCACGGCCTGATCGCCGGCGCGACCGGCACCGGCAAGACGGTCACGCTGCGCGTGCTCGCCGAGCAGTTCAGCGCCGCCGGCGTGCCGGTCTTCCTCGCCGACGTGAAAGGCGATCTCTCCGGCCTCGCCGCGCCGGGTGGCGATCACCCGAAGATCGCCGAGCGCGCGCAGCAGCTCGGGCTGACGCTCACCCCCGCCGCCTGCCCGGTCGTGTTCTGGGATCTCCTCGGCCGCCAGGGGCATCCGATCCGCACGACGGTGTCGGAGATGGGGCCGCTGCTGCTCGCCCGGCTGCTCGGCTTGAATGCGACGCAAACCGGCGTACTGAGCATCGCCTTCCAGCTCGCCGACGACGAGGGCCTGCTGCTGCTCGATCTCGAAGACCTGCGCGCGCTGGTGGCCCACGTCGGCGAACGCGCGGCCGAGATCCGGCAACGGTACGGCAACGTGACGAGCGCCAGCCTCGGCGCGATCCAGCGCGGCCTGCTGGCGCTCGATCGCCAGGGCGGCGAGCAGTTCTTCGGCGAGCCGGCGCTCGACCTCGACGATCTGCTCGCCACCGACGCCAGCGGGCAGGGGTACGTGCACGTGCTCGCCGCCGACCAGCTGATGGAGACGCCGGCGCTGTACTCGACGTTCCTCCTCTGGATGCTCGCCGAGCTGTTCGAGGAGCTGCCCGAGGTCGGCGATCCCGAGCGGCCGCGCCTCGTCTTCGTCTTCGACGAGGCGCACCTGCTGTTCGACGACACGCCGAAGGCGCTGGTCGACGAGCTCGAGCGCGTCGTGCGCCTGATCCGCTCCAAGGGCGTCGGCGTCTACTTCGTCACGCAGAGCCCGCTCGACCTGCCCGAGGCGATCCTCGGCCAGCTCGGCACCCGCATCCAGCACGCGCTGCGCGCGTTCACGCCGAAGGATCAGCGCGCCGTGCGCACCGCGGCGGAGACGTTCCGGCCGAATCCGCCGCTCGACGTCGCCGCCGCGATCACCGAGCTCGGCGTCGGCGAGGCGCTGCTCTCGGTGCTCGACGCGCGCGGCACGCCGACGCCGGTCGAACGCGCGTTCATCCACCCGCCGCGCTCGCGGCTGCGGCCGCTCGACGCCGGCGAGCGCGCCGCCGTGCAGGCGCGCTCACCGCTCGCCGGCCGCTACGATCACGCGATCAACCGCGAGTCGGCCGCCGAACGGCTGCGCGAGCGCGCCACCAGCGCCGCGCCGCCACCGCGCGAGTCGCGGACACGCGACGGCCGCGACGAGCTGACGAAGGCGGCCGTCTCCATCGGCACCAGCGTCGCACGCAGCATCGGCACGCAGATCGGCCGCTCGCTCGTGCGCGGCGTCCTGGGCGCGTTGTTCGGCGGCCGGCGACGGTAGCTGACGCCGGCGGCACCGCGCCGGGACGAGATCTTCTGGAGGGCGCCGCCCCCGCGGCCCCCCGGGGCGTTGACCCCCCCCCCCCCCACACCCCCCCCCCGCGCCCCCCAACCCCCCACACCCCAGAACGCCGACGGAGCGGCGCCCTCCAGATCAGTCGCAGCGCAGGGACTTGCCGCCGCCGCGCAGCTCGCAGCTCGGGTCGCCGACGCCGCCGGGGGCGAAAGCGACGGTGCCGCACTGACCGAGCGCGCCCTCGCTGCCGTCGCCGAGGACGACGACGAGCTCGAGATTGTCGGTCGGCACGCGGAAGTCCGCGTTGCGGCCCTTGATGCGGATCTGGAAGAGGCCCGGCGTACGCTTGCTGCGATCCTTGACCAGCACCTTGAAGATGCCGTCGGCCGACGTCTGCTGCTGCCGGTCGATGAACTTCCAGCGCGGCGCGGAGCCGGACCAGCCGGGGTTGCCGGCGCCCGGTGGCACGACGCGCGACAGGATCGTCGTATCCGTGGCGCGGTCGACGAGCCGCAGGCTCAGCCCGTTGGCGAGCGGGTCGATCGCCGGCACGGTGGTGGCCACGACGAACTCACCCTTGATCGTCAGGCGTTCGTCGCCCGCCGGCGCGTCGTTGCGTGACACGCGCACCCTGGCCTTCTGGATGACGCCGCCGCCGGTGCAGTCGAGCGCCGGCGTCGCGGTGGGCGGCGGCGTGCGCGTGCCGGTGCGGGTCACCGTCGGCGTACGCGTCAGGGTGCGGGTCGGGGTGCGTGTCAGGGTGCGCGTCGGCGTCACCGTCGCGGTCGCGGTGCCGGCCGGCGTGCCGGTGTGCGTCGGCGTGATCGTCGCCGTGGCGGTGCCGGTCGGCACGGCGGTCGGCGTGAACGTCGGCTCGCCCGGCGGGATGTCCCCGCCATCGGCGGGATCGGAGCCGGCATCGAGCTCGGTGCGATCGAAGTACGAATCCTCGTCGCGGTCGATGCCGATGCGCTGGCCGCTGCCCGGCGGCACGCAGGTGTAGGTGAGGTCCTGGCCGGGCGTCTGCGCGAGCTGGCGCAGCGTCGTCTTGTCGATCAGCGGCTCGCTGGCGCGGTCGCTGCGGAACTGATTGCCGCTCGCGTAGACCCAGCCGCGCTGCTCGCCGCCGACGACGCCCTTGACGACGAGCTCGCAGTGGTTCGCGTCGTCGCGCGCGATCAGCAGATCGATGCGCGCGATCACCGTCGCGTCGTTGAACGTCGTCGCCGTCGCCGACACCTGCTGGCCGACCGACGGCTTGAGGCCGGTGTCGAAGGCGAACATGAACTGCTCGAGCTGCGCCTGCTGGGTGTTGTTGAGGTTGAACACCGGCGAGCTGAGGAACGCGAACACGGTCGACACGCTGCCGTCGTGCAGGAACGCGAAGCCGCGCACCTGGTCGCCCACCGGGCCGGTCGGATTCGGCAGGCCGGGGCCGACGCCGAACATGCCGACCTTCTGATAGACGTTGCGCAGGTGGGCGATCTTGAACTCCTGCGTCTCGCCTTCGAACGACGACAGGCCGTCGGTGCCGAGCGGCACGCGGTGGCAGAAGTTGCAGGTCTGCCCGCCGTCCGACGGATGGTTCATGAACAGCGTCTGGCCCGAAGCCTGCGTCGCGGTGAGCGAGTCGTCGAGATTGCGGATCGGGCTCGGCGGATAGCGGACGGTGAGGATGAAATCGGTGAACTGCTGCATCGCCGTCGGCGAGAGCTCGGTGGCGCGGCCGAGCAGGCCGACGAATGCGGGATTGAACTTCTTGAACGCGGCGTCCTCGTCGAGCGCGTTGCCGCCGGGATCGTTGCCGCCGGTGCGGTCGCCGCGCCAGTGCATCGGACCGGCGTCGGCCATGCCGCGCAGCGACTGCGTCGTCATCGGCCCCTTGAGCGGATGGAACGGGCCGCCGTTGCCGAGGCGGAACGGATTCGGGTTGCTCTCGACGGCGCCGAACGGATCGCCGAGATCCCAGGCGAGGCTGTCGAAA
This sequence comes from uncultured bacterium, assembly GCA_965651925.1. Taxonomy (GTDB): domain Bacteria; phylum Desulfobacterota; class Binatia; order HRBIN30; family CADEER01; genus CBFGUK01. Next base: position 3,372 of record CBFGUK010000027.1, on the reverse strand, counting down.
TCGCCGAAGATGTGGCAGCTCGCGCACGCCTGATCGCCGTGCCCCGAGGTGTCGAACGCGTCGTAGAGGAAGCGGCGGCCGACCTTCGCGGCCGGCGGCGAGGGGTCGTAGCGCAGCGGCACGACCGCGGTCTCGGCGCGCGCGCCGTTGTCGGCATTGCTGACCACCGAGATCGTGTGGTCGATGCGGTTCATCACGTAAAGGCGGTTGTGCGTGGTATCGAGCGCGACGCCGCTCGGCCCCTGGCCGACGGCGACGTGCTGCGCGCTGATCGTGCCGGCCTCGAGATCGTCGGTGTCGATCGCAGCGATCTTGCCCGAGCCGAAGGCGGTGACGAACAGCGTCTGCCCGTCGGGCGCGAACACCATGTCGAGCGGGAAGGCGAGGCTCTGCTCGCGCTCGTTCTCCGGGCCGGTGGCGACCGCGTAGTTGATGTGCGGATTCAGGTGGCGCGCGGTCGGCGTCGTGCCGTTGATCACCGTGATGCGGCTCTGCGCGATGTTGCCCTGCACGCCACCGGCGGCGAGCGGCTCGAAGCGGACGTGGTTCCGCGACTCGAGATTGCTGACGTAGACCTTCCCGTTGTCCGGCCGCACCGCCATGTTGAACAGGATCGTGCCGACGCCGACGACGTTGCTGTTGCTCGCCAGCAGCGCCGGCGGATTCGCGGTCGCGTTGATGATGAACACGTCCCGGTCGGGCAGCGTGAAGGGAATCATCGACGTCCAGTTGCGGCCGATGACGTCCTCCCAGCGGTTGTTGCCGGTGTTCCACTTCAGAATCAGGCCAGTGTCGGGCGGATTCGCCGTCGAGCCCGGCGGGAAGGGCGGCATGCCCTGCGTCGCCGAGACGACCGGCTCGAGCACCGCGGTGCTGCGGTTGCCGGAGTGGAACACCGCGGCGTAGACGCGCGTGCCATCGGGGCTGGCGGCGAGCGCGCGCGGCGTGTCGCCGAAGCACTGGATGATCGACAGCGGCGTGCCGCCGAGCGCCGCGCCGGGGTTGTTCGCATCGAACGCCCAGACGAGCGCGCGGCCGATGCCTTCGGTGGTCAGGTTCGCCGGTACCGAGGCGGGGACGTTCTGGCCGCGGCGCGCCGTGGTGATGAACGCGCGGTTGAAGCCGGTGCCGGCGAAGACGATGTCGCGCGGCTCGTCGCCGACCAGCAGCGTGCGCGTCACGCGCGAGCGCGTCACATCGTCCGGATCGACCTCGACGATGCTGACGCTGTCGGAGAGGTGGTTGACCACCCACGCCTCGGTGCGCCCGGCGAGATTGGTGCGCGTCGCCACGGCGACCGGCTCGAGGCCGACCGGCACTTCGGCGGCCGGTATCAGGCCGCCGGGCGTGACGTCGTAGATCGCCAGCCGGTTGTCCGGCGTGTTGACCGCGAACAGCCGGCTGCCGTCGGGGGACAGCGCCAGCGGCCGCACGTGTCCGCTTTCGAAGTTGACGAACGAGCCCTGCGCCCCGGCCAGTGCCGGCACCGCGAGGACGGCGATCGCGATCAACGCCGCGCGCACCACGGCAGACGGATTCTGTCCCATAGCCCCCCCCTGAGACTGCCCGTTGCGTGGCGTACCACGGCGGGCGGGGTGAGCAAACGGAAAATAGGGGGTTAGGGGGCCTTGCACCTAAAGTCGCGGAACGACTCAGTTCAGCAACCGCTCCCCCTGCAAGCCTATCGCATATGGCTTATGGCATATGGTCCGGAGCGCTCCGGCCATAAGCTATATGCCATATGCCATTAGCGCCGACGACGGACGCCGGCTTTTAGGTGCAAAGCCGGGTTGGGGGTTACGGGGTTGGGAGGATCGGATCGGACCCTAACCCCCAACCCCTTAACCCCCCAACCGCCGCCCCGTCTGGCCAGGTTGCGCCGCGTTGCATAAGACCCCCGCATGGCGGAGCTCGACAGCCTGCTCGGCGCGGCGAAGACCAAGCCGCACGCGGTGTACGTGTTCCTCGGCGAACCGTTTCAGACCGAGCCGGCGGCGCGGGCGCTGATCGATGTGCTCGTGCCGCCGGAGAAGCGCAGCTTCAGCCTCGAGCAGTACGATGGCCGGTCGGTGGCGATCGGCGCGGTGCTCGACAGCCTGCGCATGCCGAGCCTCTTCGGCGGCACGAAGGTCGTCTGGGTGCGCGAGCCGACGCTGTTCCTGTCCGGCGAGAAGCGCGGCGATCTCACCGACGCGCTGTTCACCGCCGTCGAGGAGGAGCGGCCGCTGGAAGCCGCCGAGCGGCTGCTCGTGCTCGCCGGCCTCGCCGGCTGGACGCAGGAGCAGTTCGCAACCGCCGACTGGAGCGCGCTGCGCGCCGCCGACCAGACGGCGCTCTTCGGCCGCGCGCTCGAGGCGCGCGAGCTCGAGGTCGTCGACGGCCTGCGCACGCTGTGCGCCGAGCGCAACCTGACGGTGAGCGCCTTCCGCGACGACAGCGGCCAGCTCGAGCAGTTCCTCGCCGCCGGCCCGCCGCCCGCCACGGTGCTGGTGTTCACCGCCAGCGCCGCCGACAAGCGCAAGCGCGTGCTCAAGGCCTGCCAGCAGCACGGCGTGCTCGTCGAGCTGACGGTGCAGCGCGAGCGCTCCGGCGCGCTGAGCGGCGAGAGTGTCGCGGCGCTGGTCGCGCGGGCGCTCGACGCCGCCGGCAAGCGCCTGACGCCGGGCGCACGCCAGCTCCTGCAGCAGCGCGCCGGGGGCGATGCCGGCGCGCTCGCCGGCGAGCTCGACAAGCTCTGCCTGTACGTCGGCGAGGCGCCAACGATCGACGAGGCCGCCGTGCGCGAGAGCGTCCGCGATCTCGCCGAGTCGTGGGTGTTCGATTTCACCAAGGCGCTCGCCCAGCGCCAGGCGGGCGCGGCGGTGGCGACGCTGCGCGCGCTGTTCGCCCAGGGCGAGCACCCGCTGCGCCTGCTGGCGCTGATCGCCCGCGAGCTGCGCCTGCTGCTGCTCGCCCGCGACTGCCTGCGCGGCTCGCTGGCGCGGGCGTGGACGCCGCGCACGACCTACGCGCAGTTCCGCGACAAGCTGCTGCCGACGCTCGCCGAGGACGAAAAGGCGGCGATCGGCAACCTGCACCCGTTCGTCCTCTACCAGTGCCTGCAGAACGCCGGCCGCATCCCCGGCGAACGCCTGCAGACCGCGCTGCTCGAGCTGCAGGCGCTCGACATCGCGTTCAAGAGCACGCCGACCGATCCGCGCATCCGGCTGGAGGCGTTCGTGCTCGGGTTCTGCAGCAGCAGCGCCGCCGCGGCATAACGACGGCCTGGAACCTACCCGGACGTTTCGCCGTGGACCGCGTCTCGCCCGCAGCGCAGCGCGCGGCGGAACGGCACGCCACCGATCGACGCCGCCACGCGGGCGTGCGTTGCCC
>CBFGUK010000026.1:0-39016 GCA_965651925.1 uncultured bacterium | reverse complement strand
CGTGCTGACGTGCTGACGTGCTGACGTGCTGACGTGCTGACGTGCTGACGTGCTGGTTGGCGCACGACGCGTCGGTTGGTTCGCGCGCATTCTGGCGGGCGTCTCCGTCGGCGCCTGTTGAACGGGCGCCTGCCCAATCCAACAGGCGCCGACGGAGCGGCGCCCTCCAGATGCGCTATCGACCACGTCAGCACGACTTCCGGTACCGGTCACCGGTCACTGGTCACCGGTCACCGTACTAACTGGCCAAGGCCCGCGATCTGTGATCTGAATTCCCATTCATCATCCACAGAAGGAGTCTTCTCATGCGCGAAGCCGTGATCGTTGATGCCGTGCGTACGCCGCTCGGGCGTGGCAAGCAGAATGGGGCGCTGGCCGGGTGGCATGCGGTCGACCTCGCCAGCGAGTCGCTCAAGGCGCTCGTCGACCGCACCGGTCTCGATCCCGCCGAGGTCGAGGACGTGATCATGGGCTGTGTCGGCCAGGTCGGTGAGCAGGGCCTCAACATCGGCCGCAACGCCGCGCTCGCCGCCGGCTTTCCGGAGTCCGTGGTCGGCACCACCGTCGACCGCCAGTGCGGCTCGAGCCAGCAGGCGCTGCACTTCGCCGCGCAGGGCGTGATGGCCGGCGCGTACGACTGCGTGATCGCCGCCGGTGTCGAGTCGATGAGCCGCGTGCCGATGGGCACCAGCGCGGCGGTCGGCGGCGCGCCGTTCGGTCCGCGCATGATCGAGCGCTACGCGAAGGAGAACCTGTACGGTGCCGGCGGGCTGGTGAACCAGGGCATCTCGGCGGAGATCATCGCCGAGCGCTGGCAGCTCTCGCGCCAGGCGCTCGACGAGTTCTCGCTCGCCTCGCACCAGAAGGCCGCCGCCGCGGCGCGCAACGGCTGGTTCGACAAGGAGATCATCCCGGTCAGCGTCGCGCACGCCGACGGCACGAGCGAGACGGTGCGCACCGACGAGGGCGTCCGCCCCGACGCCAGCCTCGAGCGCCTGGGGGGCCTCAAGCCGGCGTTCAAGCCCGATGGCGTGATCACGGCAGGCAACTCGAGCCAGATCACCGACGGCTCCTCGGCGGTGCTCGTCATGTCGCGCGAGAAGGCGCAGGCGCTCGGCCTTCGCCCGCGGGCGCGCTTCCACGCCTTCGCGCTCGGCGGTGTCGATCCGGTGATCATGCTCACCGGCGTCCTCCCCGCCACCCGCCGCATCCTCGAGCGCAGCGGCATGGGCATCAACGACTTCGACGCCATCGAGGTGAACGAGGCGTTCGCGCCGGTGGTGCTCGCCTGGGCGCGCGATCTCGGCGCCAACCTCGAGAAGGTCAACCAGCACGGCGGCGCGATCGCGCTCGGCCACCCGCTCGGCTGCAGCGGCGCCCGCCTGATGACGACGCTGCTCAACGTCCTCGAGCGCACCGGCGGCCGCTATGGCCTGCAGACCATGTGCGAAGGCGGCGGCATGGCGAACGCGACGGTGATCGAACGGCTGGACTGAGAAGAATGCTGTTACGCTGTTAGGCTGTTAGCTGTTAGGGGTCGGAGGGGCTGCGTTCCGCAGACGGTGTGCGGCGCGCAGACCTTCCGGCCGCGAACAGCCTAACAGCCAGCAGCCTAACCGCCTTCTTCAAAGGGCATTCTCCCGCGCAATCGCCCCCAGCCACTCGGCGCTCGGCTTCGGGCGGCGGCGCTGCGTGGCGCGGTCGACGGCGACGAGGCCGAACTGCGGGCCGTAGCCGAACAGCCACTCGAAGTTGTCGAGCAGCGACCAGTAGAAGTAGCCGCGCACGTCGAGGCCGTCGCGCAGGCAGCGCACCACGCCGGCGAGCGCGCGGCGCACGTAGTCGTGGCGTTCGGCGTCGTCGGTGGTGCCGATGCCGTTCTCGGTGACGTAGACCGGCACGCCGGCGCGCTCGGCCGCGTAGCGGATCGTGCCCTCGAGCGCCTCGGGCCAGAGCTCGTAGCCCATGATCAGGACCGGCACGCCCGGCTCGGGACCGGCCGGGCCGTTGGCGTCGAACCGCACCCGACTGTAGGTCTGCACGCCGACGAGGTCATCGCTGCGCGCCGCGTCGAGGAACGGATCGAAGCTCACGCGGCGCGCCTCGTCGCGATGCGCCTCGCCGCCCGGCAGGGCCTGGTAGTCCTGCATCGCCAGCGTGATGCCGACCGGGAAGCGGCCGGGTCCGGACTTGAGCACGTCGCGCGCCCGCACGTGCGCGGCGAGCATCGTCTCGCTGATCCGCATCGGCTCGCCGAGCAGGAACGGACCGAAGCGGTCGAGCGTCGACCCGCACCGCCGTGCCGCCTCGGCGACGAACGGCGCCTTCCCCTTGAAGCCGCCGCGCGGCAGGACGCCGGAGACGGCGAGCGTCGCCAGCAGGTTCGCCTCGTTGATCGTGTACGCCGTGTCGATCAGGTCGCCGAGGTGGCGCACGGCGCGCTCGCAGTAGCGCAGGAAGCGGTCGACGTTGGCGGCCACTTCCCAGCCGCCATCGGCGGTGAACCAGAGTGGCGAGGTGAAGTGATGGAACGTCACGCACGGCCGCACGCCGAGGGCGTGACAGGCGGCGAGCACGCGCCGGTAATGATCGAGCGCCGCGATCGAAAAGCGCCCCTCCTCGGGCTCGATGCGCGCCCACTCGATCGAGAACCGATAGGCGCCGAACCCGAGATCGCGCACCAGACGGATGTCGTCGGCGTAGCGGTGGTACGAATCGCACGCATCGCCCGACGGCTCGGCGAACAGCGTCCCCGGCGTGTGCTCCATCAGCCAGAAATCGCTGTGCACGTTGTTGCCCTCGATCTGGTGCGCGGCGGTCGCGGTGCCCCAGGTGAACCCGTCCGGGAACTGGAACGTCATGCGCGAGCGGTTCGCACGCACGCCGGAGGGTTGCAAGCCGCAGCGCGGCCAGCTGTCAGCTGTCAGTCATCAGCTGTCAGCTGACGACCGTGAGCTGCTCCGTCGTAGGCTGATGCTGGCGGAACGCTGCCAGCGCTCTACCGGGGATGACGTGGATCAACCGATTGGCGGATGCTCAGGATCAGGTCGGCAATGACGCCCCTCGCCGGGGGCAACCGCAAGCTGACAGCTGATCGCTGACAGCTGACAGCTCTCACTGCTGACAGCTTCCTCAGCACGGCTCGAGGATCACCACCGGAATGTCGCGTGTGGTGCGTGCCTGGTAGTCGGCGTAGTCGGGATAGACGGCGACCGCGCGCGGCCAGAGCGCGGCCTTCTCGTCGGGGTCGGCCGTGCGCGCCCGCATCGCCTGCACCTCGCGGCCGACCTGCACCTCGACGTCGGGATTGGCGATGAGATTGCGGTACCAGAGCGGATGGTGGTCCATGCCGCCCTTCGAGGCGATCACCACCAGGCGGTCGCCGTCGCGCACGTAGATCAGCGGCGCGGTGCGCCGCTGCCCGCTGCGCCGCCCGGTGGTCGTCAGCAGCAGCACCGGCGCGCCACGCAGGAACCGGCCGCCGACGCGGCCGCCGGTCGCGCGGTACACCCAGGTGTTCACGCGGCTCATCACCTTGATGATCGGATTCGCCAGCGCCACTTCGCGCTTCGTGTACGGTCGTGCCGTGCCCGCCATGCCCCTGCCTCTGCCGCGCCATGGCGCAACGGTCAACGACAGGTCTGGACTTTTTGGCATGACTGACGGATAGAGACGCGGACGAAATTGCGGAACGCAGCGCGTCGGCTCGCCGCGGGCACGCGCTGGAGGAGGCCTGTCATGCGACAACTGCTCCGAGTGCTCCTGGTGGCCGGCGCCGTGCTGTCGATGGTGCGAGCCGCCGACGCCGTCGCCCCCTTCGAAACCTGCTGCGCGTGCGTCGCCGGCGAGCGGGGCACGAGCGCCGGCAATGGCATCACGGTCCCCGCCCTGTTCTGTGGCGAGTTCCCGGACAACGCGCTGCCCGACGAACGCTGCACGGAAGCCGGGGGGTATCTGCAGTGCCTCGGCATCATGGCCGGCAATCAGGAAGCGCTGTCCTGCAGCGCGCAGCTCGCCGACATCGGCATCGACTGCCCGGCCGCGGCCGGCGCACCGGCCGGCGGCACGGCGATGCTCACCGTGCTGGCGCTGCTGCTCGCCGGCTCCGGCATGCTCGTCCTGCGCCGCCGCGCGCCGGCCCGCTCGCGGCATTGAAGAAAGGACTCACCATGCGCCGTCATCTGCGCCGGCCGCTGCTGGTCGGTGCCGCCCTCCTCGTGTCGGTGAGCACCGCCCGCGCCACATTCCTCGACGCCTGCTGCGCCTGCGTGCCGCAGACCGGCAACGCGGCGGGCGAGGCGACGCCGGTCAACGGCATTCCGGCCTTCTTCTGCGGCGAGTTCGACAGTCCGCTGCAGGCCGAGGCGCGCTGCACGTCGCTCGGCGGGTCGCTGCTGTGCGTCGCCGAGCTGGATGCCCAGGTGCCGCCGCTCGCGTCCTGCGCCGATCTGCTGCGCGCCGAGGAAGGCATCGCGTGTCCGTCAGCAGCCGGCGCGCCGGTGAGCCGGCCGTGGGCGCTGGCCGGTCTGGCCGCGGCACTGCTCGGCGCCGGTCTGCTCACCGTCCGCCGTCAGGCGCGCGGCTGACCGCCCTCGCGCCGCGGCGGGCTGTCTGCCGCGGCGCGATCTGCTAACTGGGCCGGTCATGAGCATCACTGCCCGGCGCGCCGCGCGCGCCCTCCCGCTGTTCCCGCCCGCTGCATCCGCCAGCGCGGGTCTCTGCGCGTAGGTCGCCTCATGCCCATCGCGAACGCCAACGGTATCCGCATCTGCTACGAGGAGCTCGGCCGCCCGACCGACCCGCCGGTGCTGCTGATCATGGGACTCGGGTCGCAGATGATCTACTGGCGCAACGACTTCTGCCAGTTGCTCATCGACCGCGGCCTTCGCGTCATCCGCTTCGACAACCGCGACGTCGGCCAGTCGACCTGGTTCGACGAGCACGGCATGCCGGACATCCTCGGCATCATGCAGGGCGTCATGAGCGGCCAGCCGGTGCAGGCGCCCTACCTGCTGCACGACATGGCCGCCGATGCCGGCGGCCTGCTCGCCGCGCTCGACATCGACTCGGCGCACGTCGTCGGCGCGTCGATGGGCGGCATGATCGCGCAGACACTCGCCATCGAGTTCCCCGGCCGCGTGCGCTCGCTGACCTCGATCATGTCGACCACCGGCGATCGCGATCTGCCGCCGCCGCGCCCCGACGTGATGGGGGTGCTGCTCGCGCCGCCGCCGAGCGACCGCGAAGGGCACATCGAACGCACGGTGAACGTCTTCCGCACTATCGGCAGCCCGGGATTCCCGTTCGATGAACGCGAGGTGCGGGCGATCGGCACCGAGGCGTTCGAACGCGGCGCCAATCCGCCCGGCGTGGCGCGCCAGCTGGCCGCCATTCTCGCCTCCGGCAGCCGCAGCGAGGCGCTGCGCGCGCTGACCATCCCGGCACTCGTCATCCACGGCAAAGACGACCCGCTCGTCCCCTTCCCGTGCGGTGAACGCACCGCGGCCGCCATCCCCGGCGCCCGCACGCTGTTCATCGACGGCATGGGCCACGATCTGCCGCGACCGCTGTGGCCGAGAATCGTGGAAGGGATCGGCGAGGTGATCGAGGCCGCGTGAGAAGAAGGCTGTTATGCTGTTAGGCTGTTAGGGCCCGGAGCGCGCGTGTTGATGAACGGGCGCTGCGGCACCACGACTTTCCGACCCCTAACAGCGTAACAGCCCAACAGCGTAACAGCCCGTGTCGCCCTCACCGGCTCCCCTTCACCGCTTCGTCACAGCAACGTCCCGCGCAGCATGACCGCGGCGACGGAGAAGTAGATGATGACGCCGGTGACGTCGACGACGGTGGCGACGAACGGCGCCGAGGCGGCGGCGGGGTCGAGACCGAGCAGGCGCAGCACGAACGGCAGCATCGCGCCGGCGAACGCGCCGAAGGTGACGACGCCGAGCGTGCTCACGCCGACGGCGAGCGCGAGCTGCAGGTAGTGGTCACCGTAGACCGAGGCGTGATCGGGCCACAGGACGATGCGCGCCACGCCGATCAGGCCGAGCCAGAGCCCGAGCGTCAGGCCGGTGATCAGCTCGCGGCGCAGCACGCGCCACCAGTCGCGCAGCGTCACCTCGCCGACCGCCATGGCGCGGATCACGAGCGAGGTCGCCTGCGAGCCGGCGTTGCCGCCGCTCGAGATGATCAGCGGCAGGAACAGCGCCAGGACGACCGCGCGCTCGATCGCGTCCTCGAAGAAGCCCATCGCGGTCGCGGTGAGCATCTGGCCGAGGAAGAGCAGCGACAGCCAGCCGGCGCGCTTGCGCAGCATCTGCGCGAGGCTGCTCTCGAGGTAGGGCGCATCGAGCGCCTCCATGCCGCCCATCTTCTGGATGTCCTCGGTCGCCTCCTCCTCGGCGACGTCGGCGACGTCGTCGGCGGTGACGATGCCGACCAGGATGCCGCGCGAATCGACCACCGGCAGCGCGATGACGTCGTAGTGCTGCATGAGCCGCACCGCTTCCTCGCGGTCGTCGGTCGCGGCCAGCGCCACGACCTTGCGGTCCATCAGCGACTCGACCGTCTGCTGCGGATCGGCGAGCAGGAACTGGCGGATGTGCAGGTCGTCGATCAGCCGGTGCTGCTCGTCGATGACGTAGATCACGTTCACCGTCTCGGCGTCGCGGCCGTACTTGCGGATGTGCTCGAGCGCCCGCGCGATCGTCCAGTCGGCGCGCACGCGCACGTAGTCCGGCGTCATCAGCCGGCCGACGCTCTCCTCGGGATAGCCGAGGATCGCCTGCGTGACGCGGCGCTCGGCGGGCGTGAGCAGCGCCAGCAGGCGCTGCGCGACCTCGGCGGGCAGCTCCTCGAACAGCGCCGTGCGGTCGTCGGGCTCGAGCTCGTTGAGCAGGGCCGCGACGCGCTCGGTGCCGAGATGGGCGATCAGCTGCTGCTGCTGCTCGGGATCGAGGTAGCTGAACACCTCGGTGGCGAGGTCGCGCGGCAGGAGCCGGAAGACCAGCGCCGCCTGGTCGGGCTCGAGGCCGTCGACCAGCTCGGCGATGTCGGCCGGCTCGAAATCGATGAGCGCCGCGCGCAGCTGGTCGAACCGCCGCTGCGCGAGCAACTCCTCGATCTCCGGCCCTACCAGCCTGTTGAGCGCGTACATGGCCCCTGCGTTCTGCGCACGCACCGGCCACGTCGCGCGCGCAGGTCAGCGGCGGGAGGCAGCGGCGCGGCGGTCCGTTCGACTACTCGGTCCGTCGTCCATCGGCGTCCTGCCTAGCGCAGAATGTGCACCGACGGAAGTGAACGTTCCCACGCCGCGGCCTTGTCAACCGGATTGGCGCCCCTTGATCACCGCCACTGCGCCCCGTCGCCCTTCATCCACTCACGCGCGGGAATCGCGCGCCCGACCCTGCCCCGGTGGCGATCCGCCCGCCCGTGTGGTTACCCTGCCCTGCATGGCGCGTCCCCTCACCCGACTCGGAGAGCTCGAAGCGGCGATCGACGCGGTGGTCGAGAGCTATCGCGGCCCGGAGGTGATCAACAGCCTCGAGAGCGCGGCGCTGCCCAACAAGCGCGCCGTGATCGATGCCTTCAACCACCTGAAGCCGGTCGTCTATCTCGGTTTCTACAGCACGCGCGCGCTGACGCCGGACAACCTGCGCCACACGATCGCCGAACACCTCTACCCGGCGTACGAGATTCTCGTCGAGCAGGTGTTCCGCACCTTCAGCTACGAGAAGTCGATGGGGCGCGACCCGGCGGCACGCGGGCCGGAATGGAGCGAGGAGGTCGTGCTGCGCTTCTTCAACGCGGTCCCCGAGCTGCGCCGCCTGCTCAACGCCGACGTGCTCGCCGCCTACGACGGCGACCCGGCCGCGAAAAGCGTCGAGGAAGTCGTCTTCAGCTATCCGGCGATCGAGGCGATCACCGCCTACCGCATCGCGCACGTGCTCTACCGCGGCGGCGTGCCGATGATCCCGCGCATCCTCGCCGAGTACGCGCACGGCAAGACCGGCATCGACATCCATCCCGGCGCGCAGATCGGCGAGCGCTTCTTCATCGACCACGGCACCGGCGTGGTGATCGGCGAGACGACGGTGATCGGCAACAACGTCAAGATCTACCAGGGCGTCACCCTCGGCGCGCTCAGCATCCCGCGCAGCGGCGAGGACGCGCTGCGCTCGACCCGCCGCCACCCGACGATCGAGGACAACGTGACGATCTATTCCGGCGCGACGATCCTCGGCGGCGACACGGTCATCGGCGCCGGCTCGGTCATCGGCGGCAACGTCTGGCTCGTCCACTCCGTGCCCCCGGGGTCGCGGATCACGTACGATCCGGGAATGACGGGGAGGAGTTCGTAGGGTGTTGGGTTGTCGGTTGTCAGGTTGTTACGTTCGCGAAAGGTAACGCAGCGCTCACGGGTGCGGCCTGGCGAGCCCGCCGAGTGGGCGCGGTGGACGTAGCCGCGACCCGCGACGCCCTCACGCAGTTGGTTGTCGGTCTCCGGACACATCCGGTTGCGTGGCGTCGCCTTTTCGCGACCGGAACAACCTGACAACCAACAACCTAACAACCTGGGAACCTACTCCTTGCTTCCCGCGCGCGGCGGCGCCCCGGCAGCATCGGTCCAGCGCGCGACCTCCTGCGAATCGAGGTGCCCGTACGGATGCAGGCGGGCGTCGTGATAGCCCCAGTCGACGATGTCGACCACGTACTGGGCGCGCGAGAGCAGCGGGCCGCGGCAGAGCAGCGGATCGGGCGCCGGCGCGCTCCAGTCGCGCGCCGCGCGGGTCAGCAGGTCGTCGATCATCGCCGCCGGCAGGCGGTGGCGCTCGCCGGGGTAGACGTAGCCGAAGAGCACCAGGTGGGCGAGCAGCACCGGCCAGTGCAGCCCGAAGCGCTCGAGCAGGTGCGCCCAGTCGATGCGCTCGGCGGCGGCGCGCAGCAGGTGCAGGATGTCGGCGCCGTCGAAACGCTCGCGCTCCATGATGAACGCCTTGCTCCAGATCGTCTCCTCGATCGGACAGATGCGCACCGGGACGCCGCAGACCTCGCCGGCGAGGCTGCGCGTGAACCACGCCTCGTCGACCGCCGCCTCGCCGTTGCCGCTGCTGAAGATCACGTCGATCAGCTCGTCGCCGCTGCGCACCTTGGCAAGCCAGTGCGGGAACGCGAGCTCGACGGTGTAGCCGGCGTCGCACATCACCGTGAGCAGCTGCTCGAGATCGCGCGGCAGCACGAACAGATCGAGGTCCTTCGTCCGCGGCGTGATGCCGGTCACCCACGAATGGCCGTACGCGCCGCCGACGAGGAACGGCACGCGCGCCGCGACCAGGCGCTCGAGCGCGTCGCGATAGAAGCGGTCGCCGGCCGGGGTCGTCTCCGGCGCCGCCGGCGCGGGCGAGGCGGCGGCGAGCGCGCTCATCGTTGCACCTCCGCACCGCGGTCGATCGTCACGGTGGAGGCCACGCGCTCGCCGGCGGCGCGGCGCAGCGTCACCTCGACGATCCGCACCGGCGGTTGATCGGGAAACGCGCGGCGTAGCACCGGCATCGACACGTTGTAGACCGGAATCCCGGCACTCGTGCGGCCCTCGGCGACGCCGGCGTGGGCGTGCCCGTGGAACACCGCCGAGACCTCGAAGCGGTTGAGCGGCTCCTCGAGACGGCTCGAGCCGAGGAACGGATAGAGCTCGTTCGCCTCCCCGGCCACCGTCGCGGCGATCGGTGCGTAGTGCAGCACGGCGATGCGCGAAAGGCCGCGCAGCTGCGTCAGCGCCGTCTCGAGCTTCAGCGTCTCGTCGAGCGCCTCGCGGACGAACGCCTTGATCGCCGGCTCGCCCCACGCGGCGAGCGCATACATGCCGAAGCCGCCGCCGAAGCCTTTCGCGCCGGCGATGCCGAGGCCGCGCACCTCGCGCGCCGTGCCGTCGAGGATGCAGACGCCGGCATCGGCGAGAATGGCCGCGATCTCCACCTCGTGCCCGGCCTCGAAGTCGTGGTTGCCGAGCACCGCCAGCGTCGGCAGCCGCGCCGTGCCGGAGATTTCGCGCGCCAGCACGCGCGCCTCCTCGGGGAAGCCGTGGTCGACCAGATCGCCGCAGAGCAGCAGCACGTCGGCGTGCGCCGCCGCGTGCGCAAACAGCGGCTGGAAGATCCCCTGGTCCTCGCGCCCGCAATGCAGGTCGCCGATCGCCGCGACGCGGACGATGCCGGAGGCGGGCGCGTCATGCGCCCCGTCGTCTCGAACACTCACGCCGAACCGACGAGCAAGGCCCGCGCCAGTGAGAGACCGGCGGCGGTGTGCGGGCTTGCGTGAGGGCTCCCTGTCGGCTTTGCCGGGTGTGAGCCGGAGAAATCAGCCACCGAGGTGGAGAGGACACCGAGTGGACGTGGTCACCTCAGCCACCGAGGTGGAGAGGACACCGAGTGGACGTGGTCACGAGCCCTGAATCGGATGAGGCGTCGACTCGGTGTCCTCTCCTCCTCGGTGGCCAATCTCATCATCCCAACTCACTTCGACTCGGTGTCCTCCCCCCCCTCGGTGGCCACTCTCATCCCGACTCACTTCCACGCGATCGCCTGCACCTCGGTGTATTCCTCGATGCCCCAGCGGCCGCCCTCGCGGCCGATGCCGCTTTCCTTGAAGCCGCCGAACGGCAGGTTGACCAGGTTGAGGGCGCTGTTGATGTTCACCGTGCCGGTGCGCAGGCGCTCGGCGACCGCGAGGGCCTGCGCGACGTCCTTCGCGTAGAGCGCGCCGCCGAGCCCGTACGGCGAATCGTTGGCGATGCGGATCGCCTCCTCGACGTCGTCGTACGGCAGGATCGACAGCACCGGGCCGAAGATCTCCTCGCGCGCGATGCGCATGTCGTTGCGCACGTCGGCGAACACCGTCGGCTCGAGGAAGTAGCCGCGCGGCTGGCTCGCCGGGCGGCCGCCGCCGGTCACCAGGCGCGCCCCCTCGGCGTGCCCGAGCGCGATGTATTCCTCGATGCGCGCGCGGCGCTCGGCGCGGATCACCGGACCGAGCATCGTGCCGGGCTCGGCCGGATCGCCGATCGCGATCATGCCGGTGAGAAAGCCGGCGAAGCTCGCCGCCGCTTCCTCCTGGCGGGCGCGCGGCACGAGGAAGCGCGTGCACATCGCGCAGCCCTGGCCGGCGTGGAAGAACGCCGGCGACGACGCGAACGGCACCACCTGCGCGAGGTCGATGTCGTCGAGCACGATCGCCACCGACTTGCCGCCGAGCTCGAGGTGGACGCGCTTCAGCGTCGGCGCCGCCGCCGCCATGATCTGCTTGCCGGTCACCGCACTGCCGGTGAAGCTGATCTTGTCGACCAGCGGGCTCTCCACCAGCGCCGCACCGAGCGCCGGCGCATCGCCGGTGACGACGTTGAACACGCCCGGCGGCAGATCGCACTCCTCGATCGCCTCGGCGATCACCAGATCGACGAGCGGCCCGTACGGCGAGGGCTTTGTCACCAGCGTGCAGCCGGCAGCGAGCGCCGGGCCGATCTTCTGCACGGTAGTGAAGAACGGGAAGTTCCATGTCGGGATCAGCCCGCACACGCCGGCCGGCTGGCGGACGACGAGCGAGTTGTTGACCGTCGTGCCCATCGGCGTCTCGCTGACCACCACCGGCAGCGGCTCCTCGAAGCGGAAGGTGCGCGCCAGCTCGGCGGTGCGCGCCAGCAGCTGCAACGGCAGATCGAGCTGCACGCCGTGCGACACCCAGGTCGCGCCGGCGGTGGCGATCAGGATCTCGCGCAGCCGCTCGCGCCGGCGCTCGAGCGCCGCGATCAGCCGCTCGAGGATGCGCGCCCGGTCGACCGGCGTCGTCCGCCGCCACGGCCCCTCGTCGAGCGCCCGCCGCGCCGCCGCGACGGCGCGCTCGAGCTCGCCGACGCCCGCATTCGGCGCCCGCGCCACGACGGCCTCGGTCGCCGGATTGAGCACGTCGAACGTCCCCTCCTGCGCATCACACCACTGCCCGTCGATGTACAGCCGCCACGTGCGATCGAGCTCGCTCATGGCGCGTTCCCAAGCACAGCCGCGCCCGCAGAGACAAGCGCGCGGAAACTGCGGTGACCGGTGACCGGTGACCAGTGACCGGTAACCGGTGATTCCGCCTCGCCGGGCGAAGATGATCAGCCACAGAGGCGCGGAGGACGCGAAGTCGAATCAATCCGGTCATCTCACCGGTTCACCGGTCACTGGTCACTGGTCACCGTCCTCGGTCACCGTCCGTTGCGTGCCCTCCGCCCCCGGGTTATGGCGCTCGCGATGACGTGGAATGCGTTCGACCTGTTCGCCCCGACACCGGAACATCAGCTGCTGGCCGACACGGTCTGGCAGTTCGTGCGCGACGAGGTCGAACCGCAGGCGGCGGCGTACAACCGCGATGAGACCTTCAACGTCGCGCTCTTCCGTCGCTGCGGCGAGCTCGGGCTGCTCGGGCTGACCGCCGGCGAGGAGGTCGGCGGCGCCGGGCTCGATGCGGTCGCGGCGGTGATCGTGCACGAGGCGCTGGCGAGCGCCGACCCGGCCTTCTGCCTCTCCTACCTCGCGCACGCGGTGCTGTTCGTGAACAACTTCTACCGCAACGCCGCGCCGGCGCAGCGCGCGCGCTTCCTGCCGGCGGCGGTTCGCGGTGAGCACATCGGCGGCATGTGCATGACCGAGCCCGAGGCGGGCACCGACGTGCTCGGCATGCGCACCACGGCGCAGCGCGACGGCGACGCGTACGTCATCAACGGCCGCAAGACGTTCATCACCAACGGCGCGATCGACGACCGCACGCTCGGCGACGTCTTCCTCGTCTACGCGCGCACCGGGCCGCGGGCGATCAGCACGCTGGTCGTCGAGAAGAACACGCCCGGCTTCGCGCTCGGCCAGCGCTGGAAGGACAAGCTCGGCATGCGCGCCTCGATGACCGCCGAGCTGGTGTTCGACAACTGCCGCGTGCCCGCCGACCAGCTGCTCGGCGGCGAGGGCGAGAGCACGCTGCACATGATGCGTAATCTCGAGCTCGAGCGGCTGACGCTGGCCGCGATGTCGATCGGGATCGCGCGCCGCTGCCTCGAGGTGATGGTCGGCTACGCCAACGAGCGCAAGGCGTTCGGCGTGCCGCTCCGCGACTTCGGCCAGATCCAGCGCCACCTCGCCGAGTCGTACGCCGAGTACAAGGCGGCGCGCTGCTACGTCTACGAGACCGCGCGTCGGCTCGACCTCGACCGCCATGGCAACCGCGTCGACGCCGACGGCACGAAGCTCATCGCCGCCCGCGTCGGCAAGGACATCGCCGACCGCGCCATCCAGGTGCTCGGCGGCTACGGCTACATGGGCGAGTACGTCGTCGAACGCCTGTGGCGCGACGCCAAGCTCCTCGAGATCGGCGGCGGCACGCTGGAAGCGCATCAGAAGAACATCACGAAGGACCTGGCGCGCGCCCCCGAGCTGATCGGGAGATGATCGTGACCGGTGACCAGTGACCGGTGCCCTTCGGAAGATCCTGAAGCCTGGCCACAGAGGCGGAGAGGACGCGAAGTAGAATGATCCATTGGAAAAGATGAGACGGATTGATTCCACTTCGCGTCCTCCCCACCTCTGTGGCTGACATCGCGCGCATGCCGGTGTCATCATTCCCCGTCCGCATCTTCGACGTCGACGTCTTCGGCGAGCTGCGCGTCAACGTGCTGCTGCGCTTTCTCTGGCAGTCGGCGTCGGATGCGTCGGCGGCGGTGGGCTACGACCTCGACTGGTACGAGCGCGCCGGCACGCTGTGGATCATCCGCCGCACGCGGCTCGAGGTCCTCGCGCCGGTGCGCCATCGCGACGCGCTCGTCGTGCGCACGTGGGTCTCCGACATCCGCCGCGTGCGCTCGCAGCGGCAATACGAGGTGCGCCGCGGCGACGCACTCGTGGCGCGCGCCACCACCGACTGGGTCTACGTCGACCTCGCCCGCGGCGCGCTCGTGCAGCCGCCGGCCGACCTGCAGCGTGCGCTGATGCCTGACGGCGTGCGCAGCGAGCCGCGGCCGCAGAGCCTCGCCACTGACCCGCCCCCCGGCGCCTGGCGCGGCACGCGTCGCGTCGCGCTCGCCGACCTCGACACCGTGGCGCATGTCAACAACGCGCAGTACGCCGTCGTCATGCAGCAGGCGGTGTGGGACGCGCTCGCCGCGCACGGCTGGACGATCGCGCTCCCCGGCACGAGCGGCCACCTGCGGCTCGGCGCGCTCGACCTCGAGTACTTCGAGGGCGCGCGGTACGGCGACACGTGGACGATTGCGGTGTGGACGCGCGACGGCGACGAGACGACGCTGGTGACCGACTGCGAGCTGCGGCTGCCGTCCGGCCGCAGCCTGCACGCCCGCGCCCACTGGCGCTGGAGCGACGGCGCCCTGCCGGCGGACCTCCTCGCCGCGGCCGACGCGCTGCGCGGATGAGGCGGCGCGCGGCGTCAGCCGCGTACGGCCTGCAGCACCTCGGCGAGGTCGAACGGCTTGCGCACGCAGGCGTCGGCCCCGAGCCGGGCCGCGAAGGCGAGTCCCTCGCGACCGGCGGCGCCGGAGAGCACGACGATGCGGACGTCACCCGCCGTGCGCCACGTGTGCACGCCGCCGTGCGGCTGGCGGATGCGGCGCAGCACCTCGAAGCCGTTCATGCCCGGCATGTAGAGGTCGAGCACCAGCAGGTGGTAGCGCGTCGCCTCGAGGCGCTCCTCGACCACCGCACCGTCATCGACCTCCTCGACCTGCCAGCCGTCGTTCGCCAGCGCGTGGCGCAGCACGAAACGGATGGCGAGGTCGTCGTCGACGATGAGGGCGCGGCGGCGCATGTCTCCTGTCGAAAAGGGGGGGACGGGGAATCCCCCACCGTGGGCAGCAGCGAGGGACTCCCCGTCTTCGTTCCAGACGCGAGGATCGTGCGTCGTGTCCACGACCCTGAGCACCGCCCATGCCAGCAGCGTCGCGACACGCATCGCCGCGCCGCTCGGCGTTGCATGCGGCCGGTCGGTGCGCACGCGGCAGGCACCCGCCCGACTCTTGGGCAGCCAGTCGCGGGCGTCCCGCCCGTATGCAGCACGCCGCCGCTTCGGGTCCCGTCTCCCCGTCCCGGGGAGAGGGTCAGGGTGAAGGGCGTCCGACAACTCCAGCGCGAGCAAGGGCCTCAAGGCGACGCGCCTGCGCCCGCGCGAGCATCACACCTCGGCCCCGGCGTGCTGCCTCGCGCGAGCGACTCCCCTCACCCTGACCCTCTTCCCCGGGGAGAGGGGACCCAGACGGTAACGTGGTGCATCAAGGCCGCGACGTCCGACAGCGCGCCGCCGTCGGCGCCCTCCCCGCCCAGGCGCGGCGGGCAGGAGCCAGGATCGTGGCATCACTCGTGCTGACAGGCGTAGGCAGCATGGCCGCGCCGGCCGCGGCTGCGCCTCTACCCGTTGCGAGACATGGATTTTCGACCTACCGCGCACCGCGTCGCCCGACCGGCTGCGGCCCGCGCGTGCCTGGTCTTTCAGCACCTGCCGCGTCGCTGTGCACCGCCGGCGACCGCCACGCCGTCGGCCAGCCCCGGTGCCGGCCGCGCGGTCCGGGGAGGATCATGAGCGCGACCCGACGAGTCACCCTGCCGCCCGCGGCGAACGACGCCGCCGTCCGCCCTCCCGGCGAGCGCCGCCGTCCCGAGCTCGACGCGAGGCTGCTGCGCACGTTCGTCACCATCGTCGACCTGCGCAGCTTCACGCGCGCCGGCCGGCGGCTCGGCCTGAGCCAGTCCGCGATCAGCCAGCAGGTCGCCGCCCAGGAGCGCCAGCTCGGCGTCAAGCTGCTCGTGCGCGCCGGCACCGGCGTGCGGCCGACCGCCGCCGGCGAGGTGCTGCTGCACTACGCGCGGCAGATCCTCGCCAAGGTCGACGAGGCCCAGCGCATCCTGACGAGCTACGACACGACGAGCGCCGGCGTGCTGCGCATCGGCGCCGGCGGCGCCGCCTGCGAGCATCTCCTGCCCACCGCGCTGCAGGCGTTCCTCGGCGAGTGTCCGCGCGTCGAGCTGCGCGTGCGCAGCGGCCCGTCGACGCGCTCGATCGAGCGCCTGCGCGCCGGCGATCTCGACGTCGCGCTGCTCTCGCTGCCGGTCGGCGATCCGCGGCTGCGCATCTTCGAGCTCGGCCGCGACGAGCTCGTCCTCATCGCCGCGCCCGGCCATCGCTGGACGGAGCGGCGCCACATCGCGCCGCACGATCTCGCCGGCGAACCGCTGCTCGTCTACGAGCGGCGCAGCTCGACGCACCATCTCGTCGAGCGCGTGCTGCTCGAGGCCGGGGTGTTCCCGCGCATCGTCATGGAGCTCGATCACCTCGGCGCGGTGGCGAGCATGGTGCGCGCCGGGCTCGGCGTGGCGATCGTGCCGCGCTGGGCGGTACGCGGCGATCTCGCGAGCGGGCGGCTCGTGGCGCTCGCTATCGGTGCGTGCGGTCTGTCGCGGGCCTGGGGTCTCGGGCTGCGCGCCGAGGACCATCACTCACAGACGGTGCGCGCGTTCGTGCGCGTCTGCCTCGACCGCCTGCCGCCGCTGCTGGCGGGCTAGCCGGCGCGGCGGCGCGTGGCGCGCGCGCCGCCGCCGGCACGCGCGCCGCATCGCGCAGCTCCTCGAACGACGCCACCAGCCCGGCGGTGAACACGTCGAGATCGGCCACCTGTTTCCAGTCGGCGCCGATGCCCCACGTCAGCTGCCCGGCGTAGCTGAGCAGCGCGATGCCGAGTCCCTGGTTCTCGAACAGCGGCAGGTGCGGATAGACGGCGACCATCGGCGCGTCGAGCAGAAAGAACGGCACCGGCGGCCCGGGCACGTTCGTGACGATCAGGTTGAAGCGCCGGGCGCTGTTGATCAGCCGCGCGACGAGCGTGACGACGTTGCCCGTGCTCCACTCCGCCGCCTGCGTCAGCAGCTCCGCGCCGCGCGCATCCTGCGCCGCCTTGAGCTCGGCCGTGCGCGCGCCCACCGCGGCGAGGCGCCGCAGCGGATCGCGCTCCTGGTGCGGCAGCGCGCTGAGCCACAGCGAGACGCGGTTGCCGGTGGCGCCGTGTTCGGCCGCCGCGCGCACGCTCACCGGCACGACGATGCGCAGCTCGTCCGCGAGCCGGCAGCCGCGGTGCGCAAGGAAGCGGCCGAGGGCGCCGGCCACGGTGGCGAGCACGACGTCGTTCAGCGTGGCGCCGCATTGGGCGCGGATCGCCTTGACCGCGGCGAGGTCCACGCCCCACCAGTCGACGCGGCGATGCGGCCCGATCGGCTCGTTGAACGGCGTCGCCGGCGCGCCGCCGAGCTTGCCGAGCAGGCGCACAAACGCCGCCGCGCCGCTGCCGACCGCCTCCCCCGCTTCGCGCGGGCGGCGCAGCCAGTCACCGAGCGCGCGCACCGCTCCCACCGCTGCCCGCCCGCGATGGCGCAGGTCGTCGGCGAGCAGGTCGCGCTGGCGCGGCACCGGCCGCGGCCGCCACGGCGGCGCGGGCTCGATCGCCATGGTCGGCGCCACGCCGAGCAGCGCTGCGAGCAGCGCGATGCCGGCGATGCCGTCGACCATGCAGTGGTGCACCTTGGCGAGCATCGCGAAGCGCCCGCTCTCGAGCCCCTCGATGATCCACACCTCCCAGAGCGGCCGGGCGCGGTCGAGGTGTCGCTCGAGGATCTCCGCGCACCGGCGCTGCAGCTGCCGCGTGCCGCCCGGGCGCGGCAGGCTCGCGTGGCGCACGTGGTAGCCGAGGTCGAAGTCCGCGTCGTCGACCCACACGACGTCGTTGAGCAGCGGCAGCGTCTGCAGCCGCTGGCGATAGCGCGGGATCAGATGCAGGCGCGACGCGAGGTGCGCGCGGATGCGGCCGATGTCGATGCCGCCGTCACGCTGCGTCAGCGAGCCGGGCTCGAAGATCGCCGTGATCGCGACGTGCATGGGCGCATGCGGCGTCTCGAACGCGAGAAACGACTGATCCAGTGCCGACAGGCGTTCGTACGGAGCCTCTGCCATCTCACCACCTCCAGCCGACGCGGACGCGTTCACCCCGCCGCGGTGCACGGGCCGTGCCGACGCGTTCGCCGGATGATCGCCGCTGCCGCCGCGGCGCGGGCATCGCTGCCCCTGCCCATGCGCTGGGCAGCTGCCCGAGAACGCGACGGGGCCCGGAACGCATCGCGCTCCGGGCCCCGTGTGGTGCCGTCTGGCCGCGCCGGACGCGGCCGGGATGCGGTCAGGCCTGGTTGGTACTCAGCTCGGCCGCCGCGTACGCCGCCGCCGGTGCCCGCTTGCCACCGCCCGGCAGGCCGCCCGAGTACAGGCCGCTGCTCACCGTCGCCGGGGCGAAGTCCGGGTACGCCTGCATGCCGTGCTCGCCGAGGTCGAGGCCTTCGAGCTCCTCCTCCGGCGAGACGCGCAGGCCCATCACCGCCTGGATGGCGAGGAAGAAGATCGTCGCCGTGCCGAACGCCGCGACGCCGGCCGCGAGGACGCCGACCGCCTGCGCGCCGAGCTGGCCGATGCCGGCCTTGGCGCCGAACAGGCCGACGGCGAGCGTGCCCCAGACGCCGCACACGAGGTGCACGGAGATCGCGCCGACCGGGTCGTCGACCTTCACCTTGTCGAAGGCCATCACCGCGGCGACCACCAGCACACCCGCGATCAGGCCGATCAGCAGCGCCGAGTTCATCGCCATCTGATCGGCCCCGGCGGTGATGCCGACGAGCCCGGCGAGCACGCCGTTGAGTGCCATCGAATGGTCGGGCTTCTTCGACACGATCCACGACGTGAACGTCGCGCCCAGGCCGCCGGCAGCGGCGGCGAGCGAGGTGGTGACCAGCACCAGCGAGACGGCCGCCGGATCGGCGCTCAGCACCGAGCCGCCGTTGAACCCGAACCAGCCGAGCCAGAGGATGAACACGCCGACGGTCGCCAGCGGCATGCTGTGGCCGGGAATCGGGTGGACGCGCCCGTCACGGGTGTACTTGCCGAGCCGCGGACCGAGAATCAGCGCGCCGGCGAGCGCGCCCCAGCCGCCGACCGAGTGCACCAGCGTCGAACCGGCGAAGTCGTAGAAGCCCAGCCCGTCGAGCCAGCCCAGCCCCCACTTCCACGAGCCGATGATCGGATAGGTCAGCGTGACGAACAGCACCGTGAAGACGAGGAACGAGCTCAGCCTCACGCGCTCGGCCACGGCGCCGGAGACGATCGTCGCGGCGGTGGCGGCGAACATCGCCTGGAAGAGGAAGTCGGTCCAGTACGTGTAGCCGGTGTTGTACGCCGACGTCACCGCCGCCTCGTCCGGATACAGGCCGAAGCCGGCAAAGCCGAGCCAGCCGTTGAACTCGCCGGGATACATGAGGTTGAAGCCGACGAACGCGTAGGTCACCAGCCCGATGCACGGAATCACCGTGTTCTTGAACAGGATGTTGGTCGTGTTCTTGGCGCGCGTCAGGCCCGACTCGACCATCGCGAAGCCGAGGTTCATGAAGAACACCAGCGTCGCGGCGACCATCATCCACAGGTTGTTGGCCGTGAAGAGCTCGGTCGAGACCGCCGGCGCCTCGTCCTGCGCCAGCGCCACTGCCGCGAGCACCAGCGACCAGAGCGCGACGCCACCCGTCAGCCGTACCAGATTCCGCAGTGCCATTCTGATCCTCCTCCCGTCTGTCGAACGTTCACACGGCATCCGAGCCGCGCTCGCCGGTGCGGATGCGAATCACTTCCTGGACCGGCATGATGAAGATCTTCCCGTCGCCGATGCGGCCGGTGCGGCACGTGTCCTCGATCACCTGGCAGGCGGTGGTCGCGTCGGCATCGTCGAGCAGCAGCTCGATCTTGATCTTCGGCAGGAAGTCGACGACGTACTCCGCCCCGCGGTAGAGCTCGGTGTGCCCCTTCTGGCGCCCGAACCCCTTCACTTCCGAAACCGTCATGCCGTGGATGCCCTGCCGGCCCAGCGCTTCCTTGACCTCGTCGAGCTTGAAGGGCTTGACGATCGCTTCGACCTTCTTCATGGCCGCTCCTTTTCGCCGTGATGTGAATGGGCCTGCTGCGCCATGCAGCGGCGCCCCCCGCCGTGCATCAGCAACGCCAATGCCAGCACCGTGGCGGTGTGCCGCGGCGTGCACGTCAGCCGCCTCTCGCGGCCGGGCCGCCCGCGGTGATGCCCGGTTGGTGGGCAGCGCCGTGCGATTGGGCAGCGCGGCGGGCGCGCCGGACGGCGCCGGCCCGCCGCCGCGGGCGGTCATGTGCAAGCGCGCCCCGGCCTGCTAGACGCGGCGGCATGACCGCCCGCATCGTCATCGTCGACGACGAGCCGCGCATGGCGGCGGTGGTGGCGATGGCGCTCGAGCGCGACGGGCACCGCTGCACGCGCTACGCGAGCGCCGCCGAGGCGCTCGCCGCGATCGAGGCGCACGGCGCCGACGTCGTGGTCACCGACCTGCGCATGCCGGAGATCGACGGCCTCGAGCTGCTGCGCCGCCTGCGCGCCACGCACCCGACCCTGCCGGTGATCCTGCTCACCGCGCACGCCAGCGTGCCGTCGGCCGTCGCCGCGATGCGCGACGGCGCGTTCGACTACGTCGCCAAGCCGTTCGACAACGACGAGCTGCGCGCGCTCGTCGCCCGCGCGCTCGACCTGACGCGGCTCGAGCGCGAGAACCGCTGGCTGCGCCAGGAGGTCGGCAGCCGCTACGCGCCGGAGGCGATCGTCGCCGCGAGCCCGCGCAGCCAGGCGCTGCTCGACCTCGTGCGCCGCGTCGCGCCGAGCCGCGCGACGGTCCTCATCCAGGGCGAGAGCGGCACCGGCAAGGAGCTCGTCGCCCGCCTGCTGCACTTCTGGAGCGACCGCGTCGGCCGTCCGTTCGTCGCCGTGAACTGCAAGGCGTTCGCCGAGGGCGTGCTGGAAAGCGAGCTGTTCGGCCACGAGAAGGGCGCGTTCACCGGCGCGCTCGCGGCGCGCGCCGGCTGCTTCGAACGCGCCGCCGGCGGCACGCTGTTCCTCGACGAGATCGGCGAGATCGGCCCCGACTTCCAGGCCAAGCTGCTGCGCGTCCTGCAGGAAGGCGAGGTGCTGCGCGTCGGCGGCGCCGAGCCGCGGCCGGTGGACACACGCGTCGTGTGCGCGACCAACCGCCCGCTGCGCGCCGCGGTCGCCGCCGGCCGCTTCCGCGAGGACCTCTTCTTCCGCCTGAACGTCATCCCGGTCCAGCTCGCGCCGCTGCGCGAGCGGCCGGAGGACATCGTGCCGCTCGCCGAGCGCTTCCTCGAGCGCTTCACGCGCGAGGCCGGCCGCCGCCTGCCGCTCGCGCCCGAGGCGCTCGCGGCGCTGCGCGCGCATCCGTGGCCGGGCAACGTCCGCGAGCTCGAGAACGCGATCGAGCGCGCCGTGGTGCTGGCGCGCGGCGACGCGATCACGCCCGAGGACCTGCTGCTGGAAAGCGCCGAGCCCGGTGGTGGTCTCCAGGCGCCGGCGGCCGCGGCGACGGCGGGCACGCTGCAGGAGCACCTCGATCGCGCCGCCGCCGAGCGCATCCGCGCCGCGCTCGCCGCCGCCGGCGGCAGCCGCCTCGATGCGGCGCGTGCGCTGGGCATCGAACGCACGACGCTCTACCGGATGATGAAACGCCTGGGGATCGAAGACGCCTGACGACCAGTCGAGCCGGCGGCCGGCGCGGCGCGCGCCGCCGGCGCAGGAGGTTCGCCATGCCACGCGCCATCTGGAACGGAGCGGTGCTCGCCGAGAGCGACGACTGCGTGCTCGTCGAGGGCAACCACTACTTCCCGCCCGATGCGCTCGACGCGCAGTACTTCCGGCCGAGCGACACGCACACCGTCTGCAGCTGGAAGGGGACGGCGAGCTACTTCGACGTCGTCGTCGACGGCCAGGTGAACCGCGACGCCGCCTGGTACTACCCGACGCCGAAGCCGGCGGCGCAGCAGATCGCCGGACGCGTCGCGTTCTGGCGCGGCGTGCGCGTCGAGCCGTAGCCGCGCCGGCGCGGGCTCAGCGGATCGTCACGTCCTGCGGCATCAGCGTCAGCACCGAGCCGGCGGGGAAGCGCCAGGCACCGGTGACCTGCTGCACCTGCCGCCACCAGGCCGGCGCCGCGCCCGAGACGTGCGTGCCGAGCGCCCGCGTCAGGCGCTGCACGAGCGAGCGGTGGCGCGGGTAGAAGACCAGCGCGACGCGATCCTCGACCGGCAGGCCGGCCTCGCGCTTGGCGACGTTGACGGCGGCGAGCAGGCCGCCGAGCTCGTCGACCAGCCCGTGCTCGCGCGCCTGGGCACCGGTCCACACCCGCCCGCGGCCGACCGCGTCGACCTGCGCCGGCTCGAGCCCGCGGCCACTGGCGACGCGCTGCACGAACAGGTCGTAGATGTAGTCCATGGTCGCCGTCATGCGCGTCAGCTGCGCCGGCGAGAAGCTCTCGGTCATCGACAGCATCGAGGCGAGGTCGCCGCGGTACAGCTCGACGGTGTTGATCCCGAGCCGGGCGAGCAGGCCGCGCAGGTTCGGCTTGGCAATGACGACGCCGATCGAGCCGGTCAGCGTGCCCGGCGCGGCGAGGATGCGGGTGCCGGGCGCCGCGACGTAGTAGCCGCCCGAGGCGGCGACGTCGGACATCGACACGATCAGCGGCTTGCGCGCCGCGGCGCGCTGCGCCGCCTGCCAGATGAGGTCGGCGGCGAGCGCCGAGCCGCCCGGACTGTCGATGCGGAAGACGATCGCGTCGATGTCGTCGTCGTCCGCCGCCTCGCGCAACGCCTCGACGAGCGTATCGGCCCCCATCGTCGCCTCGCCGCCGGCGGGGCCGCCGTCGCTCTCGCCGGTCATCACCGTGCCGACGCCGTACACGACGGCGACCGTGCCGCGCACCGCCACCGGCACCGGCAGCGGCTGCCGCGCCTCGGCATAGTCCGCGCCGTCGAGCCACTCGCCGTCCGCGCCGAGCAGCGCCGTGCGCAGCTCCTCGAGAAACAGCGCGTCGTCGATCAGCCCCGCGGCGCGCAGCTCCTCCGGCGTCGCCGGCGCGCCGTCGATCGCCGCGCGCACCGCCTCGGGCGCCAGGTGGCGGTCGGCGGCGACCGCGTCGATGAACTGCCCGTACAGGCTGTCGAGCAGCGCGTCGGCCATCTCGCGATGCCACGGCGTCATGGTCTTCTCCGACAGCATGTCGCCCGCGGTCTTGTACTCGCGGATCTTGAGCACCTGCATGTCGACGTCGAGCTTCTCCCAGACGCCGCCGAGGAAGATGAACTGCGCCAGCAGGCCGCTGAGCGGTGCGGCGACGCCGGGCGGCACGTGGATGCGGTCGGCGGCGCTGGCGACGAAGTACTCCAGCGCGCCGCCGCTCAACTCGAGCTCGAGGTAGGCGTGCAGCGGCTTGCCGGTGGTGCGGAAGCGCACCAGCTGCTCGCGGATCTCCTGTGCCTTCGCCCAGCCGATGTCGAGCGAGCGCAGGCGCACCACCAGGCCGGCGACGCGCGGATCCTCGCCGGCGTCGCGGATCGTCAGCAGCAGATCGAGAAACGACGGCTCGCGCTCGCCGAGCAGGCGCGCCAGCGCGCCGTCGCCCGGCTCCTCGGCATAGTCGCCGTCGAGGTCGAGCAGCACCCAGCTCTCCTCGGCGACGCCCGCCCCGCCGCGCACCCAGAATCCCACCGCGAACGCCCCGGCCAGCGCGAGCAGCACGACGATGACCATCCGCCGCCCGCGGCGCGGTCGATCACTCATCGCTCACACCTCGGCATCACCCGCCTGCCCTAGCGCACATCGCGCGGAGGCGAAATGGCGGCGCGAGGCCGGCGCGGGTTCGACTCAGCCACCGAGGGCGGAGAGGACGCCGAGTCGCTGCGCATCGGACTCGATGAGACCGGCATCACTCGACTTCGTGTCCTCTGTCCCTCTGTGGCTATTCTCCCGCCCGGCGAGGGCGTCCGCAGCAAGGTGGGCACGCTCGCCATGGCGGCGCGAGGCCGGCGCGGGTTCGACTCAGCCACCGAGGGCGGAGAGGACGCCGAGTCGCTGCGCATCGGACTCGATGAGACCGGCATCACCCGACGTCGTGTCCTCTGTCCCTCTGTGGCTATTCCCCCGCCCGGCCGGGGCGTCCGCAGCAAGGTGGGCACGCTCGCCCTCCCGTTCGCGCTGCGCGGCGAGGTGCGCGATCCAGTAGACGGCGCTGCGCTGCACCGGCTCGAAGGCTTCGGCGGTGCGGAAGGCGCGCTCGGCATCGTCCCAGCGGCGCGCGTTCGCGTTCGCGATGCCGAGCAGCAGCCAGGCGTGGCCGGGACTGTGCAATCCCCCCTTGGCGAGCGCCAGTGCCAGCGCCTCGCGGGCACGCGTCCACTCCTCGCGCTCGATCGCCAGCTGCGCGAGGCGCAGCGCCGCATTGCCATCGTCGGCCAGCGCCGCCGCCTGCGCGAGCGGTTCCAGGGCGCGCTCGCGCTGTCGGGCGTGCAGCAGGCTGTCGGCGAGCAGCTGGTAGAGGCGCGCATCGGGTGCGAGGCGACCGTCACGCAGGCCGCGCTCGATGACCGCCGCGGCCTGCGCCGGGATCTGGTTGTAGAGGTAGAGCTGCGCCAGCGTCAGCAGCTCGCTGCGCTCGGTGAGCAGGCCCTGGCGATCGGCGAGCTCGAGCACGGCGAGCGCGCGGTCGGGCTGCTCGAGAGCGGAATGCACCGCCGACAGCTGCAGCCAGTACGCCTTCTGCGGGAAACGCTCGACCAGTGCGTGCAGCACCGGCACCGCGGCGGCGTAGTCCTTCCGGTCGATCAGCAGGCTGGCGACGAGCTGCAGCCACGGCTCGCGCGCCTCGGCGCCGCCCTGCTCCACCGCCCGGCGTGCCAGCCGCAGGGCCTCGTCCTTGTCGCCCTGCTGCACGCGCGCCATCGCGTAGAGGTAGTACGCCGCCCCGGACGGATTCGGGGCGGCGGCAAACCAGCGCTGAAACTCGCGGATCGCCTCGTCGGGGCGCTCGAGCAGCACGTAGATCTGCGCGAGGTTGTAGCGCAGCTGCATCGTCGCCGATCCGTCGAGGCCGCCGGCGGCGAGCGCCTGCTCCATCGCCGCGGCGGCTTCCGGGTAGCGGTCCTGCGCGGTCCAGGCGTACGCATACGCCTGCCACATCAGCGCCCGCTCGCGGGTGTTGAGCTTCGGATTGCGCCGCATCTCGTCGAGCGTGTCGAGCAGATCGGCATACTGCCCGGTCTCGAGCTCGCGGTAGGCGCGCTCGATGCGCTTGTACGCCCACGGGCGCGTCGGCTCGAGGCGCTGCGCCTCCGCCACCGCCGGCACTGACGTGCCGGCCTCGACCGCTGCCACCGCCGGCGCCCCGCCGGCGAGCAGCAGGACCGCTCCACACACCGCCATGCTGCGCATCACCGCGCTCCTCCTATCTGGTGAGCGTGAAGGAGAGGACGACCTCGACGCCGGGGCGTTCGACCGCCGTGCCCTGCTCCATCCGGGGTTTGTATTTGTACTTGCGCACCGCCGCGATCGCCGCGGCCTCGAACACGTTCTCCGGTTCGGCGGCGACCACGGCGATGTCCGCCGTCGTCCCCGCCGCGGTGATGGTGAAGGCGAGATGGACCCAGCCTTCGATGCCGCGCTGCAGGGCGCGCGCCGGGTACTGCGGGTTGACGCGCACGAGCGGCACGACATCGGCGTCGTTCGCCGCCGCCGCGGCGGCGCCGCCGCCCGGCCCGGTGCCGAGGTCGAGGTCGGCCGCGAACTCCGGCATCGCGGCCGCGACCTCGAGCGCGCTCGCCTCCGGCACGGTCGACAGCGGCACCTCCGGCGGCGGCGGGGGTGGCTGCGGCGCGGCGCGCTGCGGCAGCTCGCGCTTCTTCGGCTCCGGCGCCGCCTCGCGGCGCAGACGGACGAAGTCGACGACGCGCGTCGTCCGTGCCTCGATCACGTCGGGGCGCTGCCCGACGACCAGCGCCTGCATCGTCCACAGCAGCAGCAGCGTCACCGAGCCGGCGACCGCGGCGGCGCTGCCATATCGCAGCCAGCGGCGCGGCATTCACTCCTCGACGCTGGCGGCGATCGACACGTTGAAGACGCCCGCCTCGCGCGCCGCATCCATGACGTCGACGAGCAGCCCGTTCCTCGAGTTCTTGTCCGCCTGGATCACCACCGCACCCTGCGGATTCTCGGCGTGCAGGCGCTCGATGTTGGCGCGCACCGCGCGCACGTCGACCGGGCGCTTGTCGATCCACACCTGCCCGCTCTCGGTGATCGCGACGAGAATGTTGCCGCGCTCCTTCTTCTCCGCCGTCGCCGCGGCGGGCTTGTGCACGTCGATGCCCGACTCCTTCACGAACGACGCCGTGACGATGAAGAAGATCAGCATGATGAAGGTCACGTCGAGCATCGGCGTCAGGTTGATTTCGAGCTCTTCGTCGGCTCCGCGATGACGGCGGCGCATGCATACCTCTCGTCGGGACGCGGCACGCTCAGGCGGCGGCGCGTCTCACGTCGTCTTCCATGGTGAGATGATCCTCGAGCGCTGCGGCCTCCCGCCGCGCGCGGCGCTCGAGCGACACGCTGAGGATGAAGCCCGACAGCGCGGCGACCATGCCGGCCATGGTCGGCAGGATGGCGCGCGAGACGCCCGACGCCATCGCGCGCGGGTTGCCGGAGCCGGCAATCGCCATGACGTCGAACACCTCGACCATGCCGGTGACCGTGCCGAGCAGGCCGAGCAGCGGGCAGAGCGCGACCAGCGTGCGGATCAGCGGGATGGTCTCGAACAGCTGCTGCCGGACCACGGAGACGAGCCGCAGGCGGATCTGATGCGCGTACCAGGACGAGTGCTCGCGGCGCGCCCGCCAGGTGGCGAGCGCATCGGCGACGGCGCGCCGGTGGCCGGTGCGCAGATACCAGAAGCGCTCGATCAGGAACGTCCACATCACGAACGTCGTGAACAGGATCCAGGACAGCACCCAGCCGCCGAGCTCGAGGAAGTCGGCGCACGCCGCCCAGCTCTCAGCCAGCGACGGCACGCTCCCGCTCCTGCTGCGCGGCGAGGTGTTCGGCCTGCTCGGCGACGATGCCGGCGGCCTGCTCCTCGATGATCTGCACGATCGCCCGGCTGCGCCCCTGCACGAGCGCGTAGCCGAGCGTCAGCGGCACGGCCATCACCAGGCCCTCGACCGTGGTCACCAGCGCCTCGGCGATGCCGCCGGCCATCAGCTTCGGATCGCCGGCGCCGAACAGCGTGATCACCTGGAAGGTCTTGATCATGCCGGTGACGGTGCCGAGCAGGCCGAGCAGCGGTCCGACGACCGACAGCACCTTGATCATCGCCAGACCGCGCTCGAGCGGCGGCACTTCCTTCATGATCGCCTCGTCGAGCTTGAGCTCGAGCGTCTCCGTGTCGGTGGCGCGGTGCGCGTCGTAGACCGCCAGCACGCGGCCGAGGGGATTGTCGGCGCGCGGCGTGGCGCTGGCGAGCTGCGCCTGCACCCGGCGGCCGACGAGCAGCAGGGCGACGAGCCGGTAGAGGAAGATGACGAAGCCGACGATCGCGAGGGCGACGATCGTGTAGCCGACCGCTCCGCCCTGATCGAGGCGTTCGCGCAGATCCGGCGTCTGGATGAGCAGCGACAGCAGCGAGCCGCGCGACGGGTCGACGGCGACGCCGACGACGCCGGTGCGCGCCGCCGCGAGGTCGTCGAGCGTCGCGAGGTGCCGCCCGGCCGGCTGGCGGCCGAGCTCGGTGAGCCGCCCCGACTCCGACACCCACTGCAGGTAGCGACCGTCCGCCACGGCGCTGAACGCGCCGAGGCGGATCACCTCCCGCTCCGCCTCGCCGCCGCTGGCGGCAATCACCGGCGCGGTGAAGCGCACGACGCGCCCCGACTCGGTCATTTCCTGCTGCAGCAGGAACCAGAGCTGCTCGAGCGCGGCGACCGACGGCATCTCGCGACTGTCCATCAACGTGGTGAGGACATCGGTGCGGCCCGGAAGGTGCGCGCTGGTCAGCGAGGACTCGAGCTGCGCGCGGGTGTCGCCGGCGACCTGACGGACGACGCCGAACAGCTCGCCGAGCGTGCCCATGCGCGTGCGCAGCGTCTCCTCGAGCTCGGGGATGCGCCGCTCGTTGGCATCGAACCGCTCTTCCAGGGCCCGGCCGCGCGCCTCCTCGGCCGCCCGGGCGGCGAGTGCCTCGCGCAGCAGCCGCGCCTGCTCGGCCTGCGCGCGCCGGAATGCGACCTCGCGGCGTGCGAGCTCGGCCTGTTCGGCGGCGTTGCCGGCACGCACCTGCTCGAGCAGCTCGGCGAGGCTCGCGGGCGCCGCGGGCTGCGTCCGACCCGGCTCCTGCGCCGGCGCCGGCAGCGCCAGCGCCGCGGCAAGGACGACCGGAAGAAGGGTGAACCGCGTGCTCATTGCACCACCTCCGGTGCCGGAACCGGGACGCGGATGAGGTCCGGCGCCACCTGCTTGCGGGCGATCTGCAGCCCCTGCTTCACCGCGCCGCGGTAGTCGTCCGGCAGCGCCTCCCAGCGGCCGGCCGGCGCGTTCCAGAAGCCGGTCTCGCGCGCATCGAGCGTCTGGTAGAGGAGCGCGATGCGGCCGACGCGCAGGAAGTCGACAGTGCGCTGCCCGCCGCCGGCGTCGAGCGCGCCGCGATAGGCCTCGATCGTGCGGCCGTACTCGTTCTCGACCTGGTAGGCCTCCAGCAGGCGCCGGTATTTCTCCGACAGGGCGACGTCGGCGCGCGCCATCATCTCGCGCAGGCCGGCGACACGCTGGGCGCGCTCCTCCGGAAGGAACGGCACGTCGAGGCGCACGAAGTGCTCGAGGGCGTCGATCATGCGCAGCATCAGCGGCGTGATCCGGCGCTGCACGACGTCGACCTCGCCGATCTGCCGCTCGAGCGCGGCGATCTCGCGCGCCTGGGAGGCGAGCAGTTCCTCGAGCTGGCGGTTGTAGATCTGCAGCGACTCGGTTTCCTGCAGCGTCCGGCGGTACTCGGCGGCAAGCGCGTCGGTATCGTCGCTCAGCCGCTCGATCAGCGCCTGCGCCTCGGCGGCGGCGCGGTTGCCCGCCTCCGTCTCGTCGACCGTCGCCTGCAGGGCGGACGCCGCCGGTCCGGGAGGCGTGTCCCCGGCCGCCAGCGGCGTGGCGAGACAGACGGCGAGAAGCGCCGGCAGGACGCCGCCGACGCCACGGACCGGTGCCTTCATGAGCTCTCCTTCATGCGGATTGGACCGATGCCCGGTTGTACCGCCGGCGGGTTACGCCGCGGTTGCGCGCAGATGACAGCTGCGTGAATCGCCTCAGTCGTCCCAGTTGAAGCCGATGAACTTGAAGCGGCCGTCGACTTCGGCGACCCAGCCGGTGCGCAGCGTGTGTTCGATTCCCTGTGCGTCGGTGAAGATCACCCGCACCTCGCCATGTGCCGTGTACCAGGCGAACTCGCGCGTGCCCTGGCTGAGCACGAGGCGCCGCCGCGGGAACTCCCGTCCGGCGAAGCCGCGCACGATCGCCTCCGCCGCGTAGCGGCTCTTCGTGTCGAGCATGCCGAAGAACAGGTCGTTCACCTTCGCGAACGTCGCGCGCGGCGGCTGCCCTTTCGGCACCTCGCCGGGCACGATGATGCCGACGTATTCCTCGCGGCTCAGCCGCAGCGCGTGCAGCGCCGTGACGTCGCCGGCGTGGACGGCGGCGAGGAAGGTCTCGACCAGCGCCGCGAGCGACGGCGCGCCGTTCTGCAGGCCGAACGGCGGTCGCGCCCCGCTGTGGATCGTCGCCTCGGGCGGCGGGGACGTCGGCGTGGGAACGCCGCCCGGCGGCGGCGTGGCGGCGCCCGCCGCCGGGGCGGCGAGCAACAGGAGGATCGACACGAGGGCAACGCGGTTCACGAGGGACTCCATACGAACGCGGACGGAGGGGCAGCGGGCCGCGCCGCGGAGGCCCGGAGGAGACGACGTCGCGGCGGTCGCGCGGCGCGGCCGTCGACGCCGCCTCTCCGGTGCACTCCGTGGCGCGGCATCACGCGGTCGGACACGGCGGGGTGCGCTCTCAGTTGATCGCGAACTCCACCCACGGCTTGCTCAGCCAGCCGCAGGCCGTGGCCGTGCAGCTCGCGGCGGGGTCGACCGCGCCGATGTACGGCACATCCGCGAAGAGCGGATTGATCGCCGAGCACGCGAACGCGTCCGGCCCGGGGCCGATCACTGTCGCCGCGGCCGCGTAGACGGCGCGGCACGAGCCGGTGCCGGCACCGCTGCAGCAGTTGTACGGCGTGCCCGGTCCGGTGCAGGCGCCGTTATCGAGCGCCGGGTAGTTCGCCGTATCGAGCGAGGTGGTCACCGCCGGCGCAACGCCGTTCGCATTCGCCATCGCCGGCAACAGCGCGTACCACGACTCGGTGTCGCACGCGCAGCCCGGAGCGGCCGCCGTGTCGCACGGCCCGGTCTCCGCCCCGGCGTCGTCGGCATCGAGCGCGTCGCCGTTCTTCGCCAGCTCCCACGGATTGCCGCCGATGTCGCCGCAGTCGTAGAGGATGCTGTTGCGGACGACGAGGTTGCCGCTCAGTGCCTCGGGCACGCCATCGCCGTTCGCGTCGGTACACGCCGCGGCCGTCGTCGAGACGTCGCGCAGCTCGACGCAGGTGTCGCCGAAGCCGGTGACGATGGCGTTGGCGATCTGGCCACGCGTGCCGCGGCGGAACAGCAGGCCGGCATCCGAGCCGTTGTTCGCGCCGGCGTGGTTCCGGCCGCCGACGAACGTCACGTTGCACAGGTCGGGATCGGAGAACGGCGTCGCCGCGTGATCGAACTCGCTGTTGTCGGCCTCGATGCCGCGCGAGTCCCCGCCGGTGTCGGTGAGCGCGCCGTGCTGCAGCATGAGCCCGAACTGCACCGAGCCGGACCAGCCGAGCTGCCAGTCGAAGCCGTCGTCGCCGCAGCCCGAGGCGATCAGGTTGGTGTGGTTCGACGTGCCGCCGAACCACTCGAGGCAGTCGTCGTCGCCGACGTTGGCCTGGATGAAGTCGAAATCGGTCTGCGTCCCGATGCCGTTCATCGTCCAGAGGTTCAGCTCGTTGTTGGCGGTGAAGTCGAGGCCGGCGAACTCGGTGCGCACGAACTTCGCGATGCCGGCGTTGTAGTCGGCCTCGCAGCCGCCGAACGAGAACGGCAGGCCCTCGGAGTTGAACGTGCAGTTCGGTCCGTTGACCGTGCCGCGACCATTGAACACCACGCCGCCCCAGTCGCCCTTGCTGCGCGCGCCGGGCGCCGCGGTGCTGGTGAAGATGATCGGTGCCGACGGCGTGCCGACCGCGTCGATGCGCGTGCCGGGCTGGAAGATCAGCGTCGCCGGGTTCGCGACGGACGTGCCCGTCTGCCCCGTGATGATGCTGCCCGCCTCGATGGTCAGCACGGCGCCGTTCTCGACCGTGACCGTGCCGCCGAGCACGACCGTGCAGCTCGCCGGCCAGGTCTGGTTGGCGGTGATGCTGGTCGGGCTCGGCGAGCCGAGCGTGACGGTGCCGCCGCCGCAGGCGATCTCCGGGCCGGGGCCGGTACAGAGGTCGAACAGCGGATCGCCGCCGGTGACGAAGATGCGCAGCGCGTCGACGTCGGCGGCATCGAGCACGCCATCGCGCAGGATGTCGCAGTCGTCGAACTCCGCGCCGGGCTCGCACGCCGGCGAGCCGTTGATCGTCGGGCAGGCGCCGACGGCGCACTGGCCGAGGATCGCGATGTCGGCGCTGGTCACGCCGGCGGCATCATCGTTCAGATTGCCGCACGCCGCACCGGCGGTGCCGCCGGCAAGCACGCCGAGCACGAGCCCGGCGAACACGGTCTTCAGTTGTCGTGTCATCGCGTCATCTCCTTCTCCTCCGCTGCGCGGTGCGTGCATGGATCGCTCACGTTCTCCCGCTTAGCGTCGGCAGGTTACGCGGCGTTTACGGCACGGTGATGTGTTCGTGATCCGCGGGCAGACGCGAGCCTCGCCGCATCACGCGCTGGAGGGCCGCGCTTCCGCGCGGCCGCGGACGCCCGCTGCCTCATGCGAAAGGCAACGTCCGTCCGCGGCGCGGCGGAAGCCGCGCCCTCCAACGCGTCTCGTAAGGCACGGCGTGCCTTCACGACGATGCGCCGGCCAGATCACGCGCTGGAGGGCCGCGCTTCCGCGCGGCCGCGAACGCCCGCTGCCTCATGCGAAAGGCAACGTCCGTCCGCGGCGCGGCGGAAGCCGCGCCCTCCAGCGCGTCTGGCGATGCACGGTGTGCCTTTGGGACTGCCGCGCGTCCGCGCGGCCGCGGACGCCCACCGCCTCAGGTCGCGACGCGCGGCGCCGGCACGGCTGTCACCGAATGTTCACGCCGGCGTCACCGCCGCAAAACAGTCGGTCGCTTTAATCCACCGCGTTGCGAACCAGCGAGACGAATTGCACGAGCGCGCGCGGCCATCGAGACGGGGAACGAACCGGCGGCGCGCGCAATCCGATCCGTGCCTTCCGGAACGATGCCGACCGCATGCCGCGGCTGGGGCGGAGCGCCGTGTCGTGGCTGCTCTGCCTGGGGCTGATCATCGTGCGCACCCCGCGCGCCATCGCCGAGGACCCCACGTCGCGCGCCGCCGGCCGGCGCGGCGTCGAGGTGCTCGAGGTCACCGCCGACGTGACCGAATCGACCGAGGCGACGCAGCTCCTCAAGCGCAGGATGGCGCCGACGGTCGCCGACAGCCTCGGCGCCGACGCAATCGCGAAGACGCCGGACTCCGATGCCGCGGAGGTCGTCACGCGCGTGCCGGCGGTGACGATCAAGGACGACAAGTTCATCATCGTGCGCGGCCTCGGCGAACGCTACAGCAGTGCACTGCTCAACCGCAGCCGCCTGCCGAGCACCGATCCGAACCGCCGCATCGTCCCGCTCGACATCTTTCCGGCGGACTTAATCGAGTCGCTGGCCATCATCAAGACCTACACGCCCGACCTGCCGGGCGACTTCTCCGGCGGGCTCGTCGACATCACGATCGCCGAGCCGCCGGCGACGCTCACCTGGGGCCTCGGCACGACGCTCGGATTCAACACGGCGACGACGTTCCAGGACGTCGACACGTACGACGGCTTTCCCGGCGACTGGTTCACGCTCGGCGACGGCCCGCGCGACCTGCCCGCCGCGTTCGACATCTTTCCCACCAACCCGCAAGCGTCGTTCAGCCCGAGCACGACGCAGATGCGGGCGCTGATCGGCAGCCTGCCGCTGAACTGGAACGTGCACGGCGCCACCGCCCCGCCGAACGTCAGCCTCGACGGCTTCGTCGGCACGTCCTGGGGCCCGTTCGGATTCAACCTCGCCGCCGCCTACGGCTGGAAGTTCGGCGTGCACCGCGACGAAGTCGCCAAGGCGTTCAGCTCGACCGCCGAGATCGAGCAGAACACGGGCGAGCAATTCGTCTACGACGAGAGCACGTTCGAGACGCAGCTCGGCGCCGTGCTCTCGACGCAGTACACGCTCGCTCCGGATCACAAGCTGCTCGGGCGCGCGCTGGTCAACCGCCAGGGCATCGACTTCGTGCAGGTCGGCACCGGCGAGGACCGCGACAGCCTGCCCGGCGAGACGCAGCGCGCCACCGCCACGCAGTACACCGCCAACCAGCTCGGCTTCGGCGCACTTGAAGGCCTGCATCACTTCCGCCTGCTCGACGTCGACTGGCGCGCCTCGTGGGCGCCGTCGTCGCAGGACATCCCCGATTCGAAATACTACGTGTACTGGCAGCAGCCGCCGGAGCTCGCGGTCAACGCGCCGTCGGCCATCCTGCCGCCGCAGCGCACCTGGGCGACCCTCAGCGAGTTCCTGCAGGACTACTACGTCGACGTGACGGTGCCGTTCCGCACGCGGCTGCCGTTCACGAGCGTGTGGCGCGGGCTGCCCGCGCAGCTGAAGACCGGGCTCAACTACACGCTGCGCGATCGCGACTTCCTCTACCAGGACTACCGGATCAGCGGCACCGCGGTGTCGGCGCTCGATCTCACCCGTCCGCCGGACACCCTGCTCGTGCCGCGCAACTTCTCGGTTGCCGGCCCGCTGCTGTTCAACCGCCTCACGTATCAGCCGTTCAGCGCGTCGCAGGAGATCGCCGCCGCCTACGGCATGGTCGAGCTGCCGCTCATCGAGGACCGCCTGCGTCTGCTCGGCGGGGTGCGCGTCGAGTACTCGTACATCCGCACCAGCGGCACCGCGGCGCTGGTCGGTGGCGTCGAGTCGACGATCAACGATCTCGATCCCGAGCCGGGCGTCAGTCTCGTCTACACGCCGCGCGACGACATGAACATCCGCGCCGCGTTCAGCCGTACGGTATCGCGCCCGGAGTTCCGCGAGCTCACGCCGATCTTCTTCGTCTCGCTGCCCGGCACGCGCACGCTGATCGGCAACCAGGATCTCGTCACCTCGCACGTCACGAACTACGACCTGCGCTGGGAGTGGTTCCTCAGCCCGCTCGAGTTGCTGTCGGTCGGCTTCTTCTACAAGGCGCTCGACAAACCGATCGAGCTGGTCACCGCCGGCGACTCCGGCGGCCAGCTCTACGACACGTTCGTCAACTACGAATCCGCGTCCCTGTGGGGCATCGAGCTCGAGGCGCGCAAGGACTTCAACTTCGCCGTACCCTACGCGCGCCGCGTCCCGTGGCTGCGCGCCATCGCCGGCCACCTCGCCGACCTGCAGGTGCTCGCCAACGTCAGCCTCATCGATTCGACGACGTCGGAGACGTTCCTGCTGCCCGCCGGGTGTACCGACATCAGCAACCGCAGTCCGGTCTGCGGCATCGCGCCGGCCGGCGGCGAGCAGCCGCTGCAGGGGCAGTCGCCGTACGTCATCAACGCGGCGCTCGAATACGAGGACCCCCGCTGGGGCGTCTTCCGGCTGCTCTACAACACCGTCGGACCGACGATCGTCGCCAAGGGCACCGACTTCACCCGCGACGATCCCGGCGGCGAGGTCCCGAACATCGAGTCTCAGCGCCGCGATCAGCTCGATGCCGTCTGGCTCGCCGACGTCTCGCTGTTCGGCGTGCCGTTCACCACGAAGTTCGCGGTCGAGAACATCCTGAACGACCGCTTCCTCGAGACGCAGGGTCCGAAGACGACGTCGCGCTACCGCACCGGCGTCACCTTCTCGACCGGCCTCTCCTACCGCTTCTGAGCCGATCCTTCCGTGGAGGTCCCCATGAGACGACACCTGACCGCATCCCTGCTGCTCGCCACGCTCGCCGTGGCGTCCGCCCCTGCCGCCCCGGCGGCCGCGCAATGCGCCGGCGACTGCGACGCCGACGGCGCCGTGGCGATCAACGAGCTCATCACCGGCGTGAACATCGCGCTCGGCACGACGGCGGTGTCGGCGTGCCCCTCGTTCGACGGCAACGGGGACGACAGCGTGGCAATCAACGAACTGATCACCGCCGTCACCCACGCGCTCGTCGGCTGCGCGGCTGCGCCGACTGCCACCCCGACGCCGACCAGCGGCACGCCGGCCACCGCGACCGCCACGCCGACGTCGAACGGCAGCGCGCTGTGCGGCAACGGCGTCGTCAACCTCGGCGCCGGCGAGACGTGCGACGACGGCAACCGCATCGACACCGACGGCTGCCCGGCCACCTGCCGCGTCGAGACCTGCGAACCCGGCGCCGAGCGCGTGCGCGTCGCCCTCGACGTCAGCAGCAACGACGCCGAGCTGTTCCTGATCGGCATGACGCTCTTCCTGCGCTACCCGGACGGCGTGCTCGACGTGCCCGGCGTCGCCACCGAGCCGCCGGTGCTCGCGGCGGTCGTCTCCGATCTCTTCGCCGTCAGCCCGCGCGACTTCGACTACGGCGTCCGCCTGCTGCTCGAGGATCCGAGCCTGCTCGGCTACACCGACGGCACCGCCGCCACGGTCGAGCTCCTCGTCTGTCAGGGCGCCAGCGCCCCGCCGGTCAGCGCGCTGAGCTGCCTGGTCGAGGATGCGACCGATCCGGAGTTCGTCGCCGTCGACCCTGCGCAGATCGGCTGCACGCTGCGCTTCGTTCCCTGAGGCGACCAGTCGGCGGGGCGGCCACCGCCCCGCCGGGATGACCCCCATGAGTACACCACCGATCCGTCCGTCCGCCGTCCCCGTCTGCCGCGCCTGGCCGCTCCTCGTCGTCGTCCTGACGCTCACCGCCTGCGGTGGCGGCGGCGGCGGCGACCAGAACCTCACGCACTGCGGCAATGGCCGCCTCGACGCCGGCGAGCGCTGCGACGACGGCAACGTGCGCGACGATGATGCCTGCACCAGTGTCTGCCAGCCGGCGCGCTGCGGCGATGGCGCCATCCAGGCGGGCGTCGAGGAATGCGACGGCCTCAACATCGGCATCGGCGTGACCTGCGATGCGCTCGGCCATGGCAGCGCCGGCGGCCGCACGCTGCCGGGCTGCAGCGCGGCGTGCCGGCTCGACGTCAGCGTCTGCGGGCCGCGCAAGACGCCGACGCCGATCGTGCCGACCGCGACCACGACGCCGACGCCGACCGCGACGCCGACCGCAACACCGACACCGACGCTGCCCACCGCCAGCTGCGGCAACGGGCTGCTGCAGCCCGGCGAGACCTGCACGAGCTGTCCCGCCGACTGCCAGCCGGCGGCCTGCACAGCGGACGGCACGACGGTCACCTACACCGTCGCCGTCGCCAGCGGCGGGGTGCCGCGCGAGGTGCGCGTGCAGCTCGCCTATCGCAGCAGCGTCCTCAGTCTGCCGGGCAGCGGCACCGACCGCAGCGTGGCGCAGCGCGTCCGCTTCGCCCCGCCGGTGCCGGATGCGAACGGCTTCACGGTCAGGGATCTCGACTACGCGGTCGAGATCGCCAGCACGCGCGCCGCCGGCCTGCCGCTCGATCCGGGTCCGTTCGCCACCGCGCGTTTCGACGTCTGCGGCGGCGCGCCGGACGCGTCGCTCGCCGACGTCAGCTGCCTCGTCGAGCGCTGCACCGGCGCCGCCGGCCCGCTCGACGACTGCGCCTGCATCGTGAGGCGCCAGTGAACCGCCTCGATCGATCCCGGCGCGAGCCGGCCTCGACGACGGGCCGCCGGGGAGGACACATGCAGTCGAGTCACATCGGCCACCGGTTCCGGATCCCGGACCTGACGTCCCTCGCGGGGTGGCGGGTCAGCTGCTGGATCGTCGGGCACAGTCTCGCGCTCCTGCTCGCGTTCGCCTGCCCGTGTGCCGCCGCGCCCGATTCGCCGGCGGCCGCGGACCGCCGCTGCGGCAACCATCTCCTCGAGGCGGGCGAGGACTGTGCCCGCTGTGCGGCGGACTGTGCGCCGGCGGCCTGTACGCCGGGCCCGTCGCGCACGGTCACCATCGCACTCGTCCCGCAACCGGGCTTCGAGCAGGTGGGCGCGGTGTCGGTGCGGCTCGCGTATCGCACCGATCGCCTGACGCTGCCGGGCAAGGGAGCGGAACCCGGCGTGCGCGCGCGCGTGACGGCGCAGCAACCGGACGCGCGACTGTTCGTCAACGATCTCGATCACACGCTCCGCCTCGCCGTGACGCACGCGGAGGGCCTGCCCGCCGGCCCGCTCGCCGCGGTCGAGCTCGCCGCCTGCGTCGGCGCACCCGCCGCGACCGCGGCGGACGTGGTCTGCACCGTCGAGTCCTGTTCGTCAGGCGGCGGCCGGCTCGACGACTGCCGCTGCGACGTCAC
The DNA here is from genome assembly GCA_965651925.1 of uncultured bacterium. Taxonomy (GTDB): domain Bacteria; phylum Desulfobacterota; class Binatia; order HRBIN30; family CADEER01; genus CBFGUK01. Next base: position 1,308 of record CBFGUK010000026.1, on the reverse strand, counting down.
CGTACGCTGACCGGATGGAGGACGTCATGCCCAGCCGTGCCACCGCAGGCCGCACCTGTCACGCACGCCATCGACGAGATCCCGCCGCCGCCCTCGCCCGTGCCTGCCTGCTCCTCGTGGCAGTCATCGCCGCCGGCTGCGGCAATGAAACCAGTCTCGTCCTCTCCGTACCGGCCACGCCTACCCAGGCGCCGCCGGCAACCGTCACGCCGCCGGCGGCCACCGCGACGCGCACCGTCGCCGCCGCCACCGCGACCACGGCGCCGCGCGGCACGGCCACGCAGACGCCGCGTGCGAGCGCGACGCGAACGCCGCGCCGGACGCCGACCGTCCCGCCATCGCCGACCGCGCGCCTCGTACCATCCGCCACGCCGACGCGGGCGCCATCCGCGACGGCCACCGCATCCGCATCACCGACCGCGGCGGCGACGATCGCCTTCACCGCGATCGACACCGCGACGCCGTCGCCGACCGCAACCGACACGGCGCCGCTCCCCCCGGCGAGCCCGACGTTCACGCCGACGCCGACCGCGCTGCCGAGCGTCACGCCGACCGGCAGCGGCGCGGCGGTCTGCGGCAATCGCGTCCTCGAAGCGGGCGAATCGTGTGCCGACTGCCCCGCCGACTGCGTCGTCGGCCCGTGCGCGGCGCCCGGCGCTCCGACGCAGGCGTTCGTCTTCGATCTCGTGGCGCCGCTCGGGTTCGAGCCGACGACGGCGACGGTGCTGATCGGCTACGACAGCACCGTACTCAGCCTTCCCGGCACCGGCGCGGTGCCGACCGTGCGCCAGCGCGTCATCGCGCCGCCGCCGGTCCCGCAGGCGTTCACCCCGAACGATCTCGACCATGCCGTGCGCGTGCTGCTGTCGCGCAACATTCCGCTCGCACGCCTGTTCACGATCACCTTCGATCGCTGTGCCGGCGCGCCGCCGCCGACGACGGCCGCGCTGAGCTGCATCGTCGAGAGCTGCGCCGCCGGGGGCACCGGCGTCCCGGGCTGCCGGTGCACGGTCTCGCCGTGAGCGGCGGTGATCGCCGGCCCCGGCGCGCCCCGGTTCAGTTCACCCCGGGCGCGCCAGGCTCGCCTGCCGCGCGCAACTCGCCGCCGGCGTCGTACAGCGGCAGGACGAGCTGCACGGTGGTGCCGCGCTGCAGCTCGCTGTCGATGTGCAGCGCGCCGCCGTGCGCCTGGACGATGTGTTTGACGATCGCGAGACCGAGCCCGGTGCCGCCGACGGCGCGCGCGCGCGCCTTGTCGACGCGGTAGAAGCGCTCGGTGAGGCGCGGCAGATCCTCGGGCGGCACGCC
>CBFGUK010000025.1:0-39873 GCA_965651925.1 uncultured bacterium | reverse complement strand
GAGATGCGCCTTAGTGACTGGAGTTCAGACGTGTGCTCTTCCGATCTGGCGCGACGCTGCGCATCGACCGCGCCGGCGTGCGCGTGTCGGCCACCGGCGGCGGTCCCGACGGGCTCGGCGGCGACATCGATCTCGCCGCCACCGGCATGCTCACGGTGATCGGTCAGCTCGACGCCAGCGGGCCCGGCAGCGAGGGCAGCGGCGGCGACGTGAGCCTCGACGGCAATCCGGTCGTGCTCGGCGGACCGGTGAACGTCAGCGGGGGTGGCGACAGCGGCGGCGAGCTCGACGTGTCGAGCGGCGGCGACCTGACGCTCACCGCGGCCGCCGCCGTGACCGCCGCCGCGACCGCCGGCGGCAGCGGCGGCACGATCACCCTGATCGGCGGCGGCACGGTGCGCGTGCAGAGCGCGCTCACCACCGACGGTGGCAACGCCGGCGGCGCGCTCGGCGGCGACATCGTGCTCGGCGGCTGTCTCGTCGAGCTGACCAGCGGCGCGCGCCTGAGCAGCCTGCGCGCCGAGGGCAGCAACACGCTGCTCGGCCGCGACCGCTCGATCATCGCCGGGACGCTGCGCGCCGACCCGACGAGCGGGCTGAACGAGGTGCGCTTTGCCGGCCCCGGTTACGAGCCGGACATCGCCGCCGGCGCGTCGATCACCCCCGCCCTCGTGCCGGTCGTCGATGGCGCGATCGTGCCGTGCAATCCGATTGCGACGCCGACCCCGACGGCAACGGGCAGCCAGCCGCCGACCGCCACCGCGACGCCGACGATCGACGGTCCGCCGCCGACCGCAACGGCGACGACATCCGCGCCCGGCGACACGCCGACCGCGACACCGACGCCGACGGTCGTGCCCGGCGACTGCGTGGGCGACTGCCGGAACGTCGGCGAGGTCGGCATCGCCGACCTGATCCTGTGCGTCAACATCGCGCTCGGCGAGCGCTCGGTTGCCGTCTGCCCGGCGTGCGACCCGTCCGGCGACGGCATGGTCGGCGTCAACGAGCTCATCCTGGCGGTGAACAACGCGCTGAACGGCTGCCCGGAGGAGTGAGTGCTGCGGGTGAAAACGCGGATGGCCGATGCCCCGTCGGGGAGGGGGTTAGGGGTTAGGGGGGCTTTGCACCCAGGAAGCGCGACGGCGTCACATGAGGTTGTTAGTTGTTGGGTTGTTACGTTGTTAGCCCTGGGACTGTGAGCCTACGTCACTAACAACCTAACAACCAACAACCTAACAACCTGTCGCTGTCGGCCAGCGACGAGTTTAGGTGCAAAGCCGGGTTAGGAGTTAGGGGGGCCGGGCGCCGCCAACCCCGTGACCCCCAACCCTTGAAGTGCACGATCCGTCGGCGGCGCGACGCGTAATCCCTAGCGGAGCTCGACCACCGCGCTGCCCGGGGTCGTCTTCTTCCCTTCCTCGTTCTGCACCCAGACGTCGATCTCGACGAGCCGGCGGCCGTCCTCCTCCCACTTGCGCTTCACGACGCCGCGGCAGGTGAACGTCTTGTAGGGCAGATCCATGCCCCGGTACTGGCAGGCGATGCGCCGGATGCGGCCGCGATGGCCGAGCCAGTTCGACACCAGCTCGCCGAGCGCCGCGTACTTGAAGCGACCGTGCACGATGATCGAGCCGATCTGCTTCGCCTGCGGGAAGTTGAAGTCGTAGTGCAGCGGATTGAAGTCGCCCGACCCGGCGGCGTACTTCACGAGCTGTGCGACATCCGGCGTCTTGCGCAGCTCGGGCAGCGCATCGCCGACGGCAATCGTCTCCCAGGTCACGCTCACGGCCGCCCCCTCAATAGAAGATCGCCTGCCCGCGCTGGCGGGCGACGACCTCACCGTTCTGATTGGTGTAGGTGCTCTCGGTGGTCATCAGCAGCATGCGGCCGAGCGTCGGGCTGGTGCGCACGTCGAGCGCCGCGATGCGCGCGACGACCGTCAGGGTGTCGCCGGCGCAGATGTCGCCGAGGTATTCGGTCTCGGTGCCGCCGTCGAGCAGCCCCTTGAGGCCGTGATTGATCCCGGCGCGTGCCGCGCGCGGCGCGCTGAACGTGTCGTCGGATTCGCCGGGGATGAACACCGGCGTGCCGAGATAGGTCGGCGGCGCCGGGAGGTTGCGGTAGCCGGCACGCTGCGCGGCGGCGATGTCGAAGTAGACCGGATCGGTGTAGCCGACGCCGCGCGCGAACGCGCGCACGCTCGTCGTCGTCACTTCGACCGTGTACGGCGGTGCCTCGCGCCCGATCTGGGCGCGCATCTCGTCGGTGAGCTCGAACTTCTCGGCCATCGTGCTCCTCGTGGTGAAAGGCCGCGCATATACCGCGCGATGCGCGGCGGGCAACACGGGACGAGTGACCGGTGACCGGACCGGTGACCGGTGGTGGCTGTCCGGTCGCGGTGCGGTCGTCAAGTGCTGACGTGCTGACGTGCGCTGCCGGGCACGCGATCGCCTCAACGGCGTACGATGTCGCCGCCGGCGCCGCGCCGGCCGGCCCGCAACGCCCCACGTCAGCACGTCAACACGTCAGCACTCGTCCTTCCCACCTCCTACTGGTCACCGGTCACTGGTCACTGGTCACTGGTCACCGGTCACTGGTCACCGTTCTTGAATTTACGAGCGCCGGCACGCAGAGTTTTCGCGGTGGCCGTGCTGCGTCTGTACTACTGTCTGTTGCTCGTTCTCTTCGTCGTGCCGGCGTGGGCCGAGACGCCGTACGAGTTCGACCTGCCGCGCGGCTTCCCGCGTCCGGAGGTGCCCGAGGACAATCCCATGACCTGGGAGAAGGTCGAGCTCGGGCGCCTGCTGTTCTACGATCGGCGCCTGTCGGGCAACGAGACGTTCTCCTGCGCGTCGTGCCACGAGCAGTCGCTGGCCTTCACCGACGGGCTGCCACGGTCGGTCGGCTCGACCGGCGAATTGCACCCGCGTGGCGCCATGTCGCTCGCCAACATCGGCTACGCCGGCACGCTCACGTGGGCGAACCCGCTGCTGTTCCACCTCGAGCAGCAGGCCCTCGTGCCGATGTTCGGCGAGAATCCGATCGAGCTCGGGCTGGGCGGCAAGGAGGACGTGCTGCTCGCCCGGCTGCGCGCCGACGTGCGCTATCAGCGCATGTTCGCCGAGGCGTTCCCCGGGACCGCCGATCCGGTGTCGCTCGATGCGATCACCAAGGCGCTCGGCGCGTTCCAGCGCACGCTGATCTCGGGCAACTCGCCGTACGATCGCTACGCGCTCGGGTTCGACGACAACGCGATCTCCGCCGCCGCGAAGCGCGGCGAGTCGCTGTTCTTCGACAGCGTCGACACCGGCGTGAAGCGCGAATGCTCGCACTGCCACGGCGGTTTCAACTTCACCGCCTCGGTCGACCACGCCGGCCAGGTCGCCGAGCGGCCGATGCACAATAACGCGCTCTACAACCTGCCCTGCGCCGACTTCGGCCTGCCGGCGCTCGAGCTGCCGCAGTGCAACACGACCCCGCCGGCCGAGGCGTGCGACGGCACCGGGCCGCAGGCGATGGGGTGCTACCCGCCCGCGAACACCGGCGCGTTCGAGGTGACCGGCAACAGCGGGGACATGGGCAAGTTCAAGGCACCGACGCTGCGCAACATCGCGGTCACCGCGCCGTACATGCACGACGGCAGCATCGCGACGCTCGACGAGGTGCTCGACCACTACCGCGCCGGCGGGCGCACGGTGGCCGACGGGCCGTTTGCCGGCGTCGGCGCGGACAGCCCGGCGCGCGGGCAGTTCATCCTCCAGTTCCAGCTGAGCGAGCAGCAGAAAAACGACCTGCTCGCCTTCCTCGAGGCACTCACCGACGAGGAGTTCCTCACCAACCCGCGCTTCGCCGATCCGTTCGCGCCGGTCGCCTGCACGGGCGACTGCTCGCTCGACGGCACGGTGGAGATCGCCGATCTCGTCGGCGCGGTCGCCGTCAGCCTCGGCTCGGGCTCGCTCGCGACGTGCCTCGTCGGCGATCCGAACGGCGACGGCGCCGTCACCGTCGACGAGCTGATCCGCGCCGTCCGCAACGCGCTCGACGGATGCCCCGCCTGACGGCGGCGGCCATCGCGCTGCTGGCGCTGCTCGGCGGCGCCGGCGCGGCGACCGCGGCGCCCCTCGCGAGCCAGCTCGAGCGCGCCCTCGCCCACTCGGGATTCCGCGGTGCCCAGGTCGGCGTGCTGGTCGTGCGCGCCGCCGACGGCGCCGAGCTGTTCGCCCGCGATCCCGATACGCCGCGCGCGCCGGCGTCGAACCTGAAGATCCTCACCGCGCTCGCCGCCCTCGCCGCCTTCGGACCGACGCACCAGTTCACCACCACCGTGCTCGCCGATGCCCCGATCGCCGTCGACGGCAGCGTCGGCACGCTGGCGGTGCGCGGCGGCGGCGATCCGGCGCTCACCTCGGAGGAGCTCTGGCGGCTCGCCGCCGACCTGCACCGGCTCGGGCTGCGCCGCGTGCGCAACGGGCTGCTGCTCGACGACGGCTACTTCGACCGCGAGCAGTGGAACCCCGCCTGGGGCAGCCGCTCGGCGCGCGCCTACCACGCGCCGGTGGCGGCGCTGACCGCGAACTACGGGGCGTTCACCGTCGAGGTGGCACCGCCGGCGCGCGCCGAGGGCGTGGCGCGCATCGCGCTCGATCCGCCGGTGCCCTACCTCGAGCTCGCCGCGCGCGTGCGCACCGGCCCGCGCACCTCGCTCGCCGTCGATCGCACCGCCGTCGGCGCGCGCAACCGCGTCGACGTCGCCGGACGCGTCCGGCCCGGCGAGCCGCCGCTGACCATCGTGCGCAGCGTCAGCGATCCGGTGCGCTACGCCGCCGCGGTGCTGCGACTGCAGCTCACCGCGCTCGGCATCGTCGTCGAAGGCGACGACCGCGTCGCGCCGACGCCGGTGGGGTTCACCGAGCTGCTCGCCTTCCGCGGCAAACCGCTCGCACACCACATCGGGTTGCTGCTGAAGTGGAGCAACAACAACGTCGCCGAGATGCTGGTGAAGAACCTCGGCGTGCAGGCGAGCGGCCCGCCGGGCAGCTGGACCACCGGGCTCGCGGCGCTGCGCACGCAGCTCACGGCGCTCGGCGTCCCGCAGGACGGCCTCGTGCTCGCCGACGGCTCCGGCCTCGCGGCGAGCAACCGCGTCACGCCGCGCACGCTCGTCGCGGCGCTCGCCATCGCACGCCGCGGGTTCGCGTTCGGCCTGGAGCTCGCGGCCGGACTGCCGATCGCCGGCCGCGACGGCACGCTGCGCCAGCGCGCCCGCGACGCCACCGATCGCGTGCGCGCCAAGACCGGCCTCATCAACGGCGTGGCCACGCTGTCGGGCTACGCGATCACGCGCGACGGTACCGACGTGATCTTCTCCATCCTCACCACCGGCGCGGCGGGCGGCGACGGCGCCGCGATGGCGGCCAACGACGCCTTCGCCGAGGCGCTGGTGCGGTAGGACACGGCAGCACCGGCCGGCGGCGCACCGGTCAGTCCGGGAGATCGGGCAGCACCGCGGACGTCAGCTGCACGCGCACGGCGTCGCTGACCACCGCGCCGGTCGAGTCCTCGAGCGTGACGGTGAGATTCGCTTCGGTGTCCTCGATGCTGAAGTAGGGGCCGTCGACGGCAAAGGGCACGGTGACGCGCCGCAGCTCGTAGAACCCGTCGACCGGCGTCGTCGGGATGGCGACCAGCGCCTCGTAGTCGACGAGCACGCCGCGTGTCGCGTTCTCGAGCCGCACGCGCAGATGCGCGCGCACGAACGGGTTGATGCAGCTGACACGCAGATGGAACTGCAGCGTCGCGCTCGCCTGCGCGGCGGTGCGGAACCGCATCCGGTCGCAGTCGTGCACGCGTCCGAAGCCCTCGGTGCTCTGACCGATCTGCAGGACGCGATCCTGCGGACAGTTCCGCACCAGCTCGGGAACCCGTGCTCGCTCCTGCTGGTCGCAGCACGAGTCGGCCACCGGCGGCAGCGTCGTCGTGCAGCCGCGCGCCGCGTCGCAGGCAGGCAGCGCACAGGCAGCCCGCGGCGCGATGCGGAAGTCGACGCCGAGCTCGTTCGTCACCGGCGGCTCGGCATCGTTCGCACACGCGAGCGGAATGGTGAGCAGACCGACCTGGTCGTCGGCCGGCGTCCAGCGCAGCACGCCGTCGGCGAGCGCCATGCCGGCAGGGAGCGTCGCCGCCGTGCAGTGCACGGCATGGCCGTCGGGATCGATCGCGTCGATCGCGCGCGCCACCGGCTCGCCGGCGATGCCGCGATAGACGAACGGTGACGCGAGCTCGATCGGTCGGTCGATGGTGGCCGTCGGTGTTGCGGTCGGTGTCGCGGTCTCCGTTGGCGTCGGCGTCGCCGTCGCGGCCGATGTAACCGTCGGGCTCGCCGCCGGACAGCCGGTGAGCAGGGCGTTCGTCGCCGCGATGAGCTCGCCGATGGTGACCGCCGCGTCGCCGTTCCCGTCGAACGCCGGGCAGGTCGCGAGGGGGGCGCTGCCGAGCGCGATGGTCACGCCGCGCACGACCTCGTCGACCGCGACCGCGCCGTCGGCGTTGCAGTCGCCCGGGCAGGCCAGCACCGGCGCCGTCATCGCCAGCACGGCCGACGCCACCGCGATCGAAAGCCACCGCATCGGCGCACTCTACCCGAGGCGCCCGCAATCATGCATCCGCAGGCCGCCCGCCGCCTGCCCGGGCGCGCCGGCACCACTGGACAGCCTCGTGTCGCTTCGCTAGCGGTCCGGCCATGAGCGCCCGGCTGCGTCGCGCGGTGTCGGACCTGTTCGAACCGGTCGATGCGGCTTCGATCGCGGTGTTCCGCGTCGCGCTCGGCGTGATGGTCGCCTGGGACGTCGCGCGCTACTGGGCCTACGGCTGGATCCACGAATACTACATCCGGCCGAAGTGGTTCTTCCCGTACCTCTTCTTCGAGTGGGTGCGGCCGTTGCCCGGCGACTGGATGTACATCCATTTCGCCGCGCTCGGCGTCGCCGCCGTGTGCGTCGCGCTCGGGCTGTTCTACCGCCCGGCGATCGTCGCCCTGTGGCTGCTCTACACGTGGAAGTTCCTGCTCGACAAGTCCGTGTACATGAACCACTACTACCTGATCGGACTGCTCTGCTTCCTGCTCATCTGGATGCAGCCGCAGCGCGCCTTCTCGCTCGACCGGCGCCGCCACCCCGAGTGGTCCGAAACGGTCCCGCGCTGGAACGTGCTGCTGCTGCGCTTCCAGCTCTTCGTCGTCTACTTCTTCGGCGCCGTCGCCAAGCTCAACCCGGACTGGCTGCGCGGCGAGCCGATGTACTCCTCGCTCGTAAACGGCCACCAGGACGTGCCGGCGATCGCCAGCCACCTGCCGCCGGCGCTGCTCGCCTACGCGATCGCCTACGGCGGCATCCTGTTCGATTTCGCCGTGCCGATCCTGCTCTGCTTCCGCCGCACGCGCCTGATCGGCTTCCTGATGGCGGCCGTCTTCCACCTGCTGAACGACATCTTCCTCAGCATCGGCGTGTTCTCGTATCTGATGACCGCGGCGATCACGATCTTCTTCGACCCCGGCTGGCCGCGCGCCTTCCTCGGCGACTGGGGATTCGCACGCGCCGCGGCGTCGCCCGCGCGACCGGCGCCGCGCGCGACCAGTGTCGGGCTGACGCGGCCGCTGGTCGTCGGCGGCATCGCCGCCTGGATGCTGGTGCAGATCGCGCTGCCGCTGCGGCACTACCTGTATCCCGGCTACGTCAGCTGGACCGAGGAGGGACACCGCTTCGCCTGGCACATGAAGCTGCGCGGCAAGTCGAGCCGGTTGACGATCACCGCCTATCTGCCGACGACGCGCACGCGGTTCACGATCGATCCCGCCGACGACCTCACGCCGCGCCAGCTGCGCAAGCTGCAGACGTTCCCCGACATGCTGCTGCAGTACGTGCACTACAAGCGCGACGAGCTGCGCGCGAGCGGCGCCGAGCCGATCATCACCGCGAAGTGGCAGTGCTCGCTCAACGGCGCCCCCGCCCACCCGCTCGTCGATCCCACCGTCGACCTCGCCAAGGTCGAGCCGACCCTCTGGCCGGCGACCTGGATCATCCGCGACCGCTCGTCCGGTGCGGGCAGGGACCGGGTGGCGGCGGAGTAGGCTGCGACGGCAGGCTGTTAGGCTGTTAGGGGGTCGGAGATCGCGTGATGGCCACGGCTTCTCTGCCCCTGACAGCCAACAGCCTGGCAGCCTAACAGCCTTCCTCCACCGGCCGACTCTCCAGCTCCACCCCGACATCGAACCCGTACGCGTGCGCGAGCGCGACGACCGGGTGCACGGTCGACCGGTTCGCGCCCTGCTCGATGTGCAGCGCGGCGAGGCGGCAGTCGGTGCAGGCGAGCGCGCACGGCTCGCCGGCCTGCTGGCGCATGCCGGCGAACGCCTTCTCGCCCCAGCGCAGCGACTCCTGGAAGTGGTCGACGTGCATGCTCCAGGTGCCGTCGTGCCCGGAGCACTCCTGCACCGTGTCGACCTGATCGCTGATCAGGCCGAGCAGGTCGCGGCCGCGGATGCCGATGTTCTGCACGCGGATGTGACACGGCACGTGGTACTGGACGCGTCCGAAGCGGCGTTGGAAGTCGCGCTTCAGGCGCCCCTCGCGCGCGATGCGGTAGAGGTACACGTCGAGATCGTGACTCTGCGCCGCGAGCCGCGCGCTCGCCGCGCCGCTGACCAGCTGCGGGAACTCCTCGCGCACCATCAGGCTGCAGCTCGGGGACGGGATGACGATCGCGTAGCCGGCGTCGACGTACGGCGTGAGCGCCGCGAGATTCGCGCGCACCTTCGCCGCGGCGGCATCGAGATCGCCGCCATCGAGGAACGGCATCCCGCAGCACACCTGATTCGGCGGGCGCACCACCTCGACGCCGTTGTGCTCGAGCACGCGCACGGCGGCGGCGCCGACGGCCGGATCGTTGTAGTCGATCAGGCAGGTCGAAAAGAGCGCCACCTTGAGCGGCGTCGGCGTCTCGATCCCGTCCTTCAGCGGCTGCGCCGCTTCGACCTGCGGCGTGTGCCGCGCCCACCACTGCGGGAACGTCTCACGATGGTAGGTCGGCATCAGCTTGTCGCGGTGGATGCCGACGACGCGCTCCATCAGCGCGCGATTCGCGGGCAGGCGCAGGGCGCGATTGGCGAGCGCCGGCGTGCGGCTCGCGAGGCGGCCGATCGCCGCCGTGTCGCGCATCAGCCGCGCCGTGAGCGGCACGCCGTCGCGGCGCGTGCGCTGTGCCTTCCAGCGCAGCAGGAGGCGGGGAAAATCGAGCGCGAAATCGTGCGGCGGCGTGTACGGGCAGTTCGGATAGCAGAGCTTGCACTGGAAGCAGCGGTCGACGACCTGGTCGATCTCCGCCGCGCTGAGATCGCGGGCGTGCGCCTGCAGCTCGGGCAGCTCATCGCCAAAGGTGACGCCGACCTCGGCGCCGTCGTGCGGCGCGGGAGCCGGCGCAGCGGCCGCCGCGGCGCGCTTCGCGTCGGCGGCCGCCCGGATCTCGGGATGCGCGGCGAGATGCGCGGCGCGCTGTGCCTCGGTCTTGGTGTCGATCAGCTCGAACAGCGTCGGGAAGCTGCCGCAGAACTTAAAGCACAGCCGGCAGCCCCAGCAGATGTCGAAGATCCGGTCGACCTCGGCGCGCAGATCCTGCGCATCCCAGAAGCGCGGATCCTCCATCCTGAGCCCGATTGCCTCCGCCATCTCGTCCCTCCTTCCGATGCCGAGCGCCGTACAGTAGCAGCGCACACCGCGCCGTCGAGAGGACATGGAGGCGTGACCAGACACCGGAGTCAGCCACCGAGTGGAAGAGGACACCGAGTCGAGCGACTCATCGCATTCACGTGGAACGGATCGTCCCTCCACTCGGTGTCCTTCCGCCCTCGGTGGCCAGGACCGGAAGGGATGGCGTCGGGCGTTTCAGCTTCTGACGTAGGCCTGGTGACCGGTCACCGGTTCGGTCACCGGTCACTGGTCACCGGGCACCGGTCACTGTCCCACGCATGCGGGGTCGCACTTTTTCGTCACTTTGTGGCGCGGCGAGGGCGGGCAGCGGCACGAAAATGTCGCGACCCCTGCGACAGTTTTGCGACGTGGCATCGCAGTGGCGGTGGCATGCGTCCTGCTTCGCTCGACCGCCCTGTGGAGGGACGGCGCAATGGTTCGTGGACGAATTCTCACCCCGCAGATCGACTCGCGCAGCCTGATGTCGGAAGAGCTGCTGATGCTTGCCGTGCTCGAGCAGGCGTTTGCTGACCTCGACAGTGGCTGCCCCGCGATCCGCGCCGATGCCGAGGCGTATTTCCTCGCCTACGGCGCCGACTCGAGTGCCTTCAGCCTCGATGCCGTCTGCGTGCAGTTCCGCCTCTCCGCCAGCGCGATCCGCGGCGAGGTGCGCCGCCGCCTGAAGCAGCGTCCGCTCGGCAAGGGCAAGGCCTTGCGCCAGGCCGCCTGATTGCCCGGCAGCCGGCGCCGCGCGCCGGCTTCAGCCCGCGATGCGCGCGCGCCAGAGGCGTTCGACCTCGGCGCGCAGCTCGGGGAGCGAGGCGCTGTTGTCGATCACGACGTCGGCGTGCGCCAGGCGGTCGGCATCGGCGAGCTGCGCGCGCATGCGCGCCGCGATCGCGGCCGCATCCATGCCGCGCTGCGCGGCGAGCCGCGCCTCGATCACCTCGCGGCGGGCGGTCACCACCCACACCTCGTCGACCAGCGCGTCCCAGCGCGCCTCGATGAGCAGCGCCGCCTCGACGACGATCGCCGGCGGCCTGGCCGCCCGCGCCGCCGCGACCTGCGCCGCGACCGCGTCGCGGATCAGCGGGTGCACGATCGCATTGAGCCGCGCGAGCTGCTGCGGATCGCCGAAGACGATCGCGCCGAGCCGCTTGCGGTCGATGGTGCCGTCGGCGGCGACGAGATCCCGCCCGAAGGCGGCCACCACCTGATCGAACCCGGGCGTGCCGGGAGCGTACACCGCGTGGCCGACGCGATCGGCGTCGATGATCGTCGCGCCGAGCTCCGCGAGGATGCGCACGACGGCGCTCTTGCCGACGCCGATGCCGCCGGTCACTCCGATCGTGCGCACGCACTTACCCCGGCGGCGCGGCCGCGGGCCATGCCGCCGTCGCTGCGGCGACCACCGGGCGGCCGCCGCACGTTGACTCCGACGCGGGCGGGCTCAGCCCGCCGCCCGCAGATCGGATGCCTCGACCGGCGCCGCGGGCCGCGCGGCGACCGCCGTGGCGGCGGCCCGGGTGCGGCGCCAGCTCTCCAGGCCGCGGCGCAGGTACTCGGGATTGATCTCGAGCGTCTCGCAGATGTTCTCGTACGAGAAGAACCATCCGCGATCCCCCGAGGAGATCCACTGCTTCGCTTCGTCGAACAGCTGCTGACCGTGTCCATCACGCGCGACCGCGTACTTCTGATAGCAGTCGAGCGCGTCTTCGAGCACGGCGAGCATCAGCCGCTTTTCCCCGCGCACGCCGGAGCCGCCGCGGAACGCGGCGTAGAACTGCGCCGGCAGCAGCGCATCGGGTTCAAAGAGTCCGAACGAGCGATCGGTCATCGACGCCCCCACCTCCGCAACTGAGTTGCACCGCCACCCTACCGAGGCCCCTGAACGGCACCCGAATGAACAGGTCTGACTGCCGGCTGCACCAACGCTGAGGGATGGCTGTGCGGATTCAGCCTCCGGCGCCAGCCGGCAGCGAAGCGGACGAGTTGCGAGGAGCGCCCGGCGTTACTTCTTCCCGCCGAGCACCTGCTCCTTGAAGCTCTTGGCGACCGTGAAGCGGACCTTCTTGCGCGCCGGGATCTTCACCGGCTCACCGGTCTGCGGGTTGCGCCCCATGCGGGCCTTGCTCTGCACCTTGCGGAACGTTCCGAGGTCGGGAATCTTGACCGGCTCGCCCTTCTTCACGGCGCTGACGACGGTCGACACCAACCCCTCCATGATCAGCTGGGCCTGCTTCTTCGTGACGTCCCCCGCCTTGGCCAAGCGCTCCACCAGCTGCGACTTCGTCATACAACCCCCACCTTTCAGTTGTGTCCAGCGCCGTCCTATACGCGCCGAAAAATCGGTCTTTACTTGCACCGAGGCACGGCGCGCTGTCAAGACAAATCTTTGCGTTGACGCCGCGAAGTGACGCAGCGCGACGGCTTGCGCCACAAGGGTTTCACTCGTCCGCGGGGCGGATGCGCACGTGCCGCTCGGGCTCGCGTCCGACACTCTGCGAGTCGAGCCCGTACGCGTCGGCGAGCTGGTGCTGCAGCCGCCGCAGATACGCCGGTCGCGGCGCGAGCTCGACCGCGTGCCGCTGCGCGATGACCTCGATCACCGCGCCCTCGGCCTCGCGCAGCGCCTCGTCCTGGTCGGGGTGCGGCTGATCGAGACTGAACACCTCGCGCAGCGCCTGCTCGATCTTGCCCGGGCTGCTCGAGGCGAGCGCGTGCACGCGCGCCCCCGGCGGGAATCCATCGCGCAGGCGTCGCGGCTGCTTCTTCGCGAGCGCTCGCAGCGTCAGCACGACGTCCGCCTCCGCGGGCGACTCGGCGATCGCCGCCGGAACCTGCAGGACGCGGATCGCGCGCTCGACGCGCTCACGCCGGATCGCATACGGGAAGATGCGCGTCAGCCGGTCGCGTGGCTCGCGCATTTCGCGGCGCCGCGGCGCCGGCGCGACCGCGGGCGCCGGCCGCTCGACCGCGATGCGGCCGTCGGCCTGGCGCACGCGCAGCTCGGGCGACACCGGCTGGTTGCGCAGCAGCCGGTCGACGGTGGCGGCGACGTCGGCGTGCACGGCGAAGCGTTCGCGGTCGTGGATCTCGACGACGACATCGAAGGTCGGCGGCGCCTTGCGTTCGAGCACCGTCTTCTGCGTGCGGCGGCGGCGCGCCTCCTCGTCGCCGAGGGTCACCGCCTGGATGCCGCCGACGAGGTCCGAGAGCGTCGGATTGGCGAGCAGGTTGTCGAGCGAGTTGCCGTGCGCGGTGGCGATGAGCTGCACGCCGCGCTCGGCGATGGTGCGCGCCGCAAGCGCCTCGGCCTCGGTGCCGATCTCGTCGATCACCACCACCTCGGGCATGTGGTTCTCGACCGCCTCGATCATCACCGCATGCTGGCGCTCGGGCGCCGGCACCTGGATGCGCCGCGCATGGCCGATGCCCGGGTGCGGAATGTCGCCGTCGCCGCCGATCTCGTTCGAGGTGTCGACGATCATCACGCGGCGGTGCAGATCGTCGGCGAGAACGCGCGCCGCCTCGCGCAGCAGCGTCGTCTTGCCGACGCCGGGACGGCCGACGAGCAGCACGCTCTTGCCCGCCTCGACGACATCGCGCACCACGTCGATCGTGCCGTACACGGCGCGGCCGACGCGGCAGGTGACGCCGACGATGTCGCCCATGCGGTTGCGCAGCGCCGAGATGCGGTGCAGCGTGCGCTCGATGCCGGCGCGGTTGTCGGCATTGAATTGGCCGACGCGCGCGGCAACGTAGTCGAGATCCTCGCGCGTCACCGCCTCGCTGGTCACCGGCGCGACGCCGTCGGGAAAGCGCGTTTCCGGCAGCCGGCCGAGATCGCACACGACCTCGATGAGCTCGGGAAGACGCGGGTCACCGACCAGGAGACCGGCGACGCGCGGCGGCAGAACCGCCAGCAGCTCGTCGAGGTTGTCCGTGACTTCGAAGCGTGTCTCGCCTACCCCCGCCACCGTTGCTGGCACGATCGGAATTTACACCAGCCAGCCGGCGAAAGCGACGCCGACCACGCCCGGACCAAGCGAGCAGCTGAACCGCCCGGACGACGGCGCGGTCGTCGCTCAGCGTTCGTCACCGTCCTCCGCGGCGCCCGGAGACGCCGCGAGCGCGCGCGAGCGCGCGGCGGCGGCGAGGAGCTGGTTGACGAGGCTCGACTCGCGCTTGAAGAAGCCGTCGGTGTGGAACGAGTCCTCGAGCTTCAGCAGCTGGTAATCGAGGTGATGGCCCATCTCGTGGATCAGCGTGCGCAGATAGGTCTTGTACGCCACCACCTGGCCGCGGCGCGCGGTCAGCATCCAGATGCTGATCACCTGGCGGCGACCGGCGGATTCGTAGAGCCCGTGCAGCTCGCCGCGCGCGTTCGACGGCCGCTCGGCCTTCACCTGGACGCGCAGCAGCGGCACGCGCAGCGCCGTGCAGAGCTCGTCACAGATCACCTGGCTGACGCGCGCGATGCGCGGCCGATCGCCATGCGCGAGCGCCCACTCGAGGAGGTGGACGGCCCGCGCCAGCCGGTCGCTGACGCGCACCGGGATCGCGCTGACGGCGTTGCTGCGGTCGTATTCGCGCTGCTGGGGGCGCGTCAGGCGATGGCGGAAGTTGGGCATGGCCCGCCACCCGGGTACGCGCGCCGCTCAGGACGCCGGGCGGCGCGTCACGCGGCGCGCCGGCGCCGCAGCCGTGTCAGGCGCTGCGCCGCCTCGCGCGGCGAATACGGCGAATCGTACAGACCGGCGCGATAGCCGGTAAAGCGCTGGCCCTCGAGATCGGCGACGTCGACCTCGATGAAGACGCGCTGCAGCGCCGCGGGATCCTCGGCGGGCTCCTCGGGGGCCGGCACCACCGCACCGTCGGTCACGCAGCGGTGCGTGCCGATGTCGAGCGGGAAGATCAGCTCGGCCAGCGGCAGCTCGAACGCCGGCGTCCCGCCCGGCGCGACCCACTGGCCGCCGCGCCGCCGTACGAACCAGACGCGCGCCATCGGCTCAGTGCGTGGTGACGGCCCCGCCCGAGCTCGCCCCGAGCATCTGACTCACTGCGTCATAGGCGGGCGACAGCAGGTGATCGAGCGTCTCGGTCAGCAGGTGCTCGAGATCGGTCAGATCGTCGGCGGTCAGCGAGGACATGTCCTGATGCATGCCGTGCAGCGCCCAGATGGTCGTCCGCAGCCGGCTGCGCACGTCCTCGAGCGTCCGCAGCACCTCCTGGGCGTCCACCGGCCCGTCCTCGTGCTGCTCATGTGCCATCGCATCCTCCTCGCCCCGGCGCGCGCGCCGGTGCAGCGAAGCAATCACGCGCTTCCGCGCAGTGCAAGGGACGGGCGCCGGCGCGGCGCCCGCGGCGCTCACTCGCCGAGCGTCTCCCAGTGAATCTCCCAGTGATCGGGCAGCGCCGGACGCAGCTCGAAGTGGCCGCCGAAGCACTGGAAGCTCGCCTGATGCGTGAGGCGCTCGGTGAGCAGACGGCGATGCGCCTCGAGATCGCCGCCGGCGGGCGGGCCGATGTCGAGCCGCTCGCGCCGCCCGCAGGTCCGGCAGCTGACGTCGACGCGCATGGGTGGCGGGCGTCAACGCGGTGCGTCGCCACCGGCCTCCGGCGACGGCGCCGGCGGCGTGGCGGCGAACGCCCCGATCTGATCGCCGCGCGCCTTCGCCTGGGCGAGCAGCGCCTCGCGCACCTTGCGCACCAGGCGGTCTTCGCGCTGCACGCGCCGCTCGACACTGCGGAAGTCCTCGAGCGAGATCTGCTTCTGGCCGAGGACCTGTTCGAGCGTCAGGCCGTGGTCGGCCTGCATCGCGGAATAGACGTCGATGTACAGCTGCAGCTCCTCGGCACTGACCTCGTCCGGCCCGGTGACCGCGGCTTCCTGGGCCTCGGGCCGCAGGCCGCAGGCGAGCGCGCCGAGCAGCGCGCCAACGGCGCACACGCCGAACACCATTCCGAGTACGCGTGAAGACACTGATTCCGCCATCCGACCGGGGCCGAATCCTCACCGTTCACCGGAGCGAAAGCAAGCACGTGCAGCAACGCAGTCGCGAACCGCTGACGGCTGGCAGCTCCCTGACGTGACAATGGCGCCGCTTCCGGGCTACGGTGCGGCGATGGCGGCGACCTACGAAGCGGTCGGAGTGGATACCGAGGGCGTCGACGCCGGACTGCGCCGCCTGGCCGAGTGGGTGAATGCGACGTTCGCCTTCAATCCCGTCCGCCCGCTGCTGCCGCTCGGCTTCTACGCCAACGTGCTGCCGGTCGCCCCCGAGCTGGCGATCGCGATCTCGACCGACGGCGTCGGCACCAAGCTCCTCGTCGCGCAGCGCGTCGGCCGCTACGACACGGTCGGCATCGACTGCGTGGCGATGAACGCCAACGACCTGATCTGCGTCGGCGCGCGGCCGGTATCGCTGGTCGACTACATCGCCGTGCAGCACGTCGACGCCGACGCGCTGGCCGCCATCGCCAGGGGCCTGCACGACGGCGCGCGGCTCGCCGACTGCAACATCCCCGGCGGCGAGATCGCGCAGCTGCGCGAGATGGTGCACGGCGACGCGGGCTACCCGTTCGAGCTCGTCGGCACCTGCATCGGCACCGTGCACCCCGCGCGCGTCCTGATCGGCGCCGCGGTGCAGCCGGGCGACGTGGTGATCGGCCTGGCGAGCAGCGGACTGCACAGCAACGGCTACACGCTGGCGCGGCACGCGCTGCTCGAGCGCGCCGGGCTGCGCCTCGAGGCGCACGTCGCCGAGCTCGGCCGCACGCTCGCCGAGGAGCTGCTCGAACCGACGGTGATGTACGTGCGCGCCGGCCTGGCGCTGCTCGACGAGGCGCTCGCCGTGAGGGCCCTTCTGCACATCACCGGTGACGGGCTGCTCAACCTGGCGCGCATCGCCGCGCCGATGGGCTTCGTCATCGACCGGCCGCTGACGCCGCCGCCGGTATTCGAGCTGATCCGCCACGCCGCCGGCGTCGACGACGCCGAGATGTACCGCACGTTCAACATGGGCACCGGCCTCGCGGTCGTCGTCGCGCCGGCCGATGCCGACCGCGCGCTCGCCGTCGCCGCCGCGCATGGCCATCGGGCGCAGGTGATCGGCTACGCGGTCGCCGATGCCGAGCGCCGCATCTGGCTGCCCGGCGCCGGGCTCGTCGGCGCCGGCAAGCAGTTCCGCCCCGCCGACGGCCCCGCGCCCGCCGCGCCGCGCTGACGCGACCGCCGCCGACCGGATTTCGAGTGCGTTTGCGCCTGCCGCCCGCTATGCGTCGAGCGTCCGCCCGCCCGATGCGCTGCCGCCCGTTCGTCCTCGTCGTCGTCTGCCTGCTGGCCCTCAGCGTGCCGGCCGTCGCGCGCGCCGTGTGCACCGCCGAGGAGATCATCACCGCCGAGACCTGCGGCGCGACGACCTGCACCATCGCCGGCACGCACGTGCTCGAAAACGGCTGCACGTTCGATTTCGGCGCGCGCGCCGTGACGCTGACCGGCCGGCTGAACCTCGCCGACCGCTCGGCGACGCTGCGCGCCGCCAGCCTGCTGCTCACCACCGGCAGCTTCATCGACGCCAACGGCACCGGCGTCGGCGCGCGCGGCGGCCTGCTGGTCATCGAGACCACCGGCGCGTTCACCACCGCGCCGACGAGCCGCCTCATCGCCGACGGCAACCTCGCCGGCGGTGATCTCATCATCCGCGCCGGCACCGACATCACCGTCGGCGGCATCCTCCGCGCCCGCAACCTCAACACCGGCGCCGCCGGCGGCCTCGTCGATCTGCGCGCCGGCGGCAACATCACGATCAGCGGCAGCGCAACGGTCAACGCGATCGGCGGCGCCGATTCGGACGGCGGCGGCGAGATCGATCTGACCGCCGGCGGCGACGTCTTCAACCAGACGACGCTGGCGGTCGACGGGCTCGACGGCGGCTTCCTCGAGGTGCGCGCCGAGGGCACGGTGACGTTCGCCGGCGCCACCGCCTCGGGCAGCGGCGACGCGGGCAGCGGCGGCTGCATCGACATCCTCGGCCGCGGCGGCGTGACGATCACCGGCACGCTGCGCAGCGACGGCCGCTCGGGCTCGTTCATGAGCGGCGGCTGCGGCGGCCTGATCTGCATCGACAGCGACACCGGCCCGCTGACCGTTGCCGGCACGGCGATGATCGCCGCCAACGGCGCCTCGCCCGACGGCGGCGGCGGGCAGGTGTCGCTGCTCGGCCGCAACACGGTCGTCGTCGAAGGCGCGGTGCAGGCGCGCGGCCCCGACGGCGGATTCGACATCGGCACCTGCGGCGGCGACATCTGCATCGAGGCCGGGCTCGACCTCACCCTGCGCGGCAGCGGCACGCTCGACGCGAGCGGCAGCGATTCCGGCGGACAGATCGAGCTGCTCGGCGGGCGCAGCGTGACCGTCGAAGCCGCCGTCAACGCCGGCGGGCGCCGGGCCGGGGCGTTCGGCGGCGACATCAGCGTCAGCTCCGGCAACGGCGGCTACGGCAACCTGCGGATTGCGAGCACCGTCGACGCGAGCAGCGCCAACGCGTGCAGCGTCGTGTTCGGCTGCGGCGTCGGCGGCGTGCTCGACATCGCCGGCTGCGACGTCACGATCGCCGACGCCGGCCTGCTGCTCACCACCGGACCGACCGGCGGCGAGCAGCGGCTGACCGCCCGCGAGCAGCTGCGCATCATGGGGCGGCTCGACAGCCGCCGGACACGCAACGACGGCGATGAGGGCGCCACCCTCCTCCAGTTCCGCACCGGCTTCGATCCCCTGCTTGCCGGCGCCATGATCCAGCCGGCGCCGACACCGCTGCCGCTCACCACCTGCCCGACACCCGGCCCCGGCATGCCGTCCTGCCTCGCTCCCTGTCCGACCTGCGGCGACGGCGAGATCGAGTTCCCCGAGACCTGCGATTCGGGCGAGAACCCGCCGCTCAGCTGCGACGGCTGCTCGGTCTTCTGCCAGCTCGAGGACTGCAGCGACGACCGGACCTGCACCGCCGATCTCTGCGATCCCGCCGTCGGCTGCAGCAACCGCGTGACGCCGGAGTGCACCGAGCCGCCGACGCCGACGCGCACCGCGACCGGCACGCCGCCGACCGCGACGGCGACGGCGACCGCGAGCGCCACCGCGACGCCCACGGCGAGCGCCACGCCGAGCGCCACCGCCTCGGTGACGAGCACGCCGCCGGCCACCGCCACGCCGCTCGCCACGGACACGGCCACCCCGGTCGCCACCGACACCGCGACCAGCACGGCAACCGCGACGGTGACCAGCGCGCCGGCCTGCGCCGGCGACTGCAACGGCGACGGCGCAGTGGCGGTGAACGAGCTGGTGATCGGCGTCAACATCGCGCTCGGCAACAGCGCCGCAGACGCCTGTCCGGCGATCGATGCGAACGCCGACGGCGCGGTGACGATCAACGAGCTGATCGGCGCCGTGAACAACGCGCTCGGCGCCTGCTGAGCACCGTCGCGACGCGGCTCGCACCCGCGCCCCGCTCCGGTAGACTGGCGTCATGACCGAGCAGCAGACGATGGCGCACATCCTGCGCCACTTCCGCCGCATCGCGGTGGTCGGCATCTCGGCGCGTCCGGAGCGCGACTCGCACCACGTGGCGAGCTATCTGCGCGAGGCCGGGTACGACATCATCCCGATCAATCCCGGTCTCGAGCGCTGGGAGCAGCTGCCCTGCTATCCCGACCTGCGCGCCGCGCCGACACCGATCGAGGTCGTCGACATCTTCCGGCGCTCGACCGAGGCCGGCGCCGTGGTCGACGACGCGATCGCCGTCGGCGCCCGCGCGGTGTGGATGCAGATCGGCGTCATCGACGAGGCCGCCGCCGAGCGTGCCCGGGCCGCCGGCCTCCTGGTGGTGATGAACCGCTGCATGCTGCGCGAGCACGGGAAGTTGATTGGAAGCGGAAAGGGGAAAGCGGAAAGCGGAAAGTAGGGCGGGACGCCGTCGATCAGGCAACGCGTTCTCCGCTACCTGGCCCGCTCTCACTGCTTTTCGCCTTCGGCGTCTTTCTTTCCGCTTTCCGCTCTGCGCCCCATTTTCCCTTCCGTTTCCCGCTCTGCCAGACATCGGTCCCATGGAAGAAGGCACGCGGTTTCCCTGCAATTTCTCGAAGCGCGTTCCGGTGGGCGACAACCGGGAACGGCAGGTGTGCGACACGTGCGGGTTCGTCAGTTACGAGAATCCGAAAGTCGTGGTCGGCTCGGTGTGTACATGGGGCGATCGCATCCTGCTCTGCCGGCGCGCGATCGAGCCGCGGCGCGGCTTCTGGACGCTGCCGGCGGGGTATCTCGAGGCGCACGAGGCGACCGTCGACGGCGCCGCGCGCGAGGCGATGGAGGAGGCCTGCGCGCACATCGCCATCGACGCGCTGCTCGCCGTCTACAACATCCCGCGCATCAGCCAGGTGCAGGTGATCTACCGCGCCCGCCTGCTCAGCGACGACGTCGCCGCGGGGCCCGAAAGTGAGGAAGTCGGCCTGTTCACCTGGGAGGAGATTCCCTGGGACGAGCTCGCGTTCCCCTCGGTGCGCTGGGCGCTCCGGCACTTCCACGAGGTGCGCGATCAGGCGGTGTTCAGCGCCCGCACCAATCCGGAATAGCCCCCTCGTCGGCGCCGGTTGATCAGGGGCGGGGTGCTCGATTCCGGCGCCGACGGAGCGGCGCCTTCCAGGCGGCGTGTTGCCTTACTCGCGATGGCGGGCGCATGCTGAGGTCGATGGAGCTGTGGGAGCTCGCCGCGCGCGAGGCGATCCGCGATCTCGTCGCCGCGTACGCGCAGGCGGTCGACGGCGGCCGCCTCGACGAGCTGATCGAGCTGTTCACGCCGGACGGCGTGCTCGAAACGCCGGACACCGAAGCGCATCGCGGCCGCGCGGCGATCCGTGCGCGCATCGCCGGCGCGCAGCATGCGCTCGCCGACACGACGGCCTCGGCGCTGATCCGTCATCACGTCTCCAACCTGCGCATCGTGGTCACCGGCCCGCAGGATGCGACCGGAGAGGCGTATTTCTTCGTCCTCACCGCGCACGGCCCCGATCACTGGGGCCGCTATCGCGATCGCTACACGCTGGTCGACGGCCGCTGGCGATTCGCCCATCGCCGCGTGCGCCTCGACGGCTGGGCGCCCGACTCGTGGGCCGCCGCCCACCGGCGGCGCTGACCCGCGCCTTCGCGCATCTCCCGCCCCGGCCCACGGCCCCCGAAAACGCACGAAGGCGCGGAAGCGTCTCGCCTCCGCGCCTTCGCGGCTTCGGGTCGTGATCGGATGCCGCTTACGGCATCGGCGTCGCCGTCGGCGTGGGCGCCGCCGGCGGGCCGAGGATCGTGCCGCTGGCGACGATCGCGGCGGCATCACCGTTTTCGGAATCGACGCTGACGGTGATGCGCACCGGGGTGTTCTCGCCGTCGCCCGGCGTCTCGTCGAGCAGGACGAACTGGAACCGGGTGAGGCCGGCGACGAGCTGGTTGTACGACTGGCCGTCGGGGACGGTGATCTGGCCGCCGACGATCTGGCCGGCGTTCGCCTCGACGGTGATCGTCGAGCCGCCGACCAGCGGGTTCACCAGGTCGTCGTGCACGTAGAGGTTGAAGGTCAGCGCACCGCCGTCGGGAATGACGAACCCGTCGGTCGGCTGGCCGATCGCCTCGGCCACCGGAACCTGGGTCGGCCCCGAGAAGGTGACCGTCGTCCGGTCGGACACGAGGATGTTGTTGTCCCACACCCCGGGCGTACCCTGCGTGTCCCACATGCCGTTGAGCGATCCGGTGTCGATGAACATCTCGAACTGCGTGGCCGGATCGAAGGCGAAGTTGCAGTACGGAGCCGGCGCGAGCACGAGGCAGCCGGCGTCGAGCGGCGGCAGCGGGCGATAGTCGATGAACGGCTCGGGCACGTTGTCGAATCCGCCGGGGATGGTGTCGCCGGCGTCGAAGATGCCGTTGCCATTGTTGTCGAGGAAGCCCTCCTCGCCGCGCGTGAAGGCGAGGATGGTGACGATGCCGCTCGTCGGCGCCTGGCCCTCGCTGATCAGCGTCGCGGTGGCGATGCCGTTCACGTTGGTGGGCGCCGGGTCGACGACGCTGGCGCCGTTGGTGACGAACGACACCGACGTGCCCGGCGGCACCGCGTTGCCGAAGCGGTCGTTGACGAAGGCCGAGATCACGTTCTCGATGCCGAAGCGGACGCGGCCGGCGACGTTGAGTCGCTCGGGCGCGACGCTGAACCGCGTCTGGGCGGGCGGCGCGCCGACGATGCGCACCTGGGTCGACTGCGCGAACAGGTCCGGCGAGCCGTCGTTGTTCGCATCGACCTGCGCGACGACCTGCACCGAGGTCGTGCGCGTGCCGCTGGTCAGCGTCGTGCTGACCTCACCGTTGTCGTTGGTCACCGCCATCACCGGGGCGACGGTCTCGCCGCCGATCGCGGTGAGTGCGAAGGTGACCGGCAGGCCGCGCACCGGGTTGGTCTGCTGATCGGTGACGCGGAAGGTGATCACCGACTGCTCGGTGAGCCCCGAGGCGCGCACGCCGATCTGCGTCGGCTGGGCGCTGATGAACGCCACTGCTGCCGCGGGCAGCGTCGGCGTCGCCGTGGCCGTTGCCGTGCCGGTCGGCGGCTGCGTGCCGGTGACCGTCGGCGTCGGCGTCTCGGTCGCCGGGTTGGTGGCCGTGACGGTCGCGGTCGGCTGCGTCGCCGTCGGCGTCGCCGGCCGCGTGTCGGGGAGCGTGATCGTGGTCGTGTCCTCGATCACCTCGCCGGTGGCGGTGCGCACCCGCGCCCGCACGGTGACCGTCTCGCCCTGGCGGCTCTGCGTGTACTTGATGCAGGAGAGCGCGTCGCCGGGCTGCGGGAAGATGGTCAGCGACCCGACGTCGCACGGCGCCGCCTCGTTGGTGAAGCCCGGGCTGGTGACCGACACGCCGGACACCGGGCTGACGAGGCTGAAGGACACCGGCACGCCGTCCTCGACGGTGACGCCGGAGCCGTCGGTGACCAGCGCGCCGAGCACGCTGGTGTAGGTCCCGTCGCCGTTGTCGTTGCGGTTCTGGACGAACAGGTCGACGCTGATGAACGACGCCAGCGCGGCGCGCACGGCGATCGGCGCCTGCGTCGTGCGGCCGAGCGCGTCGGTGACGGTCAGCGCCGTCTCGCCGATCTGGCCGCCGCCGGTGACGACGACGGTGTCGCCGTCATTGGCCGTCGTCCGGCTGAGGCAGAGGTTCGGCGCCGTCAGGGTGAACGGCGGACGGGCGCCGGTGATGACGAACTCCATCGTCGAGCCGTCGCAGTTCGGTGCCGCCCCCGCGCCGGCGAGCAGCGTGCCGAGCGGCGGGTCGATCGCCGGCAGGCCCGGCGTCGCCGTCGCCGTCGCGGTCGGCGTCAGCGTGACCGTATGGGTCACGGTGAACGTCGCGGTCGCGGTCGGCGTCGGGGTGAACGTCGGCGTCTCCGTCGACGTCGCCGTCGGCGTCGCGGTCTCGGTCGGCGCCGGGGTGTTGGTCGGTGCCGGCAGCAGCCGGCCGAGCGCCTGCACGAAGCGCGAGCCGTTGCCGCCCGGCGCGCTGCCGCTGGTGTTGGAGTCGACGGTGACGTTCACCGCCAGGTTCTCGGGCGCCTGCGGCTCGCCTTCGCGCTCGTCGATGACCGTGAAGGTGAACACGTTGATCCCCGGAATGAAGGCGCCGAACGACTCCGTGTCGGGCACCGTGACCGTGCTCGGCACGCCGAACAGCTGCGCACCGTTGCCGACGAGCTCGACACGGATCTGCGAGCCGCCGACCAGCGGATTCAGGTCGCGGTCGCCGACGATGAGCGTAAACTGCTGCTCGCCGCCGTCGGCGATGGTGAACGAGCGCGGCTCGAGCTCGACGAGCGTCGGGGCCGAGAAGGTCACCGGAATCGAGGTCGAGAGCAGCGCGTTCGCCTCCCAGACCCCCGGCGACTGCGCGGCGTCCCACTCGCCGTTGCCGTTCACGTCGATGAAGCGCTCATCGGCGTGGGCGTCGTAGCGGCCGTTGTCGTTCGCGTCCTCGAACGGTTCGCCGGCATCGTGCTGGCCGTTGCCGTTGAGATCGGCGTAGCTCTCGCCGTCGTCGTACTGGCCGTTGCCGTTCGCATCGGCGTACGGCTCCTCGGCGTCGTAGCGGCCGTTGCCGTTCGCGTCCGTGTAGGTCTCCGGCCGATCGAAGCGATCGTTGAAGTTCGCGTCGATGAACGGCTCGGGGACGTCGCGGAACGGCTCATCGCTGTCGCGAGTGCCGTTGCCGTTGAGGTCGATGAACGGCTCCTCGCCGCGCGTCGTGGCGAGCACCATGACGATGCCGTTGGCGGGCACGCCGCCCTCGGTGATCAGCGTCGTCGTCGCGCGGCCGGCCTCGTCGGTCTGCACCTGGTTGAAGACGCTGGCGCCGTTGGTGGTGAAGTTCACCACGGTGCCCGGCGCGACGGCGTTGCCGAAGTGGTCGTTGAGGAACGCGGTGATGCGGTCCTCGAGACCGAACGTCACCCGGCCGGCGACGTTGAGGAACTCCGCCGACAGGCTGAAGCGGTCGGCGTTCGGCACGCCACCGACGATGTTGACCGGCGTGAAGGTGTTGACGATCTCGTTCAGACCGTCGTCGTTCACGTCGACCGTTGCGCTGATCTGCACCGCGCTCGCCTGCGTGCCGGCGGTCACGGTCGCCTGCACCACGCCCTCGTCGTCGCTGATCGCCTCGGGGGTGATCGACGCGCCGCCGGTGGCGGTGATGTAGAAGCGCACCGGGATGTTCGCGACCGGGTTGTTGAGGCGGTCGCGCACGACGAACGACACCACCGACTGATCCGGCTGCCCGGAGGACTTGACGCCGATGGTCTCGGGCGCGGCGCCCGCGAGCGTCAGCACGGCCGGGCCGGCGCCCGGGCTCGGGCCGCTCGACACCACCGTGATCGTCTCGGTGAGGCCGGACAGGCGCGGCAGGCCGCCGCCCCAGATGGTGACCTCGATTTCGGTGCCGTCCGGCGTCCCGGCGGGAATCGTCAGCGCCGCGCTGGCGAGCCCGTTCGCGTCCGTCAGCGTGCTGGTGGTGAACACCGGCGGCGCGCTGCGGAACGCGCCGAGCGTGGTCTCGAAGTTGATGCGCACGTTCTGCACCGGCGTGCCGTTCAGGTTGCGAGCGAGCGCGGTGACCAGCGTCGAGCCCGGCTCGCTCTCGGTCACCACGACGCTGGTCGGATTGGCGAGCGCGAGCAGGTCGTCGATGACGCCCGGCAGCGTGACCGTGCGCATGCCGGTCGCACCACCCGCCTGCACCTGGATCTGCACCTCGGTGCCCGCCATGTCGGGCGGGTAGACGATGCAGGTCGTCGCGCTGCCCGGCTCCGGAATGACGGGCGTGCCGACCTGCTCGACGTACTGTGTCACGTCGCACGGCGGTGCCGCGTTGGTCTGCGGGAAGGCGGCGATGCCGACGCGCCCGGACTGGAAGTCGTCGGGACCGAACGGGACGGTGACGAGCGACACCGGCGTGCCGTCCTCGACCGTGTTGCCGAAGGTGTCCGTGACGATGGTGTTCAGCGTGCTGAGCAGCGTCCCGTTGTTGGTGACGATCGCGCGCGGATTGACCGACACCGTCAGGCGGCCCGGCAGGCCGGCGGTGACGGTGACGACGAGGCCGTCGGCGATGATGCAGCGCTCGCCCGGCGTGCGCGGATTCGTGCACGGCTCGGAGAACTCGCCCTCGAGCGCGGTCGGAATCTCGGCGCGCACCACGGCGGTGCCGAGGCCGCTGCCCGAGCGGAGCTGAATCTGCACGTTGCCCGCCTGATCGGTGAAGCCGATGAAGCGGTTGGCCGGATCGATGACACACTCCTCGTCCGGCGGGCAGTCGGTGGTCTCGCGGCAGATGCGTCCCGCGGTCCCGGAACAGTAGCCGCCGTCGACGTTCAACGGCAGCAGCACGGCGCCCGCCGCCGTGGTCAGCGGCGACAGCGCAAAGCGCACCTCGGCGTTGCGCAGCCGCGATCCCTGGTTGTCGAAGACGGTCGCCACGACCGTGCTGAGCTCGCGGCTGCCGCTGCCGCGCACGCGGATGCGGCTCGGGCCGGCGCCGAGCGTCGCGCTCGCCGCCTCGCCGTGGTCGACCGTGCCGCGTTCGCCGGCATTGCACTCCTCGCGACCGGGCACGACGTACACGTTCACCTCGCCCTCGACGCCACCGGCGCGCGCCTTGATGATGTAGGGCAGGATCTTGCCCGCATCATCACGCAGGACCGGTGCGCCGACCGGAACATTGAGGGTCGTCTGCGCGACACCGCCCTGGCCGTTGACGGGCTGGGTGGTGGCGACGAGCGGGACGACGGTGCCGAGCGGCGAGATGAAGAGGACGTTGACGTCCTCGATCGGCTTGTTGTTGCCGTCGAAGACGATCGCCCGCAGCGTCAGGCTGCCGCCGATGTCGGTACCGCAGGTGGCGTCACTGACCTGCGCGAGCACGGCGGCGACCGTCTGCGTCGCCGCGCCGGGGTTGACGCGGAACGTGACTTCGCCCCCCACCGAGCCCGCCTTCGCGGTCACGGTGACCGTGCCCGGCGTCGCGGCGTCCGCCGGCACGACGATCTGCACGTGGGCGACGCCCTCCTGCACGGTGCCGTCGGGCAGCGTGCTGGTCCGCGTCGTGGTGGCGATCGGGCGCAGGAAACCGACCTTCGGCTCGAAATCGAAGATGATGCTGACGTTGTTGCGCGGCCGGTTGTTCTGGTCGAACGCGATCGCGTAGACATCGACCGTATCACCGAGCTGCGAGCTGATCGCGAACGGCGACGTCTCCATGTAGAGCGTCGTCACGTCCTCGAGCTCCTGCGGCGTCGGCGTCACCGTCGGCCCCCCCGGCACGCCGCCGGTCGCGGTCGGCGTCGGTGCGACCGAGCCCTGCACCGAGATGCGGATCTGCACCGAGATCCCCATGTCCGGCGCGGTCGCGGTCAGCGTCGCATTGCCACCGTAGTTGCCGGTCACCGTGCCGGTCAGCACGCCGCCGCCGTCGGTGGTCCCCGACTCGGGGGTGACGCTCGCGGCCAGGCTCGAGCTGGTGATCGTCACCCGCTCGCCGCCGGCGGCGCGTCCGCCCGACTTCGTCGTCACGGTGACCGTCGTCGCATGCGACGGCCCGGAGAAGATGATCAGGTCGGCGAGGCCAATGCACAGGCGCTTCGACGCGTCGCAGATCTGGTTCGGGACCGGCGTCGGTCCGCCCCCTCCGCCACCGCCGCCGCCTCCACCGCCGCCGCCGCCGCCGCCGCCACAGGCGGCGAGCACGACCATCGACGCGCACGCGAGAAATCCAGCAACCCGTCGGCCCATCCTGACACCTCCCACGACTACAACTCCACGCCTCGTCCGTCCGCCGCCCCGCATGACACGCTCCGACTACTCGCCGCCGCCGGAATCCTCGCAGTTGTTCGCGTCGAAGAACCCGGCAACCATCCCCGCGGTGATCGTGAAGCGTTCGCCGGTCGCGTCACTGCCGGAAAAGGTCACGTTCGTCTGATATGTCTGCGGCACCACGGTGCCCGGGAAAATCTCGCCGGTGTTGAAATCGATCGACGGACACGTGCCGTCGCCGCGCACCAGCTCCTTGGTGACGAAATCGAACAACATCACTTCCACCGGCGTCTCGACGTGCTCGCAGATCGCCTGCGGGCCGCACTGGCCGTCGTCCGCGCACTGCGTTCCCGGCGAATCGCTGCACCTGCCGCCAGGCAGGATGACCGAGATGGTGCCGGTCCGCGTCGGCACGCCGCTGCCCGGAATCGCCACCGTGTAGCGATCGAGCAGGATCGGCGAAGCGCCCATGTTCATGAACACCGCGTTGGCGCGCGTCTGCGTGAATTCCTCGAACTCGATCTCGAGCAGGTCGCCGCCGATGTTGCAGAGGCTCGGGCAGACATCGACGTCGGCGTTCGTGGCGCCGACCAGGTCCTGCTGATCGAGGCCTTCACCGCTGAAGCCGAGGAACTGCATGGTCAGCGCATCGGTTCCCGACCCGTCGAAGCCGGAGCTTCCACAGCCGGCCAGCGCCAGCAGCCCGCACGTTCCGAGCACGACACATCCCTTGGTCAACCACCACATGACAGCCTCCACATCCGGTCGCGCACGGCGCCCGGGATCAGATTGCGTTCCGTTTCCCGCTCACGCCGCCAGGGCGTGCGCGAGCACCTCCTCGCCGCTCAACCGCTCGAAGCGGACGCGTCCGATGTCCTCGATGACCACGAAATTCACCGTCCCGCCGGCGGCCTTCTTGTCGGCCTCGACCGCGACGGCGAGGTTCGGCGTCAGCAGCTCGCGCGGCAGCTCGGTCGGCAGGCCGGCGCGGCGCAGCAGCGCCACGATGCGCTCGGGCACCGCCGGCGGGCAGACGCCGCGCGCCGCCGACAGGCGCGCCGCGAACGCCATGCCGATCGCCACCGCCTCGCCGTGCAGATAGCCGCGATACTCGGTGAGCATCTCGAGCGCGTGCGCCATCGTGTGCCCGAAGTTCAGCACCGCGCGGTACTCCGACTCGCGCTCGTCGGCGGCGACGACGCCGGCCTTGATCGCGCAGTTCTGCCGCACCACCTCGATGGACAGGGCCTCGTCGAAGTGCAGCAGATCCTCGAGGCGCTGCTCGAGCAGCGCGAAGAGGTCGGGACCGAGGATCGCGCCGTGCTTGATGACCTCGGCCATCCCGGCGCGCACCTCGCGTGCCGGCAGCGAGCGCAGCGTGTGCACGTCGATCCACACCAGGCGCGGCTGATGAAACGCGCCGATGAGGTTCTTGCCGCCGGGATGGTTGACCGCGACCTTGCCGCCGACGCTCGAGTCGACCTGCGCGAGCAGCGTCGTCGGCACCTGCACGAACGGCACGCCGCGCAGGAACGTCGCCGCGGTGAACCCGGCGAGATCGCCGATCACGCCGCCGCCGAGCGCGACCACCGCGCAGCCGCGGTCGAGGCGCGCATCGACGAGGCGGTCGTAGAGGAACGTCAGCCAGGCGAGGTTCTTGTGCTCCTCGCCGTCGGGCACCTCGACCGTCACGACCTCGAAGCCGGCGGCACGGCAGCTCGCCTCGACCGGGGCGCGGTAGAGCGCGCCGACGGTCGGATTGGTGATCAGCGCCAGCCGCTGCCCGAGGCCGAGCGCGCGCAGGCGGGCGCCGAGCCCGCCGAGCGTGCCCGCCCCGATCTCGATCGGGTACGCCCGCTCGCCGAGCGCGACGTGGACGGTGGCACCGCCGCTCATGCCTCGCCTCCGGTGCGCCCGCGCGCCTGCAGGAACGCGGCGATGGTGTCGACGACGGCGTCGATCGGCTGCGCCGCGGTGTCGACCGTCAGGTCGGCGGCGCCGTACGCGGCCGCCCGCTCGGCGAGCAGCGCGCGGATGCGCGCCGCGGGCTCGGGATCCTGCAGCAGCGGGCGCGTCGGCCCGGCGGCCTGGACGCGCGCGAGGATGACCTCGGGCGGCGCGGTGAGACAGACGAGCGGCGCCGCGGCGCGCAGCGTCGCGAGGGTCTGCGGGTCGGTGACCGCGCCGCCGCCGGTGGCGACGACCGCGTGCGGCTCGGCGAGCGCGGCGGCGATCGCGCGGCGCTCGGCGGCGCGGAACGCCGCCTCGCCGTCGGCGGCGAAGATCGCCGCCACGGAGCGCCCCTCGGCCTGCTCGACCAGCGCGTCGGTGTCGACGAAGCGCGCCCCGAGGCGCGCCGCCAGCCGTTCGCCGACGCTGGTCTTGCCCGTGCCCATGAAGCCGGTCAGCACCACGGTCGTCATCGCTCCTGATCGCTCACCCTTCGGAGTCGCGGCCGTCCCAGAGCTGCTGGGCCGTCGGCAGCCCAGCGCCGGCCGGCGTCTTCAGCACGCGCGGGGTGAGAAAGACGAGCAGATCCTCGCGCCGCTTGGCCTTCGACTCGTTCTGGAACAACCACTTGATGCCCGGGATGCTGTCGAACCACGGCACCCCGCTGTTCGTGTCGGTCTGCGTGTCGCGGTAGATGCCGCCGAGCACGACCGTCTGGCCGTCGCGCACGAGCACGTGCGAGGTCGCCTGGCGGGTGATCTCGGTCGGGATGTTGTCGACCGTGCGGGTGAAGTCCGCCTGGCTCGACTTGGCGAACATGTCGAGCAGCACGAAGCCGTCGGAGGACACCTGCGGCGTCACCTCGAGCGTGATGCCGGTCTCGATCTTCTCGGTCGCGGTGGTCGCCGTGCCCGCGGCGCCGCCGGCGCCGGTGCTGATGACCGTGCCGGTCGACGGCAGGCGGACGCGGAGAATCGTCAGGCTCTGGATCGTCGCGGCGACGTTGTTCAGCGTCACGACGCGCGGCCGCGAGATGATGCGGCCCTTGCCCTTCTGCTCGAGCGCCGTCAGGCGCACGTCGAGCGAGTAGGCGCCGTTGAGCGAGCCGAGCGCGAGGTCGAGCGCGCTGCCGCTGCCCGGGCCGACGTTCGGCGACGGGAAGTCGACGAGAAACGGCACGCCGCCGCTGCCGGCGCCGAGCCCGGAGCCGCCGAAGCCGATCGTGCCGGGGAAGTTCTTGCCCGTGCTCGTGCCGGTCTGCGGCCCGATGCTCGCGTTGTAGCCCCACTGGATGCCGAGCTCGCGCGAGAAGTCGCTCGTCGCCTCGACGATGTTCGACTCGATCAGCACCTGCGGGATCTGCACGTCGAGGCGCGTGACGAGGTCGCGGGCGTTGCGGATGCCGCGCTCGATGTCGCGGACGATCAGCGTGTTGGTGAACTCGTCGACCATGACGCTGCCGCGCCGCGACAGCACGCCGATCTCCTCCTCGCCCTGCATGCCGCGGGCGCGGTTGGTCTGCGTCTGCTGCGGACCGGCGGCGCCGCTGATCAGCTCGGCGAGCTTCTTCGCCTTGGCGTAGTTGACCTGCAGATAGGCGACCTTGAGCGGCTCGATCGTCTGCGCGGCGCGCTGCGCCTTCTCGAGCTCCTCGCGTTCCTCGCGCAGGCGCTTGACGGTCGAGATGCGCAGGACGTTGCCCTCCTGGACGCTCTCGAGGTTCTGCGACTGCATGACGATGTCGAGCGCCTGGTCCCAGGGGACGTCGCTCAGGCGCAGCGTGATCTGGCCGGTGACGTCGTCGGTGGCGACGATGTTCAGCCCGCTGACGTCGCCGAGCAGGCGGATGACGTTGTGCACGTCGGCGTCCTTGAGGTCGAGCGAGATCGGCTGGCCGTAGTACAGGCGCCGGCCGCGCGGGCTGGCGCTGGTCTCGGTGCTGACCTGCACGGCGGGCGGCGGCGGCGGCGGCTCGACCGGCGCCGCCATCACCGGCGGCGGGCTCACCGGGCGCGCGATCGCGGCCGGCAGCGGCGCCGGCGCGGGCGCCGCGGCGACGCCGGGCACGGCGCGCTGCGTGAACACGATCGCCTCGCGCACCGGCTCCTCGGTGCCGCGCGGCTCGCCGATGAAGGCGACGATGGTGTCCTTCAGATCGTCGACCGAGTAAACCGGCGCCTGGTCGCCCTTGAGGAGCAGCGTCAGGCGCGTCTTGCCGGCGTCGGCGCCGATCTGCACCTGGGAGACGAGCGGGTTGTCGACGGCGTACCGCTCGGCGACGACGTTCTCGCCCGTCGGGCCGCTGATCTCGATCAGCAGCCGCGTCGGATTGGTCAGCAGCACGTGCGAGACGTCCTGCGGCGCCCGGTTGAGCTTCGCGAACACGCCCTGCTGGCCGTTGTCGTCGATGATCTTCAGCTCCCGGATCAGCAGCACGTCGGCATCGATCCCCGGCGCCTCGGCGACACTGACGTGCGTCACGTCCTCGCGGTCTTCCACCACCGCCTGCTCGCGCGGCACCTCGTCGTCGAGCCCCGGCTGCGGCGGCGCACAGGCCGCCAGCAGCGCCGCCAGCCCGGCGACGATCGCACGCACATCCACACCCAACCGCGTCACTCGCGTCATGGCTTCTCCCCGCCCTTGTCGTCCTTGGGCATCTCGATGACGACCTGATGCACCTGCTGGCGCCCGTAGTAGTCGAGCACCACCTCCTCCACGATCACGCGACCGGTCTCGATCGCCTTCACCACGCCCTGCCGCCGACCGATCGGCGTGCCGGGGGTGATGATGAAGCCCATGCCGGCGCTGTCCTGCAGCATGGCGCGCGGCGGGCTCAGGTCGGCGATGGTACCCGCCAGGCGCAGCTGCGCGATTTCGTACCGCTGCAGCGGCGACAGGATTTCGGCTTCCTGCGTGTCCGGCTGCAGGTCGAGTGTGAACGGCCGGAACGGATCGCGCCGCGGCTCGGCGGCGGGATCGGCGGCGGCGCCGCCCTCGATCGCGGCATCCCAGGCGAGCGGATCGGCGGTGCCGTCCGTGCCGCTGCCGTTGAGCGCGGCACCGTCCGCGGGCGCGGCGCTGCCGGTGCCCCCGGCGCTGCCGCCACCCGGCGCGGTCCCCTGGCCGGCGCCGAACACGGTATCGATCGCGGTGCGCGTCACCGCCCGCGCCTCGGCGGCCATGTCCGCCTCGGCCTTCGCCGTCACGGCAATCGTCGTCGCCGGATCGTCCGCCCCCTGCGCGAGGGCGCGGCCGGCGGCGAGCAGGAGCGCGCCACTGAGCACGATGAAGGGAGTCACTTTTTCCCCTCCTTCTTCTCGCGCTCCTTCTTGATCCGCTCGCGCTCCTCCTCGTCGAGGAAGCGGAACGTCGTCGCGGCGCACGAGGTCTGCAGCTTGACGGGATCGTTCTCGATCAGCGCCGGCGCCTTGATGCCGATGTCGCCGACGTTGACGATCCGGGTGAGCTCGGAGACGCGCTTGAGGAACGACTCGACCTGCCAGTACGTGCCCTTGACGAGGATCTCCACCGGCACCTCGGCGTAGAAGTCCTGGTAGACCTCGGCCTTCTGGCGGAACTGCTGGATCTCGAGACCGGCCTCGCGCGCCACCGCCGAGATGCCGGAGAGCAGATCCGGGATCTCCTTCGTGTCGGGCAGCTGCGCGACCGCCTCCTTGAGCGCCGCGTTGAGGTCGGCGACCTCCTGACGCAGCTGCGGCAGATTGGCGATCAGCGCCGCCTTGCGGTCGCGATCCTGCTGCAGCGCGGTGAGGTTCTCCTCCTTTTCGGTGATCTCCGCCTCGCGCGGCAGGTAGAGCATGTAGCCGTAGAGGAAGAAGAGCAGGAACACCGAGCCGACCAGCAGCAGGACGCGCTGCCGGACCGGCATCTCCATGATGCGGTCGAAGAGCTCGTTCATGCCTGCGGCTCCTTCGTGCCGGGCGAGGCCTGCTGGCCGGGCGCGGCGCCCGGCGGCGCCTCGGCGGGTTTGCCGTCGCGCCCGAAGTAGTCGATCGCCGCCTTGACGATGAAGCGCGTGAAGCTCGGCGACCCGTCGGCGTTCGCCGCGCCGGTCTGCTGCTGCTGCGACGTCTCGACGAGGTCGACGCTGTGGAAGTACGGCGAGTTCTGCAGCTGGCGCATGAAGCGCGCGATGGTCTCGTTGTCGAGCGCGAGCCCGGTGAACGTCGCGCTGCTCGCCACCTCGTTGAAGTCGATCAGCCAGAGGTTGTCGGGTGTCGAGCCGCTGAGATCCTCGAGCACCCGCGCCGGGCCGAT
Organism: uncultured bacterium; assembly: GCA_965651925.1. Taxonomy (GTDB): domain Bacteria; phylum Desulfobacterota; class Binatia; order HRBIN30; family CADEER01; genus CBFGUK01. The sequence continues at coordinate 6,514 of CBFGUK010000025.1, read as the reverse complement.
GCGCTTGCGGTTGAGGTCGTCGATGATGCGCAGCTTCGTCTGCACCTCGCGCTTGAGCCGGTCGATGTCACGCACCTCGCGCACCTGGAGGTTCATCGCCTGGATCTCCTCGGTGAGCTGCGTGATCTCCTCGTTGAGGTTGCTGAGCTTGCGTCCCTGGATCAGGAACGGGATCAGCATGATGAGCAGCGTCGTCGCCGCGCCGAGCGCCACCAGCGACATCTGGTGGCGGCGGCCGAGCGCCCGCTCGGTCTCCTTGATCGGCAGCAGGTTGATGCGGATCATTTGTCGCCCGGCCTCCGTACCGACATGCCCAGCGCGACGGCGAACTCCGCGCCGCGGCGGCGCAGCGGCTCGGGATCGACGGCGCCGCTGAACGCGATGCGCCCGAACGGATCGGTGACCTCGACCGGCGCCTCGATGCGCTCGGCGAGCCGCGTCGCGAGCTCGGGGGTCTGCGACGCCCCGCCGCTCAGATAGAGCGCGTCGATGCGCTCGTCGGTCGCCGCCGTCCAGAAGAAGCTGAGCGCGTAGTGGATTTCCTCGATCAGCGCGTCGACGGCGGGACCGAGCGCCATGCTGAGCTGCTCGGCGTCGATCGCGCCGGTGCCGCGGCCGGACTTCAGCCGCTCGGCCTCGTCGGCGGTCACGCCGAGATCGCGCGTCAGCGCCTCGGTGATGTCGCGCCCGCCCACCGGCACGTCGCCGGTGAACACCGAGCGCCCGCCCTTGAGGATGTTGATCGACGAGTAGCGCGCGCCGATGTTGACCAGCGCCACGACCTGATCGGCGACCGGGTCGTAGTTGAGCTCGTAGAGGTTATCGAGCGCGAAGTAGTCGACGTCGACCACCACCGGCTGCAGCCCCGCGACGCGCAGCGTCTCGGCATAGCTGTGGACGATGTCCTTCTTCGCCGCGGCAAGCAGGACTTCCATCTCCTTGCCGTCGCTGCGGCTGTCGATCACCTGGTAGTCGAGGTTGACGTTGTCGAGCTCCTCGGGGATGAAGTTGCCGGCTTCGTGCATGATCGTCTGCTCGATCGCCTGCGTCGCGGGCAGCGTCACCCGCTTGATCATCACCGCCGGTCCCGGCACCGCCGTGATCGCCTTGCGCGCCCGGATGCCCTTGGCATCGAGCAGCGCCTTCACCGCCTCGCCGACGCGATCGGGCTCGCTGACCATGTTGCTCTGGATCGCCGACGGCGGCGTCGGGATCGCTCCCCAGTTGACGAGCTCGAGCTGTTCCGACGTCGTCCGTACCTCGAGCACCTTGATCGAGCTCGAGCCGATGTCGATCGCCGTGTAGCTCTCCTGTCGCTTGAAGGGATTCAGATCCTCCAGCGACACCGTGAAGACCCGCCTCAGCCGGTCCTGCCATTCGGTCGCCACGCTCATTCCCGCTCCTCACGCCGCCTCTGACGGTCGGTTCGCATGCGATGTCGCATATTCGCCGCAACCCCAACAATCGGTGCCCGGCCGCTATCCCTGCACAGAGAGTCTGCCCCCCACATCATCCACCCAGCAGCCATCGCCGGTTGGGCGAAAGCGAAATCCAGGCCAACTCGCGGCGGCGAAGCGTTTGATTGCTCAGATGACCCGCGCGGCGCCACAAGACGGGCGGGAGGCATCACAAATGTTCGGCTTCCGACACCAAAATGTCGGACAACCTGCGGCGTTCCCGGTCACCTGACCTGCGAACCCCGCCGTGACGGGGCAAATGATGCGTCAGACGGCGGGGCGAGTGTCAGGAATGTGACGTTGTGCTGGTAATCAGGGGTCTGTGCCGGGGGTTGGGGGTTGGGGGTCAGGGGATCGGAGTTCAGGTGGTCGTGACACTCGGCGGCACGAGTGGCGCCAAGACGCGAGCGAGTCGACCGCGTTCACGCCGCGCATCTCTCCGGCCCTAACCCCGAACCCCGTAACCCCTTACCCCCTCTGCCCCGCGCCTTCCCTGCCACCGCGACGCCCCGTACACACCAGATACATCTCCGCCGATTCCTTGCGGCTCGCCTCGGGTTTCGTCAGCTTGGCGGACGTGAACACCGCCCGCGCGGCGCTGAGGACCTCGTGCTCGGCTCCGCTGAACACCTTGACGAGCAGGCGGCCGCCCGGCGCCAGCAGCCGGTCGGCGATCGCGATCGCCTCCAGCGCCAGCGCCGTGGCGCGCGCCGCATCGCGGTCGCGCACGCCGCTGAGCTTCGGCGCCATGTCCGAGAGCACGACGTCGATCCGCCCGCCGCAGCGCTCGCGCAGCGTCTCCTGCACGGCGGGATCGGTGGCATCGCCGACCACCGTGTGCACCTGCGCGCGCCCGAGCGGCTCGATCGGCTGCAGATCGACACCGACCACCCGCCCGCGCTCGCCGGTGAGCTCGGCGGCCACCTGCAGCCAGCCGCCCGGCCAGGCGCCGAGATCGACGACGTGATCGCCGCGCCGGATCAGCTGGTAGCGACGCGCCAGCTCGAGCAGCTTCCAGGCTGCCCGCGACCGGTAGCCCGCCGCCTTGGCGCGGTCGTAGTATGAGTCCTTGCGCCGGTATGCCATCGCCGTCGACAGCCATACGGGTCCCGCCCGCGGCGAGACAACCCGCGTCCGGTCGCGGTTCGCGATCCCGCCGGCACCCTGCCGCGATCGCCGTGCTCCTCGCCATGGCGCTGGCGCCGGCGGCCCGCGCCGCCGATCCGCTCGCCACGGTGCGCGCCTTCGCGCAGGCCGACGCGCGCGGCGCGCGGCTCAGCGCCCACTCGTGGCGCGCGGTGGCGCCGCTCGTCCGCTGGGGGCTCGAGCCCGCCTGGGACCGCATCCATCTCATCCACGGCTACGAGATCGGCACGCCGCACCGGCTGGACGGACAGGTCGAGGTGGAGGTCCAGTATCACGTCGCCCGCGAGGTGCGTGGCAGCGGCGTGCAGGCGGTGTCACGCACCGACACGCGCCGCTACCGCCTCGAGCCCGACGGCACCGGCGGCTGGCTGCTGCGCGGCCCGCCGCCGCCACCGTACGTGTTCGACAGCGAGGTCGACGTCGACACCCTCGCGGCGCTGCTCGATCCCGACGAGCCGCGCTACATGAGCAACTCGGCCTTCGTCTGGCAGCTCCTGCGCGACGCCGACTGGGAGGTGGACTACGCCGCCGTCGACGCGCTGCCGACGGCCCCGGACTACCGCGCCGAGCGCACCGCGAACATCGGCGACCTCGCGCTCTACCACGACGCCGACGGCGTGCCGTATCACGTCGGCATGGTCGACTCCGACGAGACGATCGTCTCCGCCACCCTGAACGGCGGCCTGCGCCGCACGCCGTTCGGCGCCTTCGCCGGCGAGATCCGCTACCTGCGCCCGCTCGCCGCTGCACCCACGCCGGAACCGACCCCCAGCCCGACGCGGCGCAAACGGTCGAAGGGCGGGAAATGATTCTCACCACGGAGGCACGGAGACAGCGGACCACCGCTCCGTGTCTCCGTGCCTCCGTGGTGAAAATCAGTTCGAAATGAACTTCTCGTACACGCAGGCGGAAAAGCAGTTTCGTGCCGAGCTGCGCGCCTGGCTCGCCATCAACGTGCCGCGCGGGCCGTGGCCCGAGACGCTCGAGGCGGAGGTCGCGTTCCTCACCGCCTGGCAGCGCACGCTGCACGCCGGCGGCTGGGTCGCCGTGCACTGGCCGCGCGAGCACGGCGGGCGCGGGGCGTCGCTGACCGAAACCGCCATCTACCAGGAGGAGCTGGCGCGCGCCCGCGCGCCGCAGGTGATGAACCGCGTCGGCATCAACAACGTCGGCCCGACGCTGATCGCGCACGGCACCGCGGCGCAGCGCCGCCGCCATCTGCCCGGCATCCTCTCCGGCGACGAGATCTGGTGCCAGCTCTACTCCGAGCCGAACGCCGGCTCCGATCTCGCCGCGCTGCGCTGCCGCGCCGAGCGCCAGGGCGACCACTACGTCGTCAGCGGCCAGAAGGTGTGGACGAGCTACGCGCAGTTCGCGCGCTTCGCGATCCTGCTGGCGCGCACCGATCCCGCCGCGCCGCCGCACCGCGGCATCAGCTGCTTCATCCTCGACATGCACGCCCCCGGCGTGACCATCCGCCCGCTGCGCCAGCTCACCGGCAGCGCCGAGTTCAGCGAGACGTTCCTCGATCAGGTGATCGTGCCGCGCGACAACCTGATCGGCGCCGAGCACGACGGCTGGCGCGTGGCGACGCTGACGCTCGCGCACGAGCGCGGCACGAGCTTCTGCTTCAAGGAACAGGTGCTGCACCGCATCTACGCCGACGAGCTCGCCGAACACCTGCGCACCACCGGCCGGGCGCGCGATCCGCTGCTGCGTCAGCGCTTCGCGGCGCGTTTCATCGAGGTCGAGATCATGCGCCTGCACAACTGCGCGACCATGACCCGTCTCGCGCGCGGCGAGCTGCCCGGCGCGGAAAGCTCGCTGGTGAAGCTCTTCTGGGCGGAGATGAGCCAGCAGCTCACCGCGCTCGCGCTCGACGCGCTCGGCCCCGCCGCCCAGCTCGCCGCCGGCCGCTGGCCGCAGCGCGCCCTCTGGGCCTGCTGCGCCAGCATCGCCGGCGGCACGAACGAGATTCAGCGCAACATCATTGCGCAGCGGCTGCTCGGCTTGCCGCGCTGAGTAAGGGGTTACGGGGTTAGGGAAAGAGGAATTGTGATGATCCGGCTCCTTCCCCTGCCCCCCAACCCCGTAACCCCGAACCCCATTCCGCCATGGATCTGACGTTCTCTGCCGAGGAGGAAGCCTTCCGCGCCGAGCTGCGATCGTGGCTCGCCGTGAACGTGCCCCAGGTGCCGGAGGAGTTCCCCTCGCTGGCCGACGAAGTGCGCTTCCTCGTCGAGTGGCAGCGGCGGCTGGCGGCGGGCGGCTGGGTCGGCGTGCACTGGCCGCGGGAGTACGGCGGGCGTGGGGCGACGACGACCGAGAACTACCTCCTGCAGGAGGAGCTGGCGCGGGCGCGGGCACCGGAGGTGATCGGGCGCATCGGCGTCAACCTCGTCGGGCCGACGCTGATCCATCACGGCAGCGAGGCGCAGAAGCGGCGCCACCTGCCGCGCATCCTCGCCGCCGACGAGCTGTGGTGCCAGCTGTTCTCCGAACCGAACGCCGGCTCCGACCTCGCCGCCCTGCGCTGCCGCGCGGTGCGCGACGGCGAGCACTTCGTCGTCACCGGCCAGAAGGTGTGGACGAGCTACGCGCAGTTCGCCGACTGGGGCATCCTGCTGGCGCGCACCGATCCCGAGTCGCGCGGCGGCCGCGGCATCAGCTTCCTGATCGTCGACATGCACGCGCCGGGTATCAGCATCCGGCCGCTGCGCCAGATGACCGGCAGCGAGGAGTTCAACGAGGTGTTCCTCGAGGAGGTGCGCGTCCCCGCCGCGAACCTCGTCGGGGCGCTGCACCAGGGCTGGACGATCGCGCAGACGACGCTCAGCCACGAACGCGGCACCTCGCCGCGCCAGCTCGTCGTCCACCGCATGCTGCTCGGCGAGCTGCTCGCGCTGGCGCACGAGACCGGCGCCGCCCGCGACCCGCTGCGCCGTCAGCAGCTCGCGCAGGCGTGGATCGCGGTCGAGCTGACGAAGCTGCACAACTGGCGCACGCTGACGCAGCTGCGCCGCAGCGGGAAGCCCGGGCCGGAGAGCTCGCTCGTCAAGCTCTTCTGGAGCGAGATGAGCCAGCACCTGCACGAGACGGCGATGCAGGTGCTCGGCACCGGTGGCCAGCTCTGGTGCGGCGAGCCGCGCGCCGCCGCGCGCGGCCGCTGGCAACGTTCCTGGCTCTACTACCGCGCCGCGACGATCTTCGCCGGCACCAGCGAGGTGCAACGCAACATCATCGCCCAGCGCGTCCTCGGCCTGCCGCGCTGATCGCGGGCCGCTCAGTGCGTGTGCGGGGTCTGGCCGAGGGCGAGGCGGGCGTAGTCGCGCAGCGCGTGGTCGGGCAGGTCGCGGGCGAGGCGGCGTAGCGTCGCGATGCCGTCGGGGCCGGCGAGCGCCAGCGCGGTGAGCGCGCCGCGCGCTTCGGCCGGGCGGGTGCGCGCCGTGCGTTCGAGGGCCGGCACGGCGAGCGAGCCGAGGTGGCCGAGCGCCTGCGCGGCGGCGGCGCGCACGGTGGGGTCGTCGTCGGCGAGCGCGGCGATCGCGCCGTCGATGCCCCACAGCGTGCGCGTTGCGGCGAGCGCGCGCGCCGCGGCGGCGCGCACCTGCGGATCGGGATCGCCGCGCGCCAGCAGCGGCAGGCGGCGCTCGGCGAGCGGCTCGCGGCCGACCGCCGCGCCGCCGGCGCGCAGCGCCGCGGGCTCCGCCTCGAGCAGTGCCGCGACGCGCTCCGCCGGCAGCCCGCCGTCGAGCGTGCCGAGGGCCGCCAGGGCGGGCGCCTCGAGCGCGCCGCCGGGCGCGGCGAGCGCGCCGAGCGCCGCGCGCGCGGCGGTCAGCCGCGCGTCGCCGGCCAGTGCGAGCACGCCGGTGCACAGCGCGAGCGGGCGCGTCGCGTCGCCGGCGACGGCG
>CBFGUK010000024.1:0-40638 GCA_965651925.1 uncultured bacterium | reverse complement strand
TTCGTGATCGGGCGCATGAGCTCGACGTGGTTCATGTCCTGCAGCGAGCCCATGTCGGCGAACGGTCGCGGCCCCTGCCCGCCGATGAGGATCATCGGGATGTTGGCGCGATGCGCGCTGGCGACGCCGGTGACGGCATCGGTGAGCCCGGGCCCGGCGGTGACCACCGCGACGCCCGGCCGGCCGGTGACGCGCGCCCAGCCGTCCGCCGCATGCGCGGCGGTCTGCTCGTGCCGCACGTCGATCACGCGGATGCCTTCGTCCTGGCAGCCGTCGTAGATCGGCATCACATGGCCGCCGCACAGGGTGAAAATGAACGGGACCTGCTCGGCGCGCAGCGCGCGTGCCACCAGCCGGCCCCCGTGTACCGTCGCCATCAGCTCGCTCCCAGCATCGTGGCGCGGACCGGTCCGCGCGAACCGGCGCACTATACAATCGCGCTTCGCGCAGGGGCAAGGCGGCGGGCGCTGGCGGGCACGCGTGAGGACCGCTGCGAGCGCCGCACGGTGGCGGCAAGTGCTGACGTGCTGACGTGGCGTCTGATCAAGGACGCGGTGGGTTTGGGGAACGCGGGTCGCGCGATCGGGTGCCGCGTTCTTCCGCGCACCTGCGTCAGGACGTCGGCACGTCCGCACAGACTTCGCGGCGACGATGGCGTCTTCGCGCGCATCGCTTCCGCGCGACGTGCGGTCGCGTCAGTCGAGATCCAGCGCGCCGTCGCGCAGGTCCGGGATCTCGGCTTCCAGATACGCCCGCAGCTTCTTCTTCAGCCGCTCCTCGAGCTGGCGCACGCGTTCCCGGCTGATGCCGTAGCGATCGCCGATCTCCTGCAGCGTCAGCGGCTGTTCGGCGAGCAGGCGCTCGTTGAAGATCACCGCGTCCTTGTCCTTCAGCGTCGCGCCGAATGCGCGGATCTTCTCGCCGACCTCGCGACGGAACTCGGCGTCGGCGACCTGCTGATACGGGCCCTGGATCGTGCCCGGCAGCACGTCGAGCAGCGTGCCGCCGCCGTCGTCATCGCTCGGCTGGTCGACCGAGAGATCGCGCGACCCGAGCCGCTGTGCCATCTCGACGACCTCGGACTCCTTCACGTCGAGGCGCTGCGCGATCAGGCGCGGCGACGGCACGATGCCCTCGCGCTCGAGCCGTTCCTTCTCCTTGTGCAGGTTGAAGAACAGCTTGCGCTGCGCCTGGGTGGTTCCGAGCTTCACCACGCGCCAGTTGTTGATCAGATAGCGGATGATGTACGCGCGCACCCACCACACGGCGTACGACGGAAAGCGGATGCCGCGGTACGGATCGAACTTCTTGACCGCCTCCATGAGCCCGATGTTCCCCTCCTGGATGAGATCGAGGAGGTTGCGCGTCGCGCGCTGGTACTCGCGGGCGATCATCACCACGAGACGCAGATTGCCGGTGACCAGCTTGTAGGCCGCCTCGACGTCCTGGGACTCGAGGTAGCGGATCGCCAGCTCCTTCTCCTCCTCGCGCGTGAGGAGGGGGTAGCGGCGGATCTCGGTGAGGTAGCGCTGCAGCGGATCGAAGGGAACGAGCGAGCGGTCGCGGTCGGCACGATCGTCGCGCTGCGTCCGCAGTGCCAGCTCCTCGAGCGCCGCGGCCGGCTCGGCCGGGCCGTCGGTGCCCTCGGCACCACCGGCGGGCTCGTCGGCGGCGAGCTCGACGCCGAGCTCGGCGTCGCCCTCCGCTTCGGGGTCGACGACCTCGGCCGTCTCCTCGGGCTCCTCGGCCGCGTCGGCGCTCTCAATCGGCTGCTCGGGCTCCTTGACCGGAGCCGTCGTGCGTGGCGGACGCGCCGTCCCGCCGGACCGTCGGCGAGCGGCCATCGCCTAGCCCTGCACCCGGCGCCGCACCTCGCCGACCAGTGCGCGCAGGATTTCGTCGAACTGCTGCTGCAGCGCGCAGAGATCCTCGTGCATGTGCAGGATGACCTCGACACCGGCGAGATTGACCTCGAGGTCGCGCGTCAGCACCGCAATCAGCCGCAGCCGTTCGGCCTGCGCCGGGGTCAGCACCGGCTCATCGTCGAGCGTGTGCTTCACCTCGATGAGTCCTTCCTCCTGCACGAGGCGCAGCAGCGTCTCGTCGATCGCGTACCGCGCACACACCTCCGCGAGCCGCACATAGTGGACGGTCATGCTACAGCCTCCACCCCGTGCGCGGGTTCTGCGCGTAGGCGGCGTCGAGCGTGCGCGCCGCGTCGGCGACCTGGGGCGAGTCGCTGTCCGGCACGTGCACGACGAGGCGCAGATAGAGATCGCCGCGCCCGCCGCCGCGCAGCTGCGGCACGCCGCGACCCTTGACGCGCAGCTGCCGGCCCGCCTGGCTGCGCGCCGGAACCTTGACGCGCACCGGACCGTCCGGCGTCGGCACCTCGATCGAGGCGCCGAGGACCGCCTCGCCGACGGTGACTGGCAGGTCCAGGTACAGATCGTCGCCGCGGCGCTCGAGCAAGGGGTGCGGCCGCACGGTGATGCGGATGTACAGGTCGCCCGGCGCACCGCCGCCGACACCCGGCGCGCCCTTGCCGGCGACGCGGACGCGCGAGCCGGTCTCGACCCCGGGAGGCACGCGCACGGTGAGCTTCTCGCTGCTCAGCCGCTCGCCACTGCCACCGCACGTCGCGCACGGACGCGCCGAAATCTGCCCGGTGCCGCCGCAACGCGGGCAGGTGCGCATGAACGCCACCGGGCCGCGGCCGACCCGTACCGTCCCGGCGCCGTGGCACTCGGGACACGCGCTCACCGATCCCGGATCGGCACCGCTGCCGGTGCACGTCGCACACACGTCGCGGCGCTGGATGGTGAGGGTCGTCGACAACCCGCGCACCGCGTCGAGGAGGTCGATCGTCAGCTCCGATTCGGCGTCGGCGCCGCCGCGCGCCGCACTGGCGCCGGCGCGCCCGCCCGGCCCGGCACCGGGTCCGGCGCCACCGAAGATGTCACCGAGGATGTCCTCGAACGAGGCGTAGCCGCCGAACCCCGTCCCGCCGCCCGCCCCGGCGGCGCGGCGCTCCCATTCCGCCGCCTGCTCGCGATAGGCGCGCGCCTGCTGCGGATCGAAGCCCGCCTGCACGCCGGCCATCCCGAACTCGTCGTAGAGCTTCCGCTTCTCCGGGTCGCCGAGGATGTCGTGCGCTTCGGCGACCGCCTTGAAGCGATCCTCGGCCTCTTTGTTGCCGGGGTTGACGTCCGGGTGCAGCGTGCGCGCGAGCTTCCGGTACGCCTTTCTGATTTCTTCGATCGATGCCGTCCGCGGCACGCCGAGGACGGCGTAGAGATCCTTTTCCGTCATCGGCGTCTCGCCCGACCGGGCGCGCCGCTACTCGGCGTCGGGATACACCAGCTCGACCTCGCCCGCGGCGATCTCGCGCAGCGCGGTGACGACTTCCTTGTTGTCGCTTTCGACCAGCGGGCGCGCTCCCTTGAGCAGCTGCTTGGCGCGTCGCGCCCCGAGCAGCACCAGCTCGAAGCGGTTCGGCACTCTGTCCAGACAATCTTCGACGGTGATACGAGCCATGCAGAGCCTCCAGCTTGCGCACGCTAGCCGAATTTACAGCGCGAGCAAACCCCTGGCCGGGCGCGGTGCCCGCCGCGAGCGTATCAGGCCGGCGGCGGGTCCGGGACGCGCAGCGCGAGGAAGAACTCGCGATTGCCCTTCGGCCCGAGGATCGGCGACGGGCACTCCCCGACGACCGCGAGGCCGAGTCCGCTGGCGCAGGCGCGCACGCGATCGACCGCCGCCGCGTGCAGCGCGGGATCGCGGACCACGCCGCCCTTCCCCACCTGCCCGCGACCGACTTCGAACTGCGGCTTGACGAGCGCGAGGATCGGGCTTCCCGGCGCGAGCAGGCCGACGACCACGGGCAGCACGAGCGTCAGGGAAATGAACGAGACATCGATCACGGCACAGTCGGGCCGCAACGGGAGCTGCGCGGCGGTGAGCTGGCGGACGTTGCAGCGTTCGATGAGCGTGACGCGTGCATCCTGGCGCAGTGACCACGCGAGCTGGCCGTAGCCGACGTCGACCGCGATGACCGCCGCCGCCCCGCGCTGCAGGACACAATCGGTGAAGCCGCCGGTCGACGCGCCGACGTCGAGCACCCGGCGGCCCGCGACGTCAATGCCGAGCGCGTCGAGCGCCCCGGCGAGCTTCACGCCGCCGCGGCTGACGAAGGGAATGTCGCCCCCGGCGACGCTGATCTCCGCATCGGCGGCGACCAGGGTGCCAGCCTTGTCGACGACGTGGTCGCCGACGCGCACCGCCCCGGCCATGATCAGCGCCCGCGCCCGCTCGCGGCTCGCCGCGAAGCCGCGATCGACGAGCAGCTTGTCGAGCCGCTCGCGGCTCACGCTCCGAGTGCCCGCGCGACGACGAACTCGGCGAGCGCGCGCAGCGGCCCCGCGGCGGCAGGGAAGCCGTCGAGCGCCGCCAGCGCGCCGTCGCGCAGCTCGCCGGCGCGCTGCTTTGCCGCCGGCATGCCGAGCACGGCCGGGAACGTGACCTTCTGCCGCTCGCGATCGCGGCCCGGCTGCTTGCCGGTGTGCGCTGCCGGCGCCTCGGCATCGAGGATGTCATCGGCGATCTGGAACGCGAGCCCCACGCATTCGCCGTACCGGGTCAGCTGGCGCAGCTGCTCGTCGTCCGCTCCGCCGAGCAGCGCGCCGCCGCGCACCGCGGCGAGCAGCAGCGCTCCGGTCTTGCGGATGTGGATGAACTCCACCGTCGCGAGGTCCGCCGCCTCGCCCTCGGCGGCGAGGTCCGCCGCCTGGCCGCCGACCATGCCGTGCAGGCCGGCGGCATCGGCGATCTCGCGCGTCGCGCGCAGCAGCGGGCGCGGATCGGCGGCGGCCTCGGCGGCCCGCGCCAGGACCGCGAAGGCCTCGGTCAGCAGCGCATCGCCGGCGAGGATGGCCAGCGCCTCGCCGAACGCGACGTGTGTCGTCGGCTGCCCGCGGCGCAGGACGTCGTCGTCCATCGCCGGCAGATCGTCGTGCACCAGCGAATACGCGTGGATGAGCTCGAGCGCGCAGGCGACCGGCAACGCCGCGGCGGGCTCGCCGCCGACCGCCTCGCAGGCGCCGAGCGCGAGGATCGGGCGGACTCGCTTGCCACCGCCGAGCACGCTGTAGCGCACCGCCTCGATCAGGCCGCCGCGATCGTCGCGCGGCGGCAGGCAGGCGGCCAGCGCGGCATCGATGTGGGCCCGGTGGCCCGCCAGCCAGGTGTCGAGATCGGTCACAGCTCGTCGTCCGCCGGCCGGCACTGCACGCTGCCATCGGGGCCGCGGGTGAGGATTTCCACCCGCTGCTCGGCAGCGGTGAGCAGATCGTTCAGCATCCGCACCAGTCCGACACCGGTTTCGAACGCCCGCAGCGCCTCGTCGAGCGGCAGCTCCCCGGATTCGAGCCGGCCGACGACCTGCTCGAGCTCTCCCAGCCCTTCCTCGAAGCGGAGTCCCGGCGTCTCGTTGTCGTTGCTCATCTGCTCCTCGTTGTCTCAGTCGCCACGAGTCTCGACGCGCACCCGCGCCCGACCGCGGCGGAAGATGATGTCGAGTGGATCGCCGACGGCGAGCTGTGTCGCGTCGCGCACGACCACCCCATCGGCGCGGCGCGCGATGGCGTAGCCGCGTTCGAGCACCGCCAGCGGGCTCAACGCCTGCAGCCGTTCACTGCAGGCGGCGAGCCGTCCCTGCGCCGCCCGCAGCACGGCGCCGACGGCGCGGCAGCTCCGTTCGTTGAGCTCGTCGACACGCTGCCGCCGGTCCATCAGCCGTCGGCGCGGATCGCGGATCAGGCGCGCGAGGGCCTGCAGGCGTTCGCCGCGGCGGCGGACGAGCGTGCGCATCGCCGTGTGCAAGGCGCCGGCGCGCATCGCCAGCTGGCGGCGCAGCTGGCGCGCGTCGGGCACGACCAGCGTCGCCGCCGCCGTCGGCGTGGCAGCGCGTGCATCGGCAACCAGGTCGGCGAGCGTGATGTCGATCTCGTGCCCGACCGCGGAGACGACCGGCACGCGGCTGGCGGCGATCGCGCGCACGACGCGTTCGTCGTTGAAGGTCCAGAGATCCTGTGCCGAGCCGCCGCCGCGTCCGACGATGATCACGTCGATCTCGGGCACGCGCGCGAGCTCGGCGAGCGCGGTGGCGATCTCGGCAGCCGCCCCGGCGCCCTGGACGCGTACCGGTCGCACGATGGCGCGCACCGCCGGCAGGCGGGCGCGCAACGTCGTGAGGATGTCGTGCACCGCGGCGCCGCTGAGCGCGGTGGCGATGCCGACGGCGCGCGGCCACGCCGGCAGCGGCCGCTTGCGCTCGGCGCCGAACAGCCCCTCGGCGGCCAGGCGCTGGCGCAGGTGTGCGAGCGCGAGCTGGTCCGCGCCGACGCCGCGCAGCTCGAGAGCGTCGACGTACAGCTGCAGGTCGCCGCGCGCTTCGTACAGGCTGACGCGCCCGTGCGCGAGCACCGCCATGCCGTCCGCCGGCCGGAACCGGACCTGGCGCGCGGCGGAGCGGAACATCACCGCCGCGATCTGGCCGTCGGCGTCCTTGATGCGGAAGTAGCAGTGTCCCGAGGCGTGCACCTTGAAGCCCGACAGCTCGCCCGCCACCCACACGTCGGGCACCCGATCCTCGACACAGGTGCGCAACAGCCGAACGAGCTCGCAGACGCGCAGGACCGGCGCGCGTGCCGGGGCATGCAGGTCGCGCATCCCCGCCACCTACCAGAGCCGTCAGCGCCCTGCCACGTTGCGGCTCGGCCGCGGCGTCGGCGTCGCGCTCGCCTGCACGAGCGCAGAGAGCGGCACGAGATCGATGCGTTCGGCGCGCCACTGCGGCAGCACCAGCTGCAGCGCGGTGAGCGTTGCATCGGTCGGCCGGGCGAGCACGACGGTGCGGCCGTGCTTGCGCGCCGCCTCGGCGGCGGCCGCGAGCTGCTCGGCCAGCACGCCCGGGCGCTCCTGCGCATCGACGAGCACCACCGGCGGCGGCAGCGCCGCCGACTTGCGATCGCCGCGATCACCGAGAAACGGCAGCGCCCGCTGGTCGGCGGCGGCGAGCAGCGTGCGATCGGCCCGCGGCGGCGTCGGCCCGGCGCCGCTCCAGGCGACCGCGACCGCCTCCGGCAGCACGTCGAGCCCGGCGGCGAGATCCGGCGATCGCGGCCGGCGCGGTGCCGGCGGCGGTGTGACGAACCCGATGAGCTCCGGCGGCAGCGTCGGGGTCGGTGGTGGCGGCGGCGGCGCCTCGTACTGCACGACGACTTCGCGCTCGTACATCACGCCGAGCTCGGCGACCTGGCGGGCGAACGGCAGCCGCGGCTGCACGCCGAGGGCAATCGGCGCGTCGATCAGCTCGATGACGCGACGGGCGAGCCGCAGGTCGTCGCCGAGCGGGCCGATGACGACCGCGGCGCGCGGCCGCTCTTCCGGATGCTCGCGCCACAGGAACCGGACGGTGGTGACCAGCAGCCCGTCGAGGCCGAAGCGCACCTCGGTGTCGTCGCCCGTCTGCACGGTGCTGATCACCAGGCCGGGATCGACACCACGCGCCGCCTCGACCAGCGCCTCGGCGCGTGCCTGCTCGGCGCGCGGCAGCTGCACCTCGTACAGCCGGTGGGTGAACCGCAGCGGGCCCGAGCCGCGCGCCTGTTCGAGCGGTGCGACCTTGCGCAGCGGGCCGCTGCGCAGGGCGCTGTTCAGACGGGCGACGCGCTCGGGGAACTGCGCGTTCCACTCCGCGGTGCTCAGCGGACGCGGCGGGCGCTCCGGCTCGCGCAGCGGGTTGCGCAGGTTCTCCGCCGACAGGAACACCGCCGCCGCCAGCACGGCGCTGAGCGGCCAGGTGACGATCCAGGCCAGCCCGACCGGCGGACGATCACCGCGCAGCGCCATGCGGAAGCGGAAGGGACGGGGCCGCCCGGTGCGGCTCCCGCCTCATCACGGTTCGTGCTGCGCGACCACCGTTTTGAAGACGTTCCAGCTCTTGAGCAGCTCGAGCGCGCGGTCGAGCTGCGGGTCGTCCTTGTCGGCGCCGGGCACGACCTCGCTGCTCAGCTCGTCCGTCTCCGGCTCCTCGCCCTCGTGCGGCAGGTGCCCCGGGAGATTGTTCTCTCGCACGTCGCCCGATTCATCGTGCGGCCTGGCCGCCACCGGCATGACCGGCTCGGAGACGACGTCGGGCGTGATGCCGGTCGCCTGGATCGAGCGCCCGTTCGGAGTGTAGTAGCGGGCCGTCGTCAGGCGGATCGCCGAGTCGCCATCGGTCAGCGGCAGAATCGTCTGCACCGAGCCCTTGCCGAAGGTCTGCGTGCCGAGCACGAGCGCGCGCTTGTGGTCCTGCAGCGCGCCGGCGACGATCTCCGAGGCGCTGGCGCTGCCGCCATTGACCAGAACGACCATCGGGTAGTCGCCCGAGGTCGGCCCGCGGTGCGCGTAGAATTTCTGCGCCTGGTTGTCGAGGCGGCCTTCGGTGTAGACGACGAGGCCCGACTCGAGGAACAGGTCGGAGACCTTCACCGCCTGCGACAGCAGCCCGCCGGGGTTGTTGCGCAGGTCGAGCACCAGGCCCTGCAGGCCGCCGCTCTGCTTCTCGAGCTCGGCCAGCGCCTGCTTGGCATCGTGCTCGGTGCGCTCCTGAAACTGCGTGATGCGCAGGTAGCCGTAGTGCGGTTCGAGGACGCGATACTTCACGCTGTGGATCTGGATGATCTCGCGCTTGAGGGTGAGCGTCCGCAGCTTCGGATCGTTCTCGCGCCGGATGGTCAGCTGAATCTTCGTGCCCTCGGGGCCGCGCATCAGCTTCACCGCCTCGAGCAGCGTCATGTCCTTGGTGAATTCCTGGTCGATCTTGAGGATCTGGTCGCCGGCCTTCACGCCGGCGCGGAACGCCGGTGTGTCCTCGATCGGCGAGACGACGGTGAGAATGCCGTTCTTCTGCGAGATCTCGATGCCGAGCCCGCCGAAGCTGCCGCGCGTGTCGACCTGCAGCTCCTTGTAGAGGTCCGGCGTGAGATAGGCGCTGTGCGGATCGAGCGAGGTGAGCATCCCGGTGATCGCGCCCTCGATCAGCTTCTCGGTGCCGATGTCGTCGACGTAGTTCTTCTGTACCATCGTCAACACGTTCGCGAACGCCTCGACGTTCTGGTACGCGTCGCGGCCGACTGCCGAGACCTGCCGGGCCAGCCAGCTGCTGGCGAGCAGCGTGCCGCAGACGACGACGACGAACAGCGTGATTCCTGCGCGTTGTTTCACGGCGCGGATGCCTCCATTGTGGGCGCAGTATACCCGAGGGCACTCGTTGCGCCAATTCGATCTCCGGCGCGCGTGCCCGCGAAACAGCTTGCTTTCGATCCCGGCGTTCCGGACAATCCGGCGCGTGAGGATGGTGCGCGAACGGCCATCTGGTGGCAGACGCGGACGCGAGGTCCGCGCGGGCGGCGGTGGGCGATCGGCGCCGAAGGGTCAGCCATGGCGGAACCGTCGCTGATCCGGCGCTCGCTGACCGAGTTCTTCCGCGATCTGGTTCGCAATGCCCTGCGCGCCCACGAGGTGCGCCCGAGCGAGTCGACCGAGCATTACCTCGTGACGCTGCTCGAACGCTTCGCCAGGCCCGCCCCGGACTGGAACGCGCGACCGCTCGCCCTCGAATACCTCGAGTCGTTCCATCACCCGCGCCCGCGCCGCTGCGCAGCGCTGCAGCACGTCGGCGATACCGCGCTCTTCCTCTCCGGGGTGTTCATGGAGAGCCTCGAGCGGCGCATCGTGTCGACCGACTACTACATGGGGCTCGGCCGCATTGCCTACCACCAGCTCGCGTCGCTCGCGCCGCGCCACGGACCGACCGGCGGCGACGTGTTCGGCGAGATCGCCGCGCACTTCCCCGACTTCGTGCGCGTGCTCTCCGAAGTGAGCTTCGCGGAGATGTTCCGCGGCGACAGCCAGACGGTCCGCGTCTACACCCGGTGGCTGCGCACGCGCGGCGCGCAGGATGCGCAGTGGCTGCTGCGGCGCGGCATCGCGCCGATCGATCCGGGGATCAGGTCGAAGCACTGAGCCCGGCGCCGACGCCATTCACGGCCACGGCCGGCGTGCCGACCCCCGTCGTCGCGTCCTTCAGGTTGCGCGCGACGACGATCGTGAACAGCGAGTGGCGCGCGGTCTTGTAGACCTGCTCGAGCTGCAGCGGCAGGTTGCGGAACACCTCGTCCCGTCCGAGCGTGTGCCAGCCCCAGCGCCGGGTGAGCGGCTCGAGCCCGCGATCGATCGCGGCGAGCAGACGCTTCTGGCTGCGGAAGTGATTGATCACCACGATCGTGCCGTTCGACCGGCAGACGCGGTGCACCTCGCGCATCATCCGTCCGGCATCGGGCACGACGCTGACGACGTGGAACGCCATGACGTAGTCGAAGCTGTTGGCCGGCAGCTGCAGATCCATCGCGTCGCCCTCGAGCAACGAGATGTGCGACCAGCCGTGGCGTTCGATGCGCTCCTGGGCATGCTCGAGCATGTCGGGAGCGAGATCGACGCCGGTCACCTGACAATGCGTCGGGTACGCGCCCAGCGACAGCCCCGTGCCGACGCCGAGCTCGAGCACGCGCGCCCCCGGCGGGATGTTGAGGGCGCGGATCACCGCCGCGATGCGCGGGTAGAAGAAGCGCGCGAAGACCAGATCGTAGATGTCAGTGAATTCCGAGTAGAGCTTGCTTTCGTGCGCGTGGGTGCTGGTCTGCAGCATCGTAGTGGGCCTTCCCCTCGGGCGCCCCGTGGTCCACGACGTGGATCAGGCCGCCGTCATGCCCCGGAGCTGTCGCTTGAACGACGCGATGTCGCGCCGGCGGAACCGCCACTGCCGGCCCTTTTTCACACCGGGCAGGATGCTCTTGCGCGCATACTCGTTCACCGTGTCGGGGCTGAGATCGAGGATGCGGGCGACTTCCTTGCTGTTGAGCAGCGGTTCGTCGCGGTTCATGAGCGAGGTCCTACCGGTCGGCTGCGGGGCATGAAACAAAACGAGGAGCGTTGATAACACCGTGTGTTGAAGCAGGTCAAGGTAGCTGCCGCCCATCGGGGCAATGGCCGCCGGCCTCAGGCCGGCTGGTGCGGCCGCAGGTCTCGGAGGCGTAACTCCGCGAACAAACTGCCGTTCCACTCGTTGGCCAGCACCCCGAACAGGACGTCCAGGCGATCCCCCGCGGCGACCGCGACATCCGCCATGCCGAAGCCGATGGCCGGAATCGAGCGCCCGTCCTGTTCGAGAATCAGCTTCAGATGCTGCTCGCCGACGATGCGGCGGTCGCGCACGCGCACGTCGCGCGCCAGGAACACCGGCTCCGGGTTGCCGGTGCCGAACGGTTCGAGCCGGGCGAGGTCGTCGAGGCAGGCGACGTCGACCGCGCGCAGCGGCAGCTCCGCATCGACGCGCACCTGCGGGATGAAGTCCTCCGGCGTCGCGCGCGAGGCGACCTCGGCCTCGAAGCGCGCCGCGAGCTCCTCGACCCGGTCGAGACGGATGCTGAGCCCGGCGGCCATGCGATGGCCGCCGAAGCGCTCGAGGAGCGGCGCACACGCGGCGAGCGCGCCGTGCAGGTCGATCGTGCCGACGCTCCGTCCCGAGCCGCGCCCCACGCCGCCGTCCTCGGCGGCGATCAGCACCGTCGGGCGCTGATACCGCTCGACCAGCCGCGAGGCGACGATGCCGACGACGCCGGGATGGAAATGCGGCGAGGCGAGCACGATCGTGCGGCGCTCGCCGAGCCCGCCGCGGCTGGTGATCAGGCGCGTCGCCTCGGCCACCATCTCGCGCTCGATCGCCTGGCGGGAGCGGTTCTCCTCGTCGAGCGCCACTGCCAGTCGTTCGGCTTCCGCCGCGTCGTCGGTCGTCAGCAGCGCGAGCGACCGCATCGCGTCATCGAGCCGTCCGCCGGCGTTGAGCCGTGGCGCGAGGCGAAAGCCGACCGCGCCGCTGTTCAGCTGCGCGACGCCGGCGACGCGCTTGAGCGCGGTCACCCCCGGCCGCGTGCTGCACGCCAGCTCGCGCAGGCCGTACTTGACCAGCACCCGGTTCTCCTCGACGACCGGCACGAGGTCGGCGAGCGTGCCGAGCGCGACGAGGTCGAGCTCGCGGCGCAGGTCCGGCACCGGCCCGCCGCGCTCGCGCAGCAGCATGCGCACGCCCATGGCGAGATAGAACGCGGTGCCGGCGCCGCACAGGCCGCTGAACGGAAAGCCCGCATCCGGCTCGATCGGATTGATCACCGCGAGCGCGGGCGGGCGGGTGGCCGCGACCTGGTGATGATCGCAGACGATCACGTCCATGCCGCGCGACGCCGCGAGGGCGATCTCGCGATGGCTCACGGCCCCGCAGTCGACGGTGATCATCACCCGCGCCCCGGCCGCGGCGAGCTTCTCGACGCCGGGCGCGCTCAAGCCGTAGCCGTCGCGCAGGCGGTGCGGGATGTGCACCAGGGGCTCGGCGCCGAGCGCGCGCAGGAAGCGCACCAGCACGGCGCTGCCGCTCACGCCGTCGACGTCGTAGTCCCCGTAGATGCCGATGCGTTCGCCACGCGCCAGCGCGTCGACGAGGCGCGTGCTGGCACGCGCCATGTCACGGAACAGCATCGGCGAGCGCAGCTGGTCGGCGAGCCGCGCATCGAGAAAGCGCGCCGCGCGCTCGGCCTCGAGCACGCCGCGATTGGCGAGCAGCTGGCCGAGGAGCGGCGAGACGCCGAGCGCGGCGGCGAGCGCGGGACCGCGCTCGCTCTGCGCGACGAGCGTCCAGCGCCGCAACCGGCTCATGCCCGCCGCCGCGCCGGTCCGGTTCCGCCTCCGCCGCCGATCCGCCCCACACGCCCCCCGGCGTTGTCGATCAGCTGCGGCGGCCGGCCGCCGTCGTGGCGCGCCCCGGAATGCGCTCGGGCGCCGGCGACGCCGCCGTCGGCTCGAAGAACAGCACCACCGGGCCGGCGACGAAGACGGTCGAATAGACGCCGGCGATGAAACCGACGAGCAGCGCGAAGGCGAAGCCGTGAATCACCGCACCGCCGAGCACGTACAGCGCCAGCACGACCATGAGCGTCGTACCGGTGGTGAGGATCGTGCGGCTGAGCGTCTCGTTGATGCTCTGATTGATCATCGTCGCCAGCGGCGTGCGCCGGTCCTTGCGACGGTTCTCGCGGATGCGGTCGGAGATGATCACCGTGTCGTTGACCGAGAAGCCGACGACGGTCAGCAGCGCGGCGACGATCGACAGGTCGAATTCGTAGCCGAACGCGATCAGCGCGCCGATGGTGACGATGACGTCGTGCAGCAGCGCGACGCCCGCGCCGATGCCGAAGCGCCACTCGAAGCGGATCCAGATGTAGATCCCCATCATCAGCGTGGCGAACACGACCGCGAGGATCGCCTTGCCGCGCAGCGCCTCGCCGACCCGCGGGCCGACCGCCTCGACGCGCAGGATCTCGACCTGATCGCCGCCGAACCGCTCCCGCAGCGTGGTGACGGCCTGCTGATTGACGTCCTCGCTCTCGTTCTCGGCGAGCGGCAGCCGGATGAGAAACTCGGTCCCCTCGCTCCCGATGTCCTGGATGTCCTGCGCGTTCAGCCCCGCCGCGCGCAGTGCCTCGCGCACCGCCTCGGTGCTCGTCTCCGCGCCGAAGCGCGTCTGGATCAGCGAGCCGCCGGCGAAGTCGATGCCCAGCTGCGCGCCGGGGACGACGAGCAGCACGAGGCTGATCACCACCGCGGCGAGCGAGACCGCGATCGCCGTGCGGCGCCGGCCGATGAAGTCGAAGTTCGTGTTCGGAGGAATGATTTCGAGCATGTCAGACACTCACAGACTGCACGCGGTGGCGCGACAGCAGATAGTCCCACACCAGGCGCGTGCCGACGACCGCAGTGAAGACGCTGCTCACCAGGCCGATGCACAGCGTGACGGCAAAGCCCTTGATCGGCCCGGAGCCGAACTGGAACAGGATCAGACCCGAGAGGAACGTGGTGATGTTGGAGTCGAGAATCGACGGCAGCGCCCGCTCGTAGCCGGCCTCGATCGCGGCGCGCGCCGTCTTGCCGAGGCGCAGCTCCTCGCGAATGCGCTCGTTGATCAGCACATTCGCATCGACCGCCATGCCGATCGTCAGCACGATGCCGGCGATGCCCGGCAGCGTCAGCGTCGCGCCGAACGCCGCCAGCGCCGCCATCATGAACAGCACGTTCCAGACGAGCGCGAGGTCGGCGAGCAGCCCGGCGAAGCGGTAGTAGATGATCATGAACAGGACGACGAACACCCCGCCGACGAGGAACGACCGCAGCCCCTGACGGATCGAGTCCTGGCCGAGCGTCGGTCCGACCGTCCGCTCCTCGGCGATCGAGACCGGCGCCGGCAGCGCGCCGCTGCGCAGCACGATCGACAGATCCTTCGCCTCCTCGGCGGTGAAGCTGCCGCTGATCACCGCCTTGCCGCCGGGAATGCGTTCCTTGATCACCGGGGCGGAGTAGATCGTGTCGTCGAGGACGATCGCCAGGCGGCGGTTGACGTTCGCCGCCGTGATCTCCTCGAACAGGCGCGCGCCGCGCGCGTTGAGGTCGAGCGACACGATGCGCGAGTTCGGCAGATCGCCCGGACGGACGCGCGCGTCGGTGACGACGTCGCCGGTCATCAGCGTCTGCGCCTCGACCACCAGCGGCGCGCCCTTGCGGCGCTCGCCAGTCGGCCGCTTGTCGATTTCGTAGAGCACCTCGGTGCCGGCCGGCAGCGGCTGGCTGCCGGCGGCGATCGGCTCGGCGTTGATCTCGCGCACGAGCTTGAACTCGAGCACCGCGGTCCGGCCGATGAGCTCCTTGGCGCGCGCCGGGTCCTGGATGCCGGGCAGCTGGATGAGGATGTCGCGCTCGCCCTGGCGCTGGATCACCGGCTCGTTGACCCCGAACTGGTCGACGCGGTTGCGGATCGTCTCGAGGGACTGCTCGACCGCCGCCTGCTTGATCTCCGTCACGGCGACGGGCGGCAGGCTGAGCGCCTGCACCACCGTGCCGTCGCGCGTCTCGGCGCTGCCGAGCTTCAGGTCGGGCAGCACGCGGTCGATCACCGTGAGCATCTTCTCGCGATCTTCGGCCGGCACGGTGACGGTCAGCCCGGCGGCGTCGACGCCGATCTTCGGCGCCCGCACACCGTCCTTGCGCAGCTCGCGGCGCAACTCGTCACTCGAGACCTCGAGGAAATTCGTCACGGCCGCATCGGTGTCGACCTGCATCACGAGATGCGTGCCGCCCTGCAGGTCGAGACCCAGCGCGATGCGCCGGTCCTCCAGGAATCCCAGCCAGCCCGGCAGCGGCTGCCACACCGTCGGCAGCAGCAGCACGACGGCCACGATCGTCAGGCCGACGACCAGCAGGGCGCGATAGAGGAGGCTCGTCTGATTCACTTGCTCTTGTCCTTCTGGGTCTCAGCCGGCGCGGCCGTGCCCGGCTTGGCGGTGACCGCGCTGGCGATATCGGCGCGGCGGACGCGCACGCGCACGTTGGGAGCGATTTCGAGCGTGACGACGTCGTCGGTGAGCGCCATGACGCGGCCGAACAGGCCCCCGCTGGTGATCACCTCGTCGTTCTTCTTCAGGTTCGCCAGCATGTCGCGATGCTGGCGCTGGCGCTGCTGCTGCGGCCGGATGACGAGGAAATAGAAGACCGCGAACAGCAGGATGAAGGGCAGCATCTGCACGAGCGCGGGCGGACCCGCCGCGCCGCCGCCCCCCTGTGCCCACGCGACGTCGATCATCGCGCCTCCTCCGCCTCCATGGCGGCGATGCGCTCCGCCGCCCAGGCGGTGTAGTCGCCGGCGGCGAGGTGGGCGCGCGCCTGCGCCATCAGGTCGAGATAGAAATGAACGTTGTGCAGGCTGGCGAGCTGCGCGCCGAGCATCTCGCCCGCCACGCAGAGGTGGCGCACATAGGCGCGCGACACCGTCCGGCAGGCCTCGCACGCGCACGCCGGGTCGATCGGCCCGTCGTCGCGCGCATGGCGCGCGAGGCGCATGTTGACCCGCCCGCGTGACGTGAAGCACGTCGCGTTGCGGCCGTTGCGCGTCGGCAGGACGCAGTCGAAGAGGTCGTATCCCATGGCGATGAAGTGGAGGAGATCCTGCGGGAGACCGACGCCCATCAGGTAGCGCGGCCGGTCGTCCGGCAGCGCCGCCGCCGCCACTGCCGCCACCTCCCGCGTCAACCCACGCGCTTCTCCCACGCTCAAACCCCCGACCGCATAGCCCGGAAAGCCGCAGGCGGCAAGCTGCGCGGCATGCTCCCGGCGCAGTGCCGGATCGAACGCTCCCTGCACGATGGCGAACAGGTGGCGATCGGCGCCGATCGCGACGCGCGCCGACCGTTCGGCCCAGTCGGTCGTGCGCCGCATCGCCCGGCGCACGGCGGCGGTGTCGGCCTCGGCGGCGACCAGCTCGTCGAGCACCATCAGGATGTCGACGCCGAAGCGCTGCTGGCGCGTGACGACGTCCTCCGGCGTGAGGAACAGCGGTGTCCCGTCGAGATGCGACCGGAAGCGCACGCCCTCGTCGCTCACCGTGCGCAGCGCCGCGAGGCTCATCACCTGGAAGCCGCCGCTGTCGGTGAGGATCGCGCCGTCCCAGCCCATGAAGCGGTGCAGCCCGCCGAGCGCCTCGAGCGCGTCGACCCCGGGGCGCAGCGAGAGGTGGTAGGTGTTCGACAGGATGATCTGCGCGCCCGCCGCGCGGACCTGGCTCGCGGTGAGCCCCTTCACCGTCCCCTGCGTCGCCACCGGCATGAACGCCGGCGTGTCGATCGCGCCGTGCGCGGTCTGCAGGATGCCGCGGCGCGCCGCGCCATGCGGATCGCGGGCGACGATCCGCAGCGGCGACGGCCGCGGGGCCGCCGGGACACACGCGCCGGGGGAAAGCGCTGCGCTGCTCATGCGATCAGCATCGCGTCGCCGTAGCTGTAGAAGCGGTAGCGCGCCGCGATCGCCGCGGCGTACGCGGCGCGGATGCGCGCCTCGCCGGCGAACGCGCCGACCAGCCGCAGCAGGGACGAGCCCGGCAGGTGGAAGTTGGTGAGCAGCGCGTCGACGACGCGGAACCGAAACCCGGGCTGGATGAACGCCTCCGCCCAGAAGCCGCCCGGCTGCAGCCCGTCCGGCCGGCCGGCCGCTGATTCCAGCGCCCGCGTCGTCGTCGTGCCGACGGCGATCACCCGGCCGCCGGCGGCCCGCGCGCGGCGGATGGCGGTGACCGTCTCGACGGGAATCTCCGCCCACTCGGGCTCGAGTGCCGCGCCCGCCCGCGCCGCACCGCGCAGCGGCAGGAAGGTCGCCGGCCCGACGGCGAGCGTGACGAACGCGCGCGCCACGCCGCGGGCGACCACCGCATCGAGCAGCGCCGGCGTGAAGTGCAGCCCGGCGGTCGGTGCCGCGATGGCCTGCGGCGCGCGCGCGAACACCGTCTGATAGCGTTCGAGGTCGACCGGCAGCGGCCCGGCCGGCCGCCGGATGTAGGGCGGCAGCGGCAGCTCACCGTGTGCCTCCAGCAACGCGACGACGTCGAGCGCCGGCGGCAACGCGACCGTCAGGCGCCCCGCCGTTCCGCGCTCGACCACGAGCGCGTCGCCGCCGGCCGGCAGGTGCACGCGCGCGCCGGGGCGCAGCCGCTTGCCGGGCCGGCCGAGACACTCCCAGCGGCCCGGCGCGAGCGCGCGCACGAACAGGAGCTCGACCGCCCCCCCGCCGTCACTGCGCCCGTGCAGCCGCGCCGGGCGCACGCGGACGTCGTTGAAGACCAGCAGGTCGCCGGGAGCGAGCAGCGCCGGCAGGTCGGCGATGGCGTGGTGCGCGAGCCCGCCGTCGCCCCGGCGCAGCACCAGCAGCCGCGCCGCGTCGCGGGCCGGCGCCGGCGTCTGGGCGATCAGCTCCGCGGGTAGCGCGAATTCGAGATCGGAGGACGCGTCGAGCGGAGCGACCGCGACATCGCTGGCGGGGTGTTCGTGCATGCAGCGCAGCCGGCGGGCAGTGCAGTCCGCAAGCTCCACCACAGCAGCCGGAGAGAGTCAACGATGTCGTCGGGCCACGGCGCTGGGGAGGACACCGACGAACGCAGCGAACGGCCGACGCTCAATGCACTCGGGGTCTTCCCTGCCCGCTGTGGCCACACCTCAGGTCTTCTCGCCGTCCGGCTTGAGGAACGGGCGCAGCAGGTCGATCGGCACCGGGAAGATCGTCGTCGAGCTCTGTTCGGTGGCGAGCTCGCCGAGCGTCTGCAGGAAGCGGAGCTGCAGTGCCGTCGGATGGGCGGCGATGATCGCCGACGCCTCGGCGAGGCGTTCCGCCGCCTGGTACTCGCCCTCGGCGTTGATCACCTTGGCGCGCCGCTCGCGTTCCGCCTCGGCCTGGCGGGCCATGGCACGCTGCATCTCCTGCGGCAGATCGATGTGCTTGATCTCGACTGCCGTGACCTTGATGCCCCACGGATCGGTCTCGGTGTCGAGGATCTCCTGGATCTGATGGTTGATCTTGTCGCGGTCGGCGAGCAGCTCGTCGAGCTCGCGCTGGCCGCAGACGCTGCGCAGGGTCGTCTGCGCGAGCTGCGAGGTGGCGAACAGAAAGTCGGTCACCTCGGTGATTGCGCGCTGCGGATCGACGACGCGGAAGTAGATGACCGCGTTGACGCTCACCGAGACGTTGTCCCTGGTGATCACGTCCTGCGGCGGCACGTCCATGGTCACCGTCCGCAGGTCGACGCGCTCCATCTTCTCGACCAGCGGGATCAGGTAGATCATGCCGGGTCCGCGCGCGCCGACGAGCCGGCCGAGGCGGAAGACGACGCCGCGCTCGAACTCACGCAGGACCTTGAGACCGCTGATCAGCAGCGCGATGGCGGCAATCAGCATCGGCAACAGGGGGGTCAGCATGCGGTGCTCCTCACGTCGCGCCTTTGGAGTGGAGATCAGGCCGGCGCGGCGGCGCGCCGCACGCGCAGCCGCAGGCCGGCAATCGCGGTCACCTCGACCGCATCGCCAACGGCGACGGGGCCGTCGGTGTCGGCATCCCAGTACTCGCCGTGCACGAAGATCTTCGCGCGCCCGTCGCCGTCGACGCGACGCACATGGCCGATCTCGCCGATCATGCCCTCGGCGCCGACCGACGGGCGGCGCCGGTGCGCGCGCACCACCAGCCAGCCGACGGTGAAGGTGAACAGGCCGAGCGTCACCGCAGCGCCGGCGATCAGGCCGTAGTCGACGCGCAGCGCGCTCTCGGGCGTGTCGAACAGCAGCACCGAGCCGATGACGAACGCCACCAGCCCGCCGATGCCGAGCACGCCGAAGCTCGGCAGGAACGCCTCGCCGATCAGCATCAGCGTGCCGAGGACGATCAGCGCCAGGCCGGCGTAGTTGACCGGCAGCACCTGCAGGGCCGCGAGCGCGAGCAGCAGGCAGATCGCGCCGGCGACTCCCGGAAAGAGCACGCCGGGGTTGGTGAACTCGACGTACAGCCCGAGCAGCCCGGCCATCATCAGCAGGTAGGCGATGTTCGGGTTGGCGAGGAAGTCGAACACGCGCTGGCCGAGGCGCATCTCGTGCGGCACGATCGTCGCCCCGGCGAGATCGAGCTTCGTCGGCTGGCCGGCGATCGTCACAGTCCGTCCGCTCGCCTTGGTCAGCACCTCGGCGACGTCGGCGGCGACGAAGTCGACGACCTTGAGCTTCACCGCCTCGCGCTCGGTGGCCGACACGCTCTTGCGCACCGCCTGCTCCGCCCACTCGACGTTGCGGCCGCGCTGCTCGGCGATGGTGCGGCTGAGCGAGGCGGTGAAGTTCTCGACCTTCTCGCCCATCGCGCCATCGATGTCCTCGCCCTGCCCGCCCACCGGATGCGCGGCACCGATGTTCGTGCCCGGCGCCATCGCCGCGACGTGCGCCGCGAGCGTGACGAACACGCCGGCGGAGGTCGCGCCGGCCCCGCCGGGCGCGACGTAGACGATCACCGGCAGCGGCGCGGCGAGCAGATCCTTGACGATCAGCCGCGTCGATTCGAGCAGGCCGCCGGGGGTGTCGAGCTGGATCAGCACCGCCGCCGCACCGCGCGCCTCGGCGGCGGCGATCCCTTCCTGGATGTAGTTCACCACCGCCGGGTTGATCGTGCCGTCGACGGTGAGCTGCAGCACCTCGCGCCCGGCGTGTGCCGCCGGTGTCTCGGCGGGCGTCTGCGCCGGCGTCGGCGGCGTCCGGCGCGGCGTCGCGGCGAGCAGCAGCGGCGCGCACAGCACCAGCAGCACGACGAGACGGCGCATGTCAGACCGGCAGTCCGAGCTCGGCCATCACCTGCTTGATGTCGCTCCACGTCAGCCGCTTGTCGCCCGGCGTGCGCAGCAGGTAGGCGGGATGGAAGGTCGGCATCACCCTGGTACCGCGATAGTCGTGCCAGACGCCGCGCATGCGCGTGATCGGCGTCTTCACGCCGAGCAGCGTCTGCGCGGCGAAGGTGCCGAGCGCGACGATGACGCGCGGCGCCACGAGCTCGATCTGGCGGTGCAGGAACGGCATGCAGCTCGCGATCTCCGGCGCCTCGGGGTTGCGGTTGTTCGGCGGCCGGCACTTGACGACGTTGGCGATGTACACATCCTCGCGCCGCAGCTTCATGCCCTTGGTGATGATCTCGGTGAGAAGCTGTCCGGCACGACCGACGAACGGCTCGCCCTGCACGTCCTCGTCGTGTCCCGGGCCCTCGCCGACGAACATCAGATCGGCATCGGGGTTGCCGACACCGAAGACGACCTGCGTCCGCCCGCGGGCCAGCGCGCAGCGCGTGCAGTCGCCGATGTGCCCGCGCAGGGCCTCGAGGCTGGCGCACGCGCGCAGCGCCGCATCGCCGGCCGCTTCCGGCGTGGTCGCCTGCGGTCGGGCGGCCGGTGGCGTGCGCCTCACCGCCGCCTCGCGCGCCGGAGCTGCAGCGGCCACCGCAATCGGGCGGCGCGCCGGTGGCGCTGCCGGCGGTCGCGCCGGCGGCTCGGCCGCGCGCGGCGACGCCCCGACGGGCAGACCGGTCGCGCCGCACTCGCGCTGCCACTCGAGATGCGCCCGCAGCCCCGCCACCAGCTCGTGCAGCTCGGCGCGAAGGTCATCGTCCACCATGCGCGTCGAGCGCTAACACCCGACTGGCACGCCTGCAATGTGCGAAGCCGGGGGCGCGTCGGAGCGCCCGCTCGCGCCGGCGCGGCGCTCAGGCGCGGCGACGGCGCGGGCGCACGGGGCGGATCGCAGGGCGCCGGGCGCGCGGCAGCGCGACGGCGCGGTCGAGGATGGCGTCCGCCACGACATCCTTGCCCGCCAGCGGCACGGCGGTTGTGCCGCTCGCATCGAGCAGCGTCACCGCGTTGGTATCGACCTCGAAGCCGGCATCCGGGGCGCTGACGTCGTTGGCGACGATCAGATCGAGCTGCTTCTCGCGCAGCTTGCGCGTCGCGTGCTCGAGGACGCGTTCGGTCTCGGCGGCGAAGCCGACGAGCAGACAGCCTCCGGCGCGGCCACCGAGCTCGCCGAGGATGTCGACCGTGCGCGTCAGCTCGATGCGCAGCGGCCCCTCGCCCTTTTTGAGCTTCTGCGGCGCCACCGTTGCCGGCCGGTAATCGGCGACCGCGGCGGCCATGAACAGCATCGTCGCATCGGGCAGCGCGCGCCGCACCGCCTCGCGCATCTGGGCCGCGGTCTGCACGCGCTCGCAGGACACGCCGTGCGGCGCCGGCAGCGCCGTCGGGCCGCTGATCAGCACCACCTCGGCGCCGCGCCGCCAGGCCGCGGCGGCGAGCGCGTACCCCATGCGGCCGGTCGAGCGGTTGGAAAGGAAGCGCACCGGATCGAGCGGCTCGCGGTTCGGCCCGGCGGTGACCACGACGCGTTCGCCGCGCAGATCCTGCGGCGCCAGCACGCGCTCGACCTCGGCGACGATCACCGCCGGCTCGGCGAGCCGGCCGGCGCCCTCGTACCCGCAGGCAAGCGCGCCAACGCCGGGATCGATGACCCGCCAGCCGTGCGCGCGCAGCCGCTCGAGGTTGCCCTGCACGAGCGCGTTCTCCCACATGTGCACGTTCATCGCCGGCGCGAGCAGCACCGGCGCGCGGGTGGCGAGCAGGACGGTGGTCAGCAGGTCGTCGCCGATGCCGGCCGCCGCCTTGCCGATCACGTTCGCCGTGGCCGGCGCGACGACCAGCACGTCGGCGCTGTCGGCGAGGGCGATGTGGCCGATCTCCGACTCCTGGGTGAGATCGAACAGCTCGGTCGCGACCGGCGCGCCGGAGAGCGTCTGCAGCGTCAACGGCGTGATGAACTCGCACGCGGCGCGGGTCATGAGCACGCGCACCTGCGCGCCGCCATTGCGCAGCAGGCGGACGACGTCGGCGGCCTTGTAACAGGCGATGCCGCCGGACAGGGCGACGACGGCCGTGCGACCGTCAAGCCACCGTGACATCCGGCTCCTCCACCGCCTCGACCTCGCGCAGGCTGATGTTCTCGCGCCACAGCGAGTAGAGGCCGGCGCCGATCACGCCGACGAACTGCGTCAGGTGGACGATGAGCGAGAATGCCAGCGCCGGACTTTCCGGCACGCCGAAGATCTTCAGTCCGAGGACGCAGCCGAGCTGGAACGCCCCGATGAAGCCCGGCGCCGACGGCACCGAGACGGCGATCGCCACCAGCGTGGTCAGCGCCAGCGCGCCGCGCAGCGGGGGCACGTCGAGATGGAACGCCCAGAAGCCCAGCACGTAGATGAGCGAGATCGCGACCCAGAGATAAATGGACCACGCGAACGCGCGCAGATAGGCGACCGGGCTGTCGAGCATGTCGAGCGCGCGGACGAAGCCTTCGGCGAACGTGTACGCCGAGGCGCCGAGCTGGCCGGGCAGCAGGTCGGCGAGCGCGCGCGCGATGCGCAGCGCGAGCTTCTCCTGCATGCGGATCAGGACGATCACCGCGGCAACGCCGAGCGCGACACCGCTCAGCATCCAGCCCCACTGGCGCACCTGGTCGGAGACGTTGACGAGGCTCGTTGCGACGCCGAACAGGAACAGGATGGTGAACATGTCGAAGATGCGCTCGAGCAGGACGCTGGCGAGCACGCCGCTGAGCGGCAGGTGACCGCGCCGCGACAGCAGCACCGGGCGCACCACTTCGCCGATGCGCAGCGGCAGGATCATGTTCGCCATGAAGCCGATGTTCGTCGCCGACACGAGCGGCCGCAGCGGCGGCACGCCGACGCCGTGCAGGAACACCCGCCAGCGCTGGGCGCGGATGAGGAGCGTCCAGACGGTGACCGGCAGCATCGCCAGCACCCAGCCGTAGTTCGCGCCGCGCATGGCGGCGAGGGCCTCGTCCCAGTGCACGCCGCGCGCGGCGAGCCAGAGGAAGAACGCCGAGATCGCGACGCTGAGGCCGATGCGGACTCCACGGCTCTTCACGACACCCCTCCCGGCCGCAGCGACTGCCCGGTACCGAGCGCGAACAGCCCGGCACCGAGTGCCAGCAGCGCGCCGCCGGCGACGACCGCGTCACTGTCCAGCACGATCCCCACCCCGAGCATCCAGATGAAGTAGCCGAGCACCCGCCACCCCTTGCCGCGCAGCTCAGCCACGGCGGTCCTCCGCGAGCGCGCGGCTGACGTGGACGATGCGCTGCACGGCGGTGATGTGCGACAGGATGGCCAGCACGACGATCGTGATCGTCAGCAGCACGTGGTCCCCGCCGCCGACGACGTGCTCGAGAATCGAGCTGAAGATCGATCCGAACCCGAGCAGCACGAAGCGCTCCGGCCGCTGCAGCAGGCCGACGTCACAGCGGATGCCGAGCCCCTCGGCCCGCGCGCGCGTGTAGCTCACCATCATGCCGCCGACGATCGCCAGCAGGACCGCCCACAGGCGCCAGTCACCGGCGAAGAAGACGAGCAGGCCCGCGTAGCCGAAGAACTCCGCGTAGCGGTCCATCACCGAATCGAGAAAGGCGCCGCGCCGGCTCGCCCCGACGCCGCGGCGCGCGACCTTGCCGTCGAGGATGTCGAGCGTGCCGGCGAACAGGGTCAGGAAGCCGGCGGTGTAGATCAGGCCCGTCGCATAGGCGCCGGCGACGAACAGGCTGACGGCGACCTGGGCGTACGTGATCGCCATCGGGCGCACGCCGCGCTGCACGAAGAGCTGCTCGAACGGATCGAGGTTGGAGAAGTACCAGGCGCGCACGCGGCTGTTGAGCAGTGGCGACCCTCTGACGCCGGAGGTGTCCGGGTGGGTGCGGAAGTACAGGTGCATGCCGGTGAATGCCGCGCCGAAGATCAGGCCGAGGTTCAGGAGGGCAAACAGCGCGCGCATGAGTATCGTGCGTCCGCTTACACCGAACCTTCGCCCGGCCGCAACGCAGCGACCGGCCGGGGTCGGATCACCGCGGAATCGCGATGACGCGGGCCCGTCCGCCTCGTCGCGCCCTCGCGGTGCCGACCATCAGCCGATGATGCGCGGCGCGGCGGTCCGCTCGGCGGCGATGCCGTCCAGCACGCGCGCGGCGACCTCGGCGTACACGCGGCTCACCGGGTGGTCGGGCTCGGCGACCACCAGCGGCGTGCCGGCATCGCCGCTGGCACGCACCGCCGGAACGATCGGGATGCGGCCGAGCACCGGCAGGCCGAACGTGTGCTCGAGGCGGTCAGCCCCGCCGGCGCCGAACAGCTCGTCACGCTCCCCGCAGTGCGGGCAGACATAGCCGCTCATGTTCTCGACGACGCCGAGCACCGGGGTGTTGACCTGCTGGAACATGCCGATGCCGCGCTCGACGTCGATCAGCGACACCGGCTGCGGCGTGGTGACCACCACCGCGCCGCTGAGCGGGACCTGCTGGACGAGCGTCAGCTGCACGTCCCCCGTGCCCGGCGGCAGATCGACGACGAGCAGATCGAGCTCGCCCCACTGCACGTCCTTGAGGAACTGGCGCAGCAGCCCGGTGACCAGCGGTCCGCGCCAGATCACCGGCGAGCTCTCGTCGAGGAAGAAGCCCATCGACATGACCCGCAGCCCGAAGCGCTCGAGGGGATACACCGTCTGCTCGACGACGCGCGGCCGCCCGGTCAGGCCGAGCATGGTCGGCACGCTCGGGCCGTAGATGTCGGCATCGAGGATGCCGACGCGCAGCCCGCGCGCGGCGAACGCCGCGGCGAGGTTGACGGCGACCGTCGACTTGCCGACGCCGCCCTTGACGCTCGACACGGCGAGGATGTCGCCGACGCCGGGGATCGCCACCGCCCCCTGCTCCGCCGGCCGCACGAGCTCGACGTCGACGCGGGTCACGTCGGGCAGCGCGCCGACCGCACGCCGGATGTCGGCGACCGTCGCGTCGACGAGCGGCGCCGGCAACGGCCCGGGCAGGAACTGCACGCGGACCACGCCCTCGTGCAGCGTCACGTCGCGCACCAGGCCGCCGCTGACGATGTCGCGCCGCAGGCCGTGCGGCTGGATCTCGGTCAGGCGCTCGCGGACGTCCTCGAGCGTCGTCATGACGCCGCCTGGGCACGCGCCGCGCAGGTCGCGCAGACACACAGCGCGCGCAGCGTCTGGTAGCTGTAGATGCCGGTGTCGTGTCCGTCGCTCCACTCGACGCTGATCGCGTAGCGGCCGACGAGCCCGATCTGCACCGGGTAGATGTCCTCGCGCGGCGCGTTGACCACCGGCAGGCTGCGCTGCGGGCGGCTGCGGCAGCCGGCACACGGACAGTGCGCGCGGAGGTAGGTGTTGAGCAGCTCGCTCACGTGTCCGTCGGCCCAGACGATGCGCACCGCGCGCGTCCCGAGCCGCCGGATCTCGGTAGGTGCCAGCGCGTCGGTCACGCCGCGACCCTAGCCAGTGCCCGGTGGCAAGGCAACGCGCTCCCCCGACCGCACGTTACCTTGACACCCCATCGGGACCTGACATGATCCGCGCTGTCCCATGATGCCCGTGCGACATCGTGGAGCGGCGCGATGAACGGCGCGCGACGCCCCGCGGCGACTCCTCCGCCCGCTTCACCGACCGGGCTGGTCGGCGACGAGCTCCGTCTCGTCGAGGAACGCCTCGATGCGCTGCTCGTCGCGCGCGAGCCGCGCCTGACCGAGATCGCGAAATATCTGATCGGCGCGGGCGGCAAGCGCGTGCGCCCGGCGGTGACGCTGCTCGTCTTCCGCGCCTGCGGCGGCACGGCGGTCGCCGATGCGGTCGACGTCGCGGTCGCCCTCGAGCTCATCCACTCGGCGAGCCTGCTGCACGACGACATCATCGACGGCAACGCCGTGCGCCGCGGGCGCGACTCGGCGCGGCAGCGGTTCGGCGTCGCCGACACGCTGGTCACCGGCGACTTTCTCTTCAGCCGCGCCTTCCGGCTCTGCGGCCGCTTCGACGAACGGCTCGTCACCTGGGCCGCGGACGCGTGCGTGGCGCTCACCGAAGGCGAGATCATGCAGGGCCGGTTCCGCCGCAACCCGGCGGTGACCTACGACGACTACCTGCAGATCATCACCGCCAAGACCGCCTCGCTCTTCGAGGTCGGCGCCCGCACGGCGGCGCACCTCGCCGGCGCGCGTGAGGCGCTGGTCGACGCCATGGCACAGTGCGGGCGCCACGTCGGGCTGACGTTCCAGATCATCGACGACCTGCTCGACGTCACCGGCACCGAAGCGGAAATCGGCAAGCCCGTCGGCCTCGACGTGCGCGAGGGCAACCCGTCGCTGCCGATCGTGTTGGCGATGCAGCAGGACGACGAGCTGCGCCGCCTGTTCGCGCGCGAGGAGCTGACCGAGGGCGAGGTCAGCGCCGTCCTCGGCCGCCTGCGCCGCTCCGGCGCGATCGCCCGCGGCCATGAGCTCGCGGTCGCCCACGCCGCCTCCGCCCGCGCCGCACTGCTCGTGCTCCCCGATACGCCCTTCCGCGCCTATCTGCTCTCGCTGGTCGACCAGCTCGTGCAGCGCGTGTCCTGAGCCCGCCGCGCCGCGGCCGCTCAGCCAGCGAGGCGCAGCGGACACGACGTCGAGTCAGATCCAGTCACATCCTCAACCGATGGATCTCGACTCGGTGTCCTCCCGCCCTCTGTGACCAATTCCCCGCACCGCCAAACCGGCCCGTTGTGCAGAGCCGATCTGACTGATCCGGGCTACGGCGCAGCGGGCGCTGGCTCTGACTCGGCCTCGGGCGCCGGCTCCGGCAGCGCGGCGAGTGCTGCCGCATCGGCGAGCGTCAGCTGCTCGAACGCCGCGGTATCGTCGCGCCCCTTGATCTGGAAGTACGCGAACGGTGCGCCGGTGCGGTGCGCGACGCGCAGCTCGACCGGCTGGCCGGGCGTGATCGCCTCGGCGGGCACGAGCAGCCGCCAGGCACCGGAGGTGTAGCCGCCGCTCTCCTCGGGCAGGTACTGCAGCACGTAGGGGCCGCGCGCCCAGCGCTGCGGCGTCATGTGCCGGCCGGTCTTGAAGGTCAGCGCGAACTGCCGGTTCACGTACAGATCGGCGAAGCCGGGATGGTCGCTCATCGCGGCGGTGAAATCGAACACCGTCGGGGCGCGCGCCGGCACCGGATCGGTCGTCCACACCACCTGGCCGTCGCCGTCCTCGAGCGCCTGCCACCACGCCGGCGCGTTGCCGCGGTAATCGCCGTAGAGATCCGAGCGGCGGCTGAAGCGCACCGGGGCACCGAACCCGTCGACCTGCTGCGTCGGCGGCTGCGGCTGCCCGGCCGCGAGCGGCTGCGGCACGTGCGGATGGACGGTGACGTCGGTCATGTCGGCGCCCGACGCGGTGGTCACCCGCGCCGTGAAGTACCACTCGCCGGTGCGCTTGCAGAGCTTGAGGACGACCTGGTTGCGGCCCGCGTGCAGCTGCATCGGCCAGCGCTGCGGATGCCCGCCGACGGTGACCATGCGCTGGGTGATCGGCCGGCCGTTCACCCACCCCTGCAGCGGCTGATTGCCCGCCGAGACCTCGAGGATCGCCTGCCGCGCGGTCGGCGCCTCGAGCTGTGTGGTCGCATACCCGCACGCCCACTCGAGCGGCTTGCCCGCATGCTCCGCCGCGCTGCGGAACGCGCTGTTCAGGTCGACGCGCACGAACTGCGGCACGATGCGGCGCCAGTACACCGGCCCCCAGGTACCGGCGACGGCCTCGGCGACGGGCGCGGCGGGATCGATGAACGCCTGGGTGAGACCGCGGTCGCCGGTGTTGTCGAACGGGCCGAGCAGCAGCCACTCGCGCACGAAGTGCTTGCGGCTGCGCACTTCGGCGATGACGTACTCCGTCGCCCCGTTCGGCTGCCGCACGCGATGCAGCTCGGTGAAGTCGTCGAACAGGCGCAGGTCGTCCTCGCGCACCGCGGCGAGGATCGGCTTCTTGAGGTCGTACCGGCCGTACTCCGCCGGATCGATGATCAGGTAGCCGTGGTCGCGCCGGCCCGCGGTGTGCGGCTGCGCGGCGCTGCGGTCGGCGTTGTAGAACGCGGTGAAGATCTGCGGCATGTTCACCCGCACGGCGGTGAGCAGCAGCAGGTCGTAGCGATCGCGGTGCGCCTCCATGAACTCGATCGCCTCGCGGTAGCCGTACTGGAAGTCGCCCGCCGCCTGCGCCGGATAGCGCGTCACGTAGGCCTCGCCGTAGCGGTACCCCTCGACGCCGAGCGCAACGAGCAGCGCCGTGACCGCCGCCGCCTGCAGCCCGCGCGCGAGCCACGGCACCGGAATGCGGCGCAGCAGTGCCAGCACGAGCGTCGCCCCCGCGGCGGCGATCAGGCAGAAGACCGCGACGCCGATCACGCCGCGTGACGCACTCGGCGCCTCGTTCATCAGTGCCGGCGCGACCGGATAGAGCACCAGCCACCAGAGCAGCAGCTTGCCCTCGGGCCGGCCCGGCCACAGGCACCACAGGACGCCGAGCGCGAGCAGCGGCAGCATCGTCCAGTAGAGCTCGCCGAAGCCCTGGACGGCGTGCCGCCCGATCGGGTCGCCGCGCTCGAAGAGGAAGCTCGACGAAAGGAAGCGCTGGTACTGATCGAGCACGCGGCGCGCATTCTCCTCGACCGACTGCGCCGAATTGAGCGTCGTCGTGCGGCTGAAGTACTGCTGCGAGCGCTCGCGGTGGGTGAGGTCGAAGATGCCGACCGGCAGCGCGGTGAGGATCATCAGCAGCACGCCGAGCGCCGCCATGCCGCGCACTGCCCACAGGCGCCGTGCGTAGACGGCCAGGGCGCCGAGCAGAAACAGCGGCACGAAGAGCTTCGCGGGACCGTAGGCGTACAGACAGAGCGCAAAGAGCGGCCCGGCGGCGAGCAGCCAGCGCGGGCGGCCGCGCACCCCGGCGGCGAGCGCCGCGAAGCCGAGCAGGAACAGCGTCGGGAAGGCGATGAGCTCGAAGGCGATGCGGCTGAAGTGGAAATGCCAGGGCACGACCGCGAGCAGCAGCGCCGCGATCAGGCCGCCGGCGGTACCGAAGGCGATGCGGCCGAGCAGCCCGATGCCGAGCACGCCGAGCGTGCCCCACAGCGCCGCGGTCAGGCGCACGCTGAACTCGCTCAGCCCGAACAGGCCGACCGGCAGCATCGCGCTGTAGATGAAGACCGGATTCTTGTAGCTGACGCCGAACGACCAGATGTAGAGCGGCAGGAGCTCGTTGTTCTCGTCGCGCCCGGTGTGCAGCAGCAGGTGCGCGTTGTAGCCGTTGCCGGCTTCGTCGCAGAACAGCCCCGGCGGCAGATCCCCGAGCCCCACCGTACGGATCACCGCCGCGCCGGCGGTGATCGCCAGCAACACCACCCAGAACCAACGTGTCGCGCGATGCACGGCAGCGCACCCTATCGGGATCGCCCGCGGCGCTCCAGTCCCGCCACGCCGATCGCGCGCATCGGCCGGAACGGACCGCGGCCGGCCGCCGGCCTCACCGGCGCGGCGCGCTGGCACTCGGGCGTGCGCGCTGCGAAAAGCCGCGCATGCCGGCCCGGGATTTCGACCGCCTGATCCTCCACCGGGCGCGCGTGCACACCGGTGACGACCGCGGCACGGTGGCCGAGGCGATCGGCTTCGCCGGCGGACGGGTGACGGCGGTGGGGACGCTCGACGCGGTCCGCGCCGCGACGCCGGCGGCCGAGGAGCGCGATCTCGGCGGCGCGACGATCTATCCGGGCTTCATCGACGCGCACCATCATTTCTGCTTCGCCGCCACCTACGCGCGCTTTCCCGAGGTGCGCTGTCCGCCGATCCGCACGCTGCGCGAGCTGCTCGCCGCGGTGGCGGCGGCCGCGGCGTCGACGCCCGAGGGCGACTGGATCGTGCTCGTCGGCTTCGACGAGACCCAACTCGCCGAACGCCGCACGCCCGACCGCTGGGAGCTCGATGCCGTGGCGCCGCACCATCCGGTGCTGCTGATCCACTACACGTACCACGAGGGTGTGCTGAGCTCGCTCGGTCTGGCGCGCACCGGCCTCGCAACCCAGCGCCGCGATCCGCCTGGCGGGCAGCTCGGCCGCACGCGCGGCGGCGAGCCCGACGGGCGTGTCTTCGAGCGCTGCTTCGGCGCC
The DNA here is from genome assembly GCA_965651925.1 of uncultured bacterium. Lineage (GTDB taxonomy): Bacteria > Desulfobacterota > Binatia > HRBIN30 > CADEER01 > CBFGUK01. The sequence continues at coordinate 10,055 of CBFGUK010000024.1, read as the reverse complement.
GCCGAGGCGGTGGCGCGCCGGGCGACGCTCGCCGCCGATCGCGAGGGCTGGTTCCGGGTCGCGAACGCCTATCAGGAGCGCGTCCTCGCCGCCGGCATCACGCATGTCTGCGATGCCGCCGTGCCGCCGTCGATGGAGGCGCTCTACCGCGAGTGGCAGCGGCGCGGCGAGCTGCACGTCGGCGTGACGATGATGCCGCTCGCCGAGAACATGTTCGCCGTGCCCGACGCGCGCCTCGACGGCACCGCGACCGGCTGGGCGGACGGCCGCCTGTCGCTCGGGGCACTCAAGCTGTTCACCGACGGCGGGACCACCTGCGCGCTCTGCCTGACGCTGCGCGACGCGATCGTCCAGTTCGCCGCCATGCTCGGCCGCAGCCTGCGCCAGCGCTCGCTCGTGCCCTGGCGCCTCGCGCTGCAGCAGCCGGCCCGCTGGGGCGCCGACCGCCGCCTGCACACCGGCCTGCTCTACTACGACCAGGACACCCTCACCGCGCTGGTCGACGCCGCCCGCCGGCGCGGCTTCGCCGTCGGCATTCACGCCGGCGGCAATGCCGCGATCGCGCAGGCCCTCACGGCGCTCGCCGCGACCAGGCACCGCGGCGCGCTGCCGCCGCGCATCGATCACTTCTTCTTTCTCGACGACGACGGCCTGCCGCGCGCCGTCGACCTCGGCGTGCACGTCGTCGTGCAGCCGGTGCAGCTGTACGCCACCGGGCCCCTGCTCCGTCTCACCGGCGTGCCGCCGCACCTCACCTACCAGGCGCACCGCCGCATGCTCGACGCCGGCCTCGCCCTCGCCGCCAGCTCCGATGCGCCGGTCTTCTCCTTCGACGTGCGCGCCGCGATCGAGACCGCGGTGCGCCGCCACACGGCCGACGGCGGGACGCTCGGTGCCGACCAGGCGATCACCGTCGCCGAGGCGCTGCACATGTACACCCGCGCGGCGGCCGCCACGCTCGGCCTCGCCGGCGAGATCGGCCAGCTCACGCCCGGCGCCCGCGCCGACGCGGTCGTCCTCAGCGACGACCTCGCGCGCGTTCCCCCCGAGCGCATCGGCGACGTCGGCGTGCTCGCGACCTACGCCGGCCGCCGCATGATCTGACGCGCCGCGCCGGACGAGGACATTCCTCCGATCGCGCCGCGTTGCAGTGCGCCGGTCGCCGTGGTTTGCCTCGCGCATGCAGCTCGGCGCGCTCACGCTCGGCACACGACCGTGTGTCATCGTCGCGATCAGCGACCGGGATCTCGACGACACGCGCTGGGCCCGGCGCGCTGATGCGATCGAGCTGCGCGTCGATCAGTGCACGTCCCGTGACGCACGCCACGTGGTCGCCACGGCCGACCGCGCGCGCGCGCTCGGGCTGCCGCTCCTCGCCACGGTGCGCTGCGCCGACGAGGGTGGCGACGGCGGGCTCGACGATGCGGCGCGGCAGGCGCTGTACGCGGCGCTGCTGCCGGTCGCCGACGGCATCGACGTCGAGCTCGCGAGCGCCATCTGCGACGACGTGGTCGCGCTCGCGCGGCGGCACGGACGGCTGGCGATCGTGTCGCGCCATCATTTCGATGCCACACCGGACGCGGACGCGCTGCACGCGACGCTCGCCGACGGCGCGCGGCGCGGCGACGTGGTGAAGATCGCCGCCACGGCGCACAACGCGGCTGACCTCGCGCGGTTGCTCGATTGCCTGCGCGCGCCCGGCCCGCCGCGCATCGTCATCGCCATGGGTGCCGCGGGCGCCGCCTCGCGCGTGTTCTTCCCGCTCGTCGGCTCGCTGCTGACCTACAGCTTCGCCGGCGCGCCGACCGCACCCGGTCAGCTCGCACTCGACGAGCTCGACACCGCGCTGCGCCGCTATTCACCGGCGTTCGCCGCCGCCCGCGTTGACCGCTCCGGGGGTGCGTACTAGCTAACGCCGATCATTCCATCACACGGAGAGCGAAGTAGCGGAGCGAGCGCCGCGTTCTCGGTGTGATCCGTCTTCCCGGGAGGAGCCATGCAGGAGATCCGCTTCGACGACATCGACGCGCTGCGCGCGAAGGTGAGCGACACGTTCGGCCCGTGGGGCCCCGAGCTCGAGGTCACGCAGGACATGATCAACCGGTTCGCCGACCTCACTGGCGATCATCAGTGGATCCACGTCGACGTCGAGCGCGCGAAGCGCGACAGCCCGTTCAAGACGACGATTGCGCATGGCTTCCTGACGCTCAGCCTGTTGCCGGCGCTGCGTCCTGCCGCGGACCACAAGATCGTCGGCTTCGGGAACGCGACGAACTACGGCTCCGACAAGCTGCGCTTCGTCAGCCCGGTACCGGCCGGGTCGAAGGTGCACGCCCGCTCGCGGCTCGTCGCCGTCGAGCCGAAGCCGAAGGGCACGCAGGTCACGTCCGAGATCGCGGTGCACGTCGTCGGCCAGGACGAGCGGCCGGCGCTGACGTACACCATGCTCGTGCTCTACCACCCGCCGGTGCAGCGCTGAGCGGCCGGACCGCGGTGGCGCGCCGGTTCCGCTGACCGGCGCGCCACCGGCTCGCCATGGGCGTACCCGTTCTCGACCTCGCCGCCGAGTGCCGCGCGCTGCGCGCCGCGATCGACGAGGCGATCGCCCGCGTCCTCGACGCGACCGCGTTCATCGGCGGCGCGGAGGTGCAGGCGTTCGAAACCGAGCTCGCCGCCTGGCTCGGCGCCCGGCACGCGATCGGCGTCGCCAACGGCACTGACGCGCTCGAGCTCGCGCTGCAGGCGCTCGGCATCGGCCGCGGCGATGCCGTGCTCACCGTGCCGTTCACGTTCGCGGCGACGGTCGAGGCCATCGTGCGCGCCGGTGCGACGCCGCTGTTCGCCGACATCGGCCCCGATTACACGATCGACGTCGACGCCACCGCCGCGCTCCTCGCGCGCCGCCCGGTGAAGGCGATCATCGCCGTGCATCTCTACGGCCAGCCGGCCGACCTCGAGCGGCTGCTGCCGCTGGCACGCGCCCACGGCGCGGCGCTGGTCGAGGACGCCGCGCAGGCGCACGGCGCGTGGTGCACGGTCGGCGGCGAACGGCGGCGCGCCGGAACGGTCGGCGACGCCGGCTGCTTCAGCTTCTACCCCACCAAGAACCTCGGCGGCATCGGCGACGGTGGCGGCGTGGTCACCAATCGCGACGATCTCGCCGAGCGCGTCCGCCTGCTCGCCAACCACGGCGACCGCTCGAAGTACGAGCACGTCGTGCCGGACGGGCGCAACTCACGCCTCGACGCGATCCAGGCCACCGTGTTGCGCCTCAAGCTGCCGCACCTCGACGCCTGGAACGCCGCTCGCGCCCGCCATGCGGCGCGCTACACGGCCGGCCTCGCCGGGCTGCCGCTCGCGCTGCCGACCGTCCGCGCCGGCGTCACCCACGTCTACCATCAGTACGCCGTGCGCAGCGTGCGGCGCGACGCCGTGCGCGATGCCCTCGCGGCACGCGGCATCGGCACCGGGATCCATTACCCCCGCCCGCTCCACCTGCAGGAAGGGTATCGTCACCTCGGCTACACTGACGGCAGCTTCCCGGTCGCCGAAGCCGCCGCGCGCGAGGTTCTCTCGCTGCCGATGTCGCCGTTCTTCAGCGACGCGCAGATCGACGAGGTGATCGCCGCCCTGCAGGCGGTCGTCTGAGCGGATCGGCTGCGAGGTTCCGCGACGCAAAGCGATGCGTTGCCGCCTTCCCGAATCGATGTCGCCGCGGCCCCGGTGGCCGCACGGCGACGCGCAGCGTCGCCCGGAGGGGCGCGGCACGGCCTGACACATGTGGCGCCTCCATTGATGCCGCGCCGCCCAACCCGGCGGTGCTGACGCACCGCCGTGCGGCCACAGGGGCCGCGGCGACCAAGGCGCGTGTGAAATGCCGCGTGTTGATTCGCCCGCGCGGCGCTCTCCGGGCCGCTCAGGAGACCGCGGCGAGGCCGGATTCGGTCTGCCGGACGAGCATCGCGATCAGCCGCGTGTAGCGCGCCAGCCCGACCTCCTGCGCGCGCTGGCGGGCCTGCTCGAGCGCGTGACGCGCCTTGCGCGAGTCGTCGTGCTCGAGCGCCAGGCGGGCGCGCGCGATCAGCATCTGGGTCTGGACGGTGCGCGACCCGATCGTCTCGGCGAGCGCCAGCGCGCGGTCGACGCAGCGCTCCGCCTCCGCCCAGCTCGCCGGCCCGAGCCGCACGAGCGCCTCGCCGAGCGCGCCGAACGCCAGTGTCTCGCGGTAGCGGCCCGCGGCGCGCTCGAGGGCGAGGCGCGCGACGCGCTCGGCGCGGCGGACCTCGCCGAGCCCGATGTACGCATCGACCACTGCCGGCACGGAGAGGATCATGTTGCCGCCCTTGGCGACGCCTTCCTCGAGCGCCTCGGCGATGCCGCCGAGCGACACCGATTCGCCGGCGAGCACGCGCGCCGCGAGGACCAGCGCCTGGCCGCGCTGGATGCCGGCGGCGCTGCCGATCTGCTCGGCGGTCTCGAGACTGCGCTCCGCCCAGACGCGCGCGTCGCCGGGCCGGGCGCGCATCCAATGCACGTGCGCCAGCACCGCGGCGGCGCCGCTCTGCACGGTGCGGTTGCCGGCGTCCTGCGCGAGGCCGTAGGTTTCCGCGGCGCTCTGCTGCGCGAGGTCGAACTCGTCGGCCGCCTGCAGAATCCCTTCGCGCATCCAGCGCGTGCCGAGATAAAGCTCGCTCAGCGTGTCGGCGGCGCCGTGTTCGACGACGCCGCGCAGTACCTCCTCGATCGTCGCGCGCGCCTCGGCGAAGCGCCCGTCGATCAGGTAGTGCCAGGCGACGGCGCGCGAGGCGGCGAGCGCGCGCTGCGGCTCCTCGCTGGCGCGCGCTTCCGCCACCGCGCGCTCGGTGAGCGCGAGCCCTTCGGCGAAGCGCGCCGGATCGGCGGTGAGCAGCATGCCGTGCAGCGTGCGCACGAGGCTGCTGACCTCGTGGCGCCCGAGCGTCCGCGCCAGTGCGTCACATCGCTCCGCGGCGCGCTCGGCCTCGGGATCCGAGGAGGACCCGTAGAGCACCGTGATGCGCACGTAGCCGAGCGTCGCGTCCATCACCCACGACGGGAAGCGCGGATCGGTGTTCCCTTCGCGCAGCGCCGCCTCACCGATCTCCCAGGCCTGGCGACACAGGTCGAGCGCGGTGCGGTACGACGGCAGCTGCTCGGCCTCGACGGCGGCGTGCAGCAGCGTCGCGACCGCCTTCGCCCGATCGGCACTGAGCGCGTAATGATGCGCGATCAGGGCCGGACGGGCGAGCGACGTGTCGGCACTGCCCGCCTCGAGCAGCGCCGCGACGCGGCCGTGCAGCTCGCGGCGCTGGCGGTGCAGGAGCGAGTCGTAGGCGACCTCCTGGGTCAGGCTCTCGCCGAAGCGGTACTCGTCGTCGTCGAACAGGCTCTTGCGGTGAATGACGCCGCGGCGGCAGAGCTCCTCGAGCGCCGCGGCGACGTCGATCGCGCCGTCGTCGAGCAGGCGCACGAGATCGCTGCGGCGGAACTGGCGGCCGAGGACGGCGGCGAGCTGCGCGACGCGCTTGGCGGATGGCGGCAGGCGATCGAGGCGCGCGGCGAGCACCTCGCGCACGCTGCCGGGGATGAGGATGTCGGACACCGGGCGGGTCAGCTCCACCCCGTCATCGGCTCTGGTGAGGAAGCCTTCCTCGGCGAGCGAGCGCGTGATCTCCTCGGCGAAGAAGGGACTGCCTTCCGCCTTGGCGAGGATGCGACCCTCGAGCACGTCGGGCAGCGGACCGCCGGCGAGCGCGCGCGCGATGCGGATGACGTCGTCGTCGAGCAGCGGCCGGAGATGGAGATGCGTCACCGCGGCCCCGGTGCGCCAGCTCGGACGGAACTCGGGCCGGTGACTGACCAGCACCATCACCCGGGCGCGGGTCAGCCGCGCCAGCGCCATCTCGAGCAGCTCGCGCGACGGCTCGTCGATCCAGTGCAGGTCCTCGATGACCAGCAGCACCGGCGCGCGCCGGCTCTCCGCCATCACCAGGCGCGCGACCGCCTGGAAGGTCTCCTGCTTGAGCGACTCGAGCGGCAGGTCGGGCGGCAGGGCCGCGGGCACCGAGAGCACGCGGCAGAGCAGCGGATAGGCCGACTCGATCTCCTCGAGCTCCGTGTCGAGCCGCTCCTCGACCTTCGCGCAGGCCGCGGCCTCGTCGTCGGTCGCCGAGAGGCCGAAATACTGGCGCAGCATGGAGACGAACGGGGCCAGCGGCACCGCCTGGTTGAGCGCCGAGCAGCGGCCCTCGAAGAGGCGCAGCGGCGTGCCGTGATCGGCGAGCCGCTGGCGGAACTCGTAGATCAGGCGCGACTTGCCCGAGCCGGCATCGCCGATCACCGCGACGGCCTGCGTGTAGCCGCCGCTGATACGCGCGAAGCAGGCCTGCACGTGCGCGAGCTCCTCGTCGCGGCCGACGAACGGCGTCAGGCCGCGCGCCGCGGCGATCTCCATCGGGCTCGCCTGCTCGCGCGCCTCGAGCACCTCGTAGGCCGGCACCGGCTCGGGCTTGCCCTTCACCGTCAGCGGCCCGACCGGGCGCAGGCGGAACAGCCCGCGCACGAGGCGTGCGGTGGACTCGCTGATCAGCACCGTGCCCGGCGCGGCGAGCTGCTCGAGGCGCGCGGCGAGGTTGGTCGTGTCGCCGATCGCCGTGTAGTCCATCTTGAGATCGTTGCCGACCGTGCCGACGACGACCGGACCGGTGTTGAGGCCGAGCCGCGCCGGCAGCGACACGCCGCGCTCGCGCTCGAGCTGCGCGTTGAAGTGCGCCAGGGCGTCGCGGATCGCGAGCGCCGCGTGCACGGCGCGCGCCGGCGCGTCCTCGTGCGCGAGCGGCGCGCCGAACAGCGCCATGAAGCCGTCCCCGGCGAGCTGGTTGACGATTCCCTCGAGGCGGTAGACCTCGTGCATCGCGAGCGCGATGTACTGCTCGAGCAGCTCGCGATAGACCTCGGGATCGAGGCCGCCGGCAATCGCCGTCGATCCGGCGAGATCGCAGAACAGGACCGTGACCTGCTTGCGCTCCCCCGCGGCGCTGTGCGCGAGGCGGATCTTCTCCGCCAGTGCCTCCGGCACGCGACCGCCCCCGGGGGTCGCTGCCGATGCCGGCGCCGTGCCCAGCGCCGCCGATCCGTTCGCGTCGCCGTTTGCCGGGGCCGGAGCCCCCGGCGTGCCGGAGGGCGCGTCGCCGTTCCCCTGCCCGGCGGCCGCCGTGCCGTTTACCGGCACCGGCTGCCCGCAATCCGGACAGAACCGCGCCCCCGGCGGCAGCTCGGCCCCGCAGTTGGCGCATGTCGGCACGACGCGCGCGCCGCAGACATGGCAGAACGCCTTGCCCGGCAGCAGCTCCGTCCCGCACACCCGGCACCGCATGCGCGCGAGCTTCACTGCCGCCGGAAAGCGAGTCAAGCGCGGTTCGCCGGTTGTCGACCCGGACGCGCCGGGGGCGGAGACGCTTGCGCCGGCAGAAACCCACGTGATCCACGGACCGATGCACTGCGGAGGGGGAGCGGGAGATGGATAGGGTGGAGCCGCATCGGGGCCGCAGGACTGCCACCGGGCAGATGCGATGAAGACGAATCGCGCCGCGCGCTGGATCTGCACCATCATGTTCGCCGGCGCGCTCCTGGTCGCGGCGGCGGCGCTGGCGTTCTTCCTCATCGGGCTGGGGGATGGATCGGTGTCGGCCTTCAACCTCCGGCTGTGGCTCGGATTGCTCGCCGGCGTAGGCGGTGTCCTCGGCGGCGGCTGGTGGCTGCGCGCCCGCGGTCACGTGTTGGTGGCGGCGGCGGTGTTCGCGGTACTGGCGCTGCCCGGAATCCTTTATGCGCTGTTCGTGGTGCTGGTCATCGTCCTCGCGGAGCGGTGGAACTGAGCGCCGGCGCCGGCTTTCTGCGCCGCGGGTGTCGATTTCCGGGCGGCGTGCGCGTCACGCTGGTGAACGACCGCAATCGATGGAGGGAATGGACATGCGATTCATGGTCATCGTGAAGGCGACGCAGGACTCCGAGGCCGGCGTGCTGCCGAGTCAGGAGCTGCTGGAGGCGATGGGGAAGTACAACGAGGAGCTGGTGCATGCCGGCATCATGCGCGCCGGCGAGGGATTGCACCCGAGCAGCAAAGGCGTACGCGTGCGTTTCGCGGGCGATCGGCGCACGGTCGTCAACGGCCCGTTTGCGGCCACGGACGAGCTGATCGCCGGCTTCTGGCTGTGGGAGGTGGGCTCGCTCGAGGAGGCGATCGAGTGGGTCAAGCGCTGCCCGAACCCGATGCCCGGCGACAGCGACATCGAGATTCGCCAGATCTATGACATCGAAGACTTCGGCGGCGAGCTGACGCCGGAGCTGCGCGCCCGGGAGGAGCGGCTGCGCGAACGGATCGCCGAGCAGGCGAAGCAGTGATTCGCCCGCCATTCGATCGCGAGCGACACGCGTCGGGGAGCGCGGGCGACCCGCCCGCAGCGACGCGCGCCGGCCGGCGAGCCGCTCGCGCTTGCCGACGCGTGTCGCCGCAGGCTTCCGCACGGCAGGCTCGCCACCTGTGCCGCGCAGGCCTGTCCGTGCTGCTGGCGATGCTGCTGCTCGCGGCGGCCTGCGCACGGCAGAGCGACCGCACGCGGGAGGAACCCATGGAGCAGCGGGCTTCGCCGCCGCTCGCCAGCGGTCATGCGCCGGTGAACGGGATCCGCATGTACTACGAGGTGCACGGGCGGCCCGATGGTGTGCCGCTGGTCCTGCTGCACGGTGGCGGGTCGACGATCGACGTGACGTTCGGCCGCGTGCTGCCGATCCTCGCGCGCGCGCGCCGCGTGATCGCAATCGAGGAACAGGGCCACGGCCGCACCGCGGATCGGGACGGGCCGGTCACGTTCGAGCAGTCGGCCGACGACGTCACGGCGCTGCTGCGCCACCTCGGAATCGCGCGCGCCGATCTCTTCGGCTTCAGCAACGGCGCCAGCGTGGCGCTGCAGGTCGCGATCCGGCACCCCGAGCACGTGCGCGCGCTGGTGTTCGCCTCCGCGATGACCACCCGCGACGGCGCCGACCCACAGCTGTGGGCATTCATCGCGCAGGCGGACTTCTCGAACATGCCGCAGCCACTGAAGGACGCATTCCTGCGCGTGAATCCGGACCCGCAGCAGCTCCGCACCATGCACGACAAGGATGCCGCCCGCATGCGCGCCTTTCGCGACGTGCCCGACGCGCTCGTCCGCGGCGTGCGCGCGCCGACGCTGATCGTGCTCGGTGACCGCGACGTCGTACGGCCCGAGCACGCGCTGGCGCTGGCGCGGCTCATTCCCGACGCGCGCCTCCTGATCCTCCCCGGCGGACATGGCGACTATCTCGGCGAGGCCGTCGCCGGCCCGGAAGCCGGTGACTATCCCGAGCTGACGGCGCGGCTGATCGAGCGGTTCCTCGCCGAGCCCGGCGGAGACGGCGGGTGATAAAGCCGCCAGCGGACGCCGATGGATTCCGGCGCTGACCGCGGGCGCACCACCTTGTCCGCGCTGCACTTCCGGCGGGCACGGCGCGACGAGTGTGCCGCGCTGACGCGCATCGCGCACGCGGCGAAGCGTCACTGGGGATATCCGGAAGAGTGGATCCGGTTGTGGACCGAGGACCTGACGGTCACGCCCGCGAGGATCGCCAGGGATCTGACGTACTGCGCGGTGACGGGCACGCGCCTCGTCGGCTTCGGCGCGGTGTCCGGCACGGGAGCGGAACGCGAGCTCGAGCATCTCTGGATCGATCCGCCGTACATCGGCCGCGGCATCGGGCGGGCGCTGCTCGCTCATCTCGGCGCCGTCGCGCAGCGCGACGGCGCACGACGGTTGCGCATCGCCGCGGATCCGCACGCCGCGACCTTCTACCGTCGGCTCGGCGCCCGAGAGATCGGCGAGGTGGCATCCCGCCCCGCCGGCCGGACGCTGCCGCTTTTCGAGCTGCAGATCTGACCGAACGCGTCCGTCCATGAACCGCGGAACGGTAGAGGGCCGCGCTTCCGCGCGGCCGCCAACGCGCGTCACCTCATGCGA
>CBFGUK010000023.1:0-40846 GCA_965651925.1 uncultured bacterium | reverse complement strand
CGCTGCCGGTACTGCCGCAGCCGGCTGACCTCGTTCGCGGTCGACCGCTGGCATCGCGGCCATCCCGAGGCGCGCCTCGGCGGCGTGTGCGCGGCGCTGGCGCGGGCACTCGCGCTGCCGGTCACGGCGGTGCGCGTCGCCTTCGTGCTGCTGCTGTTCGTGCGCTTCTCGGGCGTGTTCATCTACCTCGCGCTCTGGCTGGCGATTCCGCCGCGTCCCGGCGAGCCGTCGCTGCTCGAGCGGCTGCTGCGCTGGGGGCTCGACCAGGCGTCGCGGCTGAGCGGGCGGTCGATCAATTCCTCGGGACCGCCGACGGTGCGCTCCTGAGGGGATGAGCGGCTAGTATGCGGTCGCGATGCCGAGCGACGAGGCGCTGGTCGGGCAGGTGGCGTGCGGCGACGAACAGGCGCTCGCCGCGCTGCTGCGCCGCTGGGAGCGGCCGCTGGCGCACTTCCTCCATCGCCAGACCGGCGGCCGCGACGTCGATGACCTCTACCAGGAGACCTGGATCCGCGTCGTGCGCGCCGCCGAGCGCTTCGATGGCGAGCGGCGCTTTTCGACCTGGCTGTTCCAGATCGCACTCAACCTCTGCCGCGACTGGCGCCGCCGCCGCGTCCCGGAGCCGGTCGATGGCGCGGGCGACGGCACCGCGGCGGACGATGATCCCGCCGCCGTCGCGGCGCTCGACGTCGAGCGGCTGCTCGCCCGCCTCCCCGCAGCGCAGCGCGAGGTCGTCGCGCTGCGCTACCTGCACGAGCTGAGCGAGGAGGAGGTGGCGGCGGTGCTCGACATTCCGCGCGGCACGGTGAAGAGCCGGCTGCACCACGGCATCGCGCGGCTGAACGCACTCGTCCGCGACGAGGAGGAGGAGATCGCATGACCGACGGCGACACGCGCGATCCGGTGCTCGATCCGCGGCTCGCGGCGCGCTTGGCGGCGGCGCGGGTGACGCTCGATGCCGCGGCCCTGTCGCGGCAGGCGCTGGCGGCCGCGGCACCGGCGCTCGCGGCGCGCGCCGAGTTCTGGCCGCGTCTCGTGCGCGTACTCGGCATTTCGCTCGTGCCGCTGCCGCTGCTCGTCGCCGCCAACCTCGTCGGGCTCGTGTGGCTGCATGGGCTGCTCAGCGCGTGGCTGCCTGGCGGCGTCGCGCTCTACCTGATCGTCAGCTACGCGCTCGCGACGAGCGTCGCGCTCGGGCTGGTCTACGCATCGATTCCGCTGCTGCTCGCGTGGCGTCCGCACGCCGCGGCCGAGACGGCAGCGACATGAGGAGTGATTCGCGATGAAAACGTGTCCGTTCTGCGCCGAGTCGATCCAGGACGCGGCGGTCAAATGCCGGTACTGCGGCGGGGCGCTCAGTAGCTCGATGTTGTCGCGCGAGTGGTACCGCGCGCGCCGGGGCCGCAAGATCGCCGGCGTCTGCGCCGGCCTGGCGCAGGAGCTCGGCATCGCCGCCACCCCCGTGCGGCTCGCGTTCGTGCTGCTGACGCTCATCGCCGGCGGTGCCGGCATTGTGCTGTACCTGATCCTCTGGGTGGTCATGCCGTACCGCGACGCGCCGCGCACCGTCGTCGTCGAATCGACCGAGCTGCGGGCACTCGATGCGCAGCGGCACGCCGAGCTCGCCGCTCACCGGGCCGAGCATGCCGACCGGCGCTGAGCGATCCCCGATCAGCTGCCAGCCGTCCCAACTCCGCAGTCACCGGATCCGCGATCGGGCTGAAGCGCTGATCGCTGACCGCTGCGCTGCGCAAACCCCGGTTGCGACCCGGAAGCGCGCCTCCTAAGCTGCGCGTCGTGCGGCATGCGCTCGCGACACTGGTCGGCGCGGTGCAGCGCAGCATCCGTGAGGACGCGATGCTGGCGCCCGGCGATCGGGTGCTGGTGGCGGTCTCCGGTGGGCCGGATTCGGCGGGGGTGCTGCTCGCGCTGCACACGCTCCGCCGCCGGCTGGCGATCGAGCTCGTTGCCGCGCACGTGCATCACGGCCTGCGCGGCGCCGATGCCGATGCCGACGCCGCCTGTGCCGCCGCCGTTGCCGCGCGGCTCGGCGTGCCGTTCGTCCGGCGCGACCTCGGCGCGCGGCTGCGCGGCGCGCGCAATCTCGAGGCGCGGGCGCGGACGCTGCGCTACGCGGCGCTCCGCGAGCTCGCCGCGGCGCAGCGCTGTACGCACATCGCCACGGGACACACGCTCGACGACCAGGCCGAGACGGTGCTCATGCGCCTCGTGCGCGGCAGCGGTGTCGCCGGGCTCGGTGCCATCCGGCCGCGCCGCGCCGACGGCATCATCCGGCCGCTGATCGGTTGCCGCCGCGCCGCGGTGCGGGCGGTGGTCGACGAGGCCGGGCTGCCGTGGCGCCACGACGCCTCGAACGACGATCCGCGTTTCCTGCGCACGGCGGTCCGCCGGGACGTCCTGCCGCTGCTCGCCCGCCTCAACCCGCGCATCGCGGACACCTGTGCGCAGCTCGCCAGCGCCGCGCGCGGCGAGGCGCGCGCCGCCCGCCGCTGGGCGGATGCCGAGCTGCGCGCGCTCGGCGAGGACGCGCCCCTGCCGGTCGCCTGGCTGCGCGCGCAGCCGGCGGCGCTGCGCGCACTGCTCGTGCGCCGCTGGCTGGTGCGCGGCGGCGTGCCGGCGCGCGGGCTTGCGGCGCGCCATGTCGGCGCGGTGCTCGCGCTGGCCCTCGGCGCACACGGGCAGCGCCTCGCGCAACTGCCCGGCGGACGCGGCGTCACGCGCCGCCGCGGTACCTTGCAGATTCTTCACCGGGTGGCAGCAACGGCGCCGATCTCCGCGACGGAGAAGGCGTTTTGAGTCGTTGCCGCACGATATGTGCCATGTTAGGGTTGTGACGATTTTTTGTCTTTTGGGGGTTGTGTGAACCAATTTTCGAGAAACGTCGCGCTCTGGCTCGTGCTGGGGCTGATGATTCTCTTGCTGTTCAACCTGTTGACCAAACAGCAGACCAAACTGCAGGAGGTCTCGTACAGCGACTTCGTCGCCGCCGTCGAAAAGGGCGAGGTGACGGATGTCGAGATCGAGGGCCAGAACATCCGCGGCCGCTTCCACAGCAGCGAGCGGTTCAAGACCTACGCCCCCGAAGACCCCGAGCTGATGGGGCTGCTGCGCGGCAAGAACGTGAAGATCGTCGCCAAGCCCGAGGCCGGCGATCCCTGGTACGTGATCGCGTTCGTGCAGTGGTTCCCGGTGCTGCTCCTGATCGGCGTGTGGATCTTCTTCATGCGCCAGATGCAGGTCGGCGGCGGCAAGGCGATGTCGTTCGGCAAGAGCCGGGCGAAGATGCTGAGCGAGAACACGCAGAAGGTGACGTTCAGCGACGTCGCCGGGGTCGACGAGGCGAAGGACGAGCTCGAAGAGATCATCGCCTTCCTCAAGGACCCGAAGAAGTTCACCAAGCTCGGCGGCCGCATCCCGAAGGGGGTGTTGCTCGTCGGCTCGCCGGGCACCGGCAAGACGCTGCTGGCGCGCGCCATCGCCGGTGAGGCGGGCGTGCCGTTCTTCTCGATCAGCGGCTCGGACTTCGTCGAGATGTTCGTCGGCGTCGGCGCCTCGCGCGTCCGCGACCTGTTCGTGCAGGGCAAGAAGAACGCCCCGTGCATCATCTTCATCGACGAGATCGATGCCGTCGGCCGCCACCGCGGCGCCGGTCTCGGCGGCGGCCACGACGAGCGCGAGCAGACGCTCAACCAGCTGCTGGTCGAGATGGACGGCTTCGAGACCAACGAAGGCGTGATTCTGATCGCGGCGACGAACCGGCCCGACGTGCTCGATCCGGCGCTGCTGCGTCCCGGGCGCTTCGACCGCCGCGTCGTCGTGCCGCGGCCGGACGTGAAGGGCCGCGAGGGCATCCTCAAGGTGCACGCGCGCAAGCTGCCGCTCGGCGACGACGTCGATCTCGAGCTGCTCGCCCGCGGCACGCCCGGCTTTGCCGGCGCCGATCTCGAGAACGTGGTCAACGAGGCGGCGCTGCTCGCGGCGCGGCAGAACAAGGACCGCGTCGCGATGCTCGACTTCGAGGTCGCCAAGGACAAGGTCCTGATGGGCTCGGAGCGCAAGAGCATGATCCTCAGCCTCGAGGAGCGCCGCCACACGGCGTATCACGAGGCCGGGCACGCGCTGGTCGCGAAGCTGACGCCGGGCGTCGACCCGCTGCACAAGGTCAGCATCATCCCGCGCGGCATGGCGCTCGGCGTGACGACGACGCTGCCCGCCGACGAGCGCCACAACGTGACGCGCGACTGGTGTCTCAGCCGCATCCAGATGTGCTTCGGCGGGCGCGCCGCCGAGGAGCTGGTGTTCGGCCATGTCACCACCGGCGCGCGCGACGACATCAAGAAGGCGAGCGAGATCGCGCACAGCATGGTGTGCGAGTACGGCATGAGCGACAAGCTCGGGCCGGTGGCGCTGGGCAAGAAGGAAGATCAGGTCTTCCTCGGCCGCGACTTCGCCCAGGTGCAGGACTACTCCGAGCGCACCGCGCAGGAGATCGACGACGAGGTCCGGCGCATCGTCTCCGAGGGCTACGAACGCGCCAAGGCGCTCCTGCACGAACAGAGCGACGTCCTGCACGCGATCGCCGAGCAGCTGCTGGAAAAGGAAGCGCTCGACGGCGCGCAGATCGACGAGATCATCCGCGCCTATCGCGAGCAGCGCGATGCGACCCCGCCGCTGACCGTCGCGAGCGAGCAGCGCGCGTGAGCGGGTGGAGTTCCTCGACAACTTCCGCATCCAGGATGCCGTCGACATCGGCATCGTCGCGTTCGTCGTCTACACGCTCATCGAGCTGATCCGCGGCACGCGCGCCGCGCGCATGCTCGTCGGGCTCTCCTTCCTCGTCCTCATCTATCTCTCGTCGCGGCTCTTCGACCTCTACACCGTCAACTGGATCCTCGATAACTTCCTCAGCTCGGTCCTGCTGGTCGTCGTCATCATCTTCCAGCACGACATCCGCCGCGCGCTCGTCCAGGTCGGCAGCCGGCCGTTCTTCGGCACCGACCTGAGCCTGCGCGGCCAGGATCTCGAGGAGGTGCTGCGCGCCGTGGTGACGCTCGCCAGCCGGCGCATCGGCGGCCTGCTGGTGCTCGAACGCGAGACCGGCCTCAACGAGTTCACCGAAGGCGGCATCACCGTCGATGCGAAGATCAGCAAGGAGCTGATCCTCAGCATCTTCATGCCCGGCTCGCCGATCCACGACGGCGCGCTGATCCTGCGCAAGGGACGCGTCACCGCGGCCGGGTGTTTCCTGCCGCTGACCACCAATCCCTCGGTCAGCAAGACGCTCGGCACGCGGCATCGCGCCGCGCTCGGGCTCACCGAGGAGAGCGACGCGGTGGTGATCGCGGTGTCCGAGGAGGACGGCGGCATCTCGCTGGTCGTCGACGGGCGCATCACGCGCGATCTCGATGCCGGCACCCTGCGCGGCACGCTGCAGAAGCTGGTCGCATGACCTGGCGGTCGCGCCTGCGGCAGGTGCGGCCGCGCGATCTCGGCGAGTCGCTGCGCACGCTGCTGCTGCACAATGCCGCGATCAAGCTGCTCTCGATCCTGATCGCCGCCGGGCTCTGGTTCTTCGTCAACGCCGGCGAGCGCGACACCGAGCTCGCGGTGCGCGTGCCGGTCGAGCTGCGCAACCGGCCGGCGAACATGATGCTCGTCAGCCCGCGCGTCGACTTCATCGACCTCGTGGTCAGCGGGCCGCGCACGCTGCTCAACCGCATCGATCCCGAGCTGTCGGTGGCGCTCGACCTGCACGGCGTGCGGCCCGGTCCGGCCGTCTTCCGCATCCTCGGCGAGACGCTCGACCTGCCGCGCGGCGTCAGCATCGTGCGCCTGACGCCCTCGGAGGTCACCCTCGAGTTCGCGCCGGTGCTGCGCCGGCGGCTGCCGGTGCACGCGGCGGTCGGCGGCAAGCCGCCCGACGGCCTGCGCATCACCGATACGCGCGTCGCGCCCGAATCCATCGAGGTCACCGGCCCGTCGGCGGCGGTCGCGGCGATGCGCACCGTCGAGACGCAGCCGATCGACCTCGCCGATGCCAGCGCCGGCCTGCTCGAACGCGACGTCGCGCTCGAGCTGCCGAGTGAATACGTCTCGTTCAGTGCCAACCTCGTGCACGTGCAGGTGCGTCTCGAGGAACCCGAACGCACGCGCACGATCAGCAGTGTGCCGGTCGTCGTGCGCAACACCGCCTACCGCGCGACGGTGAAGCCGGCGGCGGTGCAGATCACCGTGCGCGGCCCGCGCTCGACCACGGAGCAGCTTGAGCTCGATCACGGTGCGGTTTATATCGACGCCGACGGACGCGAACCGGGCACCTACTCGCTGACGCCCGCCGTGGATCTGCCGGCCGGCGTCGAACTGGTCCGACAGGAACCCGCGGCCGTCGCGCTCCGGATCCTGCGTCAGAGGAGAGCCGATGGGGGATAAGGGGACCGTGCGGCCGCGGCTGTTCGGCACCGACGGCGTGCGCGGCACCGCGAACGTCGAGCCGATGACCTCCGAGATCGCGGTGCGGCTCGGGCGCGCCATCGCGCATGTCGTCAAGCGCAGCGCGCGCCGCCACAAGATCATCATCGGCAAGGACACGCGCCTGTCGGGCTACATGCTCGAGAGCGCGCTCACCTCGGGCATCTGCTCGATGGGCGTCGACGTGCTCATCTGCGGACCGATCCCGACGCCCGGCATCGCGTTCCTGACGCGCAGCATGCGCGCCGACGCGGGCGTGATGATCTCCGCCTCGCACAATCCCTTCCAGGACAACGGCATCAAGTTCTTCGGTGCGTCGGGCTTCAAGCTGCCCGACGAGCTCGAGCGCGAGATCGAGGAGCTCGTGCTCGACGGCCCCGATCGCGAGCTGCATCCGAGCGCCGACGAGATCGGCAAGGCGTTCAGCGTCCACGACGCGCTCGGCCGCTACAACGTGTTCCTGAAGAACACGTTCCCGCGCCAGTGCACGCTCGATGGCGTGCGCGTCGTCATCGACTGCGCGAACGGCGCCGGCTACCGCGTCGGCCCCGAGGTGCTGGCCGAGCTCGGCGCCGAGGTGATCGCGATCGGCGACGAGCCGGACGGCACGAACATCAATCGCGATTGCGGCGCGCTGCATCCCGAGGCGCTCGCGGCGCGCGTCGTCGCCAGCGGCGCGCAGCTCGGCATCGCGCTCGACGGCGACGCCGATCGCGTCATCCTCGTCGACGAACGCGGCGCGGTGGTCGACGGCGACGAAGTGCTCGCCATGCTCGGCATCGAGCTGCACCGCACCGGGCGGCTGCCGAACGGCGGCATCGTCGCCACCGTGATGAGCAATCTCGGCCTCGAGCTCGCGCTGCGCGCGCACGGCATCGGGCTGACGCGCGTGCAGGTCGGCGACCGCTACGTCGTCGAGGAGATGGTGCGCGGCGGGCATCAGCTCGGCGGCGAGCAGTCGGGTCACATCGTCTTCCTCGAGCACGGCACGACCGGCGACGGTCTGGTCACCGCGCTCGGCGTGCTGGCCCTGATGGTCGAGTCCGGTCAGCCGCTGAGCGCCCTGCGCAGCGTCATGCGCCGGCTGCCGCAGCGACTGGTCAACGTGCGCGTGCGCGAGCGCCGCGAGCTCGCGTCGCTGCCCGGCGTCCAGCAGGCGATCGCGCGCGTCACCGGCGAGCTCGGCGACCGCGGCCGCGTCCTCGTCCGCTACTCCGGCACGGAGCCGCTCGTCCGCATCATGGTCGAAGGCGAGCAGCTCGCGCAGGTCGAGCGCTACTGTGAGGAGATCGCGGCGGCGCTGCGCGAGACCGTCGGGGCGTGACAGCCGAGCGGTCGAGCCACCGAGGCGGAGAGAACACGAAGTCGAATCAGTCACGTCGAGTGTCGTTGTGATCACTCGACTCGGTGTCCTCTGCACGCTCGGTGGCCGATTCGGCTGTCGAGGACGATGGGCCGACCGGCGTCGTCCCACACGGGTCCGAGGCCGGACGTGCCGCGGTGGAGATTGCCCGGCACACGGCGGGCGTGCAGCGCGTCGAGACGTTTTTCGTCAGCGACCGCCCCTCGGAAACGGATGATCTCGAGCTCGAGGCAAAGGTGAAGGCGGCCTTCGTCGAAGACCCGAACCTCGTTGCCGGGCAGGTCGACATCGCGGTGTACGCGGGCCACGTCGTGCTGATCGGAGTCGTCGATGACGCGGAGCACGCCGACCGCTTCATCGCCGACGCCCGGCAGGTCGGCGGGGTCCGCTCGGTGCGGTCGTACATCCAGGTGGCGAGCTGACGGTCGGGTTTCTCCTCTCGTTCGATCGTCTCGCCTTCGGCCGCGTCGCGCAGTAGGGCGATCGGTATGGTGCTCCTCGGCGTCAACATCGACCACGTTGCGACCATCCGGCAGGCGCGCGGCACGCCGTATCCGGACATCGTCGCGGCGGCGCGCGTGGCGGAGGCGGGCGGGGCGGACGGCATCACCGTGCACCTGCGCGAGGACCGGCGGCACATCCAGGATCGCGACGTCGAGCAGCTGCGGGCGGCAATCCGCACGCCGCTCAATCTCGAGATGGCGGTGACACCGGAGATGGTCGCAATCGCCTGTCGCGTGCGGCCCGATGAGGTGTGTCTGGTGCCGGAGCGCCGCGAAGAGCTGACCACCGAGGGCGGCCTCGACGTGGTTGCGAACGCCGCCGCGGTCGAGGCGGCGATCGCGCGTCTGCGCGCCGCCGGCGTGTCGGTGAGCCTCTTCATCGATGCCGAGCCGGACCAGATCGACGCGGCGTGCCGCCTCGGGGCGACGGCGGTCGAGCTGCACACCGGGCGCTACGCCGATGCTGCCGATGCCGCGGCGCGCGCCGCCGAGCTGGTGCGTCTGCGCATCGGGGCGATCCGTGCCGCCGCCGCCGGGCTGGTGGTGAACGCGGGGCACGGTCTGACGCTCGACAACGTGGCGCCGATCACCGCGCTGCCGACGATGCACACGCTCAACATCGGCCACAGCATCGTCGCCCGCGCGCTGTTCGTCGGCCTCGCCGACGCCGTACGCGAGATGAAGGCCGCGATGGCTGCGGGTGAGCCGCCGCATGCCGGCGATCCGGGGTGACGCGGTGCGCACGGCCGGCGGCGATGCACTCGGCGTGGTGATGCTGCCCGGCGCCTCCCGCCTGGGCGATGCCGATCCGTCCGGGCCGGATCGTCTGGTGGCACTGCCGCCGGCCTCGCTCGATGTCCGCCGCCGCTGAGCCGGCGGCGCTGGCGCGCGTCGTCGGCGTGCCCGGCGCGGTGCTGCTCGGACTCGGGTCGATCCTCGGTACCGGCATCTTCGTCAGCGTCGGGCTCGCCGCCGGGATCGCCGGACCGGCGGTGGTGCCCGCCGTCGCGCTGGCGGCGCTGGTGGCGACGTGCAACGGGCTGGCGAGCGCCGAGCTGGCGGCGAGCCATCCGCTCAGCGGCGGCACGTACGAGTACGGCTACCGGTATCTGACGCCGCGCCTCGGGTTCGTCGCCGGCTGGATGTTCCTGTGCGCAAAATCCGCCTCGGCCGCGACGGCGGCGCTGGGCGTCGCCGGCTACCTCGCCGCGGCGTTCGGCCCCGCCAGCGTCGCGCGACTGCCGCTGGCGCTGGTCGCCGTCGGCGCGCTCACCCTGCTCGTCGCCGGCGGGATGCGGCGCTCGAACCGCATCAACGCGCTGATCGTCTCGCTGACCCTGCTGGCGCTGCTCGCCTTCGTCGTGCGCGGCATCCCGCCAGCGCTGGCCGGCGCCGGCACGCATCTGCGCGCGCTACCGACCGACGCCGGCTGGCCGGAGCTGCTGCACGCGACGGCGTTGATGTTCGTCGCCTACACGGGATACGGACGGGTCGCGACGCTCGGCGAGGAGATTCATGCGCCGGCGCGCAACATCCCACGGGCGATCATCGCCACGCTGCTGGTGTCCCTGCTGCTGTATCTCGCGGTGACCACGGTCGCGATTGCCGCCACCGGGGCGTCCGGCCTCGCCGCGGCGACGCGCGGCACCGCGGCGCCGCTCGCCGTCGTGGCGCGCGGCTTCGGCAGCCCTGCCGTCGCGACGCTGGTGGCCGCCGGCGCGGTCACCGCCATGCTCGGCGTGCTGCTCAACCTGCTGCTCGGGCTGTCGCGGGTGCTGCTCGCGATGGCCCGGCGCGGCGACATGCCCGCCGCGCTGGCGCGGCTCGACGGGGCGGAGCGCTCGCCGCGCCGTGCGGTGCTCGTCGTCGGCGTGCTGATCGGCGCCCTCGCGCTGACCGGCAGCGTCGAGACGACGTGGTCGTTCAGCGCCTTCACTGTCCTGGTCTACTACGCGCTGACCAACCTCGCGGCGCTGCGTCTGCCGCAGGCCAGCCGGCGCTATCCACGCATCGTCCCGGCGTTCGGTCTGCTCAGCTGCCTGGCGCTTGCCGTCTGGGTCGAGCCGCGCATCTGGCTGAGCGGCACGGCGCTGATCGGCGCCGGTCTGGTCTGGCACGAAGTCGTCCGCCGCACCGGCCGGCGACCCTGACCGGCGCCCGCGGGGTGCGGGTGCACCGCGTCGTTTGACGACGGGCGGGCGATGCGAAAGGGTCGCCCCCCTGGCGCGTCCCGAAGGGCGCAGAATGAAGGGAGGGATGATGCTCAACTCCGGAGCGCTTCGCGTCCTGATCGTCAGTGGCGTGCTCGTAGCGGGGATCGCGGCCAGCGAGGCGCAGGATCCGCAGGTCGCACCGAACGGGATGATCAAACCGACGGTGCTGACCGAGCAGCAGCTCACCGGGTTCTTCGCCGCTGTCGACGAGCTCAAGCAGACAGGCCAGGCCGGTGCGCCGGCGCAGCCCGGGCAGGCCGAAGCGTTCGCCAGGGCCCTGCAGGTCTCGGGTGCGTCGACGGCGATTCTCGAGAAGAACGGGTTCAGCAGTGTCGAGGACTTCCAGCGCGTCGCGTACAACGCCGCGCTCGCCTACGGGGTTCTGAAGGAAGGTGGCACCGAGGCGGTGGCGAGGAAGATGGCGCAATCGAAGGCGCAGCAGGCGCAGGCGCTCGACAAGATGCGCCAGCACATGAGCGAGCAGCAGGTGCAGGCGCTGGCGGCGCAGATGAACAGCGCCATGGGCCTCGCCGCATCGCTGCAGGACGTCCCGCCGCAGAACGTCACGTTGATCGAGAAGTACGCCGACCGCATGCGCGCGCTCGAGGCGAAGTAGGCGTCGGCCCGCCGCCGCGTGCGCGGGACGCGTCGCGGCAGGGCACCGCGGGCGCGGATGTCCGGAGCCGCGCTGGGCGCCGGCGCGTCAGAGGCGCTCGCAGATCGCCGCCAGCGGCGCGGCGGTTGCCGCGAAGTCGCCGGCCGCGATCGCGTCGTCTGCGGCGTGCAGGTCGGCGTCGACGGCGTCGCGGACGGCGGCGGTGACGTCACCGGCCGCGGCCGCGTCGGGCAGCGCCGTGCGTGCCTGGCGGATGAGGACACCGAGCTGGGCGCGGTCATCGCGTGCCGAGAGCGGATGCGCGGCGGCGATCTTCGCCGCATTGCGCGCCCGCGCGGCGCCGGCGCAGGCCGCGTCGCGCACGAGCAGGTCGAGGCGCACGGGCCGGTACGCCTGGATGCCGCCGAGCAGCGGCGGCACGCGTTCGCCGAAGAGGCCGCGCGTGATCGCCCGACGGACCGGCGAGCTCGCGAGATAGTAGCCGCCGTCGGGGCCGATGCTGGTGACGGCGATCGACTCCTCGCGCTGCGGCGCGAACGAGCGCAGCGTGCCGGTGTCGCGGTCGAGCAGGGCGACGCCGGCGGCATGCATGAGGTGATGCGGGCCGATCGCGCGCCCGCCGCCGACGCTGATCGCGATGCCGTTGGCGGTGATCGTCGGGGTCAGCGCGTTGAAGTTGGCGAAGCCGGGGAACGCGTCGAGCGTCGCGCGCCACGCGATCTCCGCCGTGTCGCCGCGGTCGGAAAGCTTGATCACGTCGTACTGCGTGACGGCGTAGATTTCCGCATTGTCGGCCGACACGGCGAGCGAGGCGGCGACCTGCGCGCCGACGTTGATGCGCCAGCGTTCCTCGAGCCCGGCATCGAGGGCGATGACGTTGCCGTTCTCGTCCGAGACCAGCACGCGCTCGCCGTCGGCGCTCACCGTCGGCGTCGACCCGGTGCCGCCCGCGAACGGGTAATAGCCGACCATGCGCAGCGCCTGCGCGCCCGCGGCCTCGGCCGTGAGCTCGAGCAGGTAGAGCGCACCGCTGCGCGACTGGCCGTCGCGCGCGCCATCGAGCTCGTCCGGCGCGGTCGCCGCGATGTAGATCCGGCCGCTGTTCGGGTCGACGCCGTAGAAGTTCGCCACCTCGACGCCGTTGCCGAAGATGACGTCGACGATCACGGTGAACAGGCCGCGATCATCGATCGTGCGCCCGAATGCCTCATCGGTGGCGCGGTCGGCCGGCGTCGTGATCCACCAGGGCAGGCGCCGGACGATCGCCGCCGGCGCGCCGGGCAGGCGGAACGGCGCGGCGAGCAGCGGCCGGCCGGTGCGGCGGTCGTGCGCGACGACGTGGCCGTCCATCGTCACGCTGAGCACGGCATCGGCCTGCGGGTGGTAGTTCATGCCCCACGCATGCGTGAAGTCGGGTGTGCCGGGCGCGCGCGGCGGTGGCGTGAGTCCGGTCGGCGCCTGCCAGACGACGCTGCCGTCGGACCGCAACGCCATCGCCCTCGTGTACGTCGCGTGGTAGATGCGCTGCTCACCCGGGGTGTCGGGCTCGTTCAGCACCAGCACCGCGCCGGCGCCCGCGCCGCCGCCGGGTACCGTCCAGCGCCGTGCGCCGGTGCGGCGGTCGAGCGCGACGAGTGACACGTCCTCGCGCGGGTTGTACGGCGTGAAGTACAGGTTGCCGGCGTTGTCGAACGTCGGCCCCTCGGCGACGTACATGTCGGTCTCCGCCGTCCAGGCGAGCGCGACCATCGGCGCGGCGACGTTCCACAGCTCGTCGGTGTTGTTCACGCCGACATGCATGGTGTGAAACGCATCGGGCTCCGGAATCACCGCCGAGACCGCCGGGCCGGCGGTGCGCGGCCCGACCGGCGCCCAGGCGGTCTTCGGCGGCGGCGGGAAGGGGCGCGCGATCGGCACGACGGTCGCCCAGCGCCAGAGCGCGATGCCGGCGACGATGAGCAGGACGAGCAGGGCGACGAGCGCGATGGCGGCGCGGCGGAACATCATCAGGTGCCTCCCGGACTGGTGGCGAACAGGCGGTCGAGTGCCTGGCGGACGAGGGCCATCTGCCGGGCGGCGGAGAATCGCTCGGGGTCGAAGAGGGCGGCCATCGCGAGCCCGTCGATCTGCGCGACCAGCAGGTCGGCGAGGCCGCTGACGTCGCTGCGGCGCGGCAGCTCGCCGCGGCGCACGGCGGCGCGCAGGATGTCGGCGACGAGGCGCCGCGCCGGCGCATTGCGCTCGCGCAGGTGCTCCCGGGTGTGCGGGTGCCACAGCGCGCGGCCGCTGAACGCGACGTAGACCCGCCACACCGCGCGCCGGCGCGCATCGAGCGGCAGCGAGGTCGCGGCCATCTGTTCGAGCGCCTCGCGGGGGGGCCGGTCGGCGATCGCCAGCGCGACGGTGCGCCGGAACTCCTGCAGCGCCTCGGCGAGGGCGAACGCGAGCAGCTCGTCCTTGCCGCCGGGAAAGTAGTGCGTGAGCACGCCGGTCGTGCAGCCGATCTCGCGCGCCAGGCCGCGCAGCATCAGCCCCTCGAGGCCGTCGCGGTCGATCACCCGCCACGCTGCCTCGGCAATCGCGCGGCGATGCGCAGCGTGGTCGCCCGCCGGGCGGCCGCGGCCGCGCTGAATAATCATGACGGGTGTTATGAGTAATCCGCCGTCAGGCGTCAAGCGATGCGAGCGCTGGCGCGCGGTGTCCTGAACGAGGCGCGCGTGCTGTGTGGAGCTGTCGCCAAGCCTGGCGCCTCGCCGTCCAGGGGAGAAACCGCGAACAGTCTGACAGCCTGCCACGATCTCGGGCGGCCAGGCGTGATCGTATCCCGCGGGTCCGCCCGAGAACTGTTCGTCACTCCGATCCAGCGGAAACGAATTCATCTGCGCAATCTGCGTAATCTGCGGAGGCCCGGTCTCCCGACCCGGGGCCATCGACCGCGTCTGGCGACCCGCCCCGAAACCCGCTAGCTCAGCCGCCATGCGGCTGGTGACGGCGGCGGAGATGCGCACGCTCGATCGGCTGACGATCGCCGGCGGCACGCCGGGGCACGTGCTGATGGAGCGCGCCGGTGCCGGGGCGACCCAGGTGCTGCTGCAGACCGTGCCGCGCCTGCGGCGCGGCGGTCGCGTGCTGGTGGTGGCCGGCAAGGGCAACAACGGTGGTGACGGCTTCGTCATCGCCCGGCTGCTGCGTGCCCGCGGCGTGCGTGTCGAGGTCGCACTCCTCGCCCGCGCCGACGAGGTCGGCGGCGATGCCCTGCGCACCCTGCGCGCCTGGACGCGCGGGCGGGGCAAGATCGTCGAGGTCACGACGGCGGACGACCTCGGCCGCCTCGCGACGGCCGTCGGGCGCGCCGACGTGATCGTCGATGCGATCTTCGGCACCGGCCTGTCGAGCGCGGTCCGCGGCCTCGCCGCGGAAGTCATCGAGCTGATCAATGCCGCCGGCGCGCCGGTGTTCGCGGTCGACATCCCGTCGGGGCTCGACGCCGACACCGGCATCGCGCAGGGCGCGGTGATCCAGGCCGAGGCGACGGCGACGTTCGGCTTCGCGAAGCTCGGTCAGGTGCAGTACCCCGGGGCGCGGCTCTGCGGCACGCTTGCGGTGGTCGACATCGGCATCTCCGAGGAGGCGATCGCGACCGAGCCGGCGCGCGCGGCGCTCCTCGAGGCAGCCGATGCGGCGCGTCTCGTACCGCGCCGCCATGCCGAGGCGCACAAGGGCGATTGCGGGCACGTGCTGATCCTCGCCGGCTCGTTCGGCCGCACCGGCGCCGCGCACCTCGCGGCACGCGGTGCGGGGCGCGCCGGCGCCGGCCTGGTCACGCTCGTGGCGCCGGCATCGCTCTACCCGGTGTTCGCCGCCGGCGTGCGCGAGGCGATGACCGCGACGCTGCCGGACGACGACGGCCGCATCCGCTTCGATGCGTCCGCGCTGGCAGCGCTGCTCGCGGGCAAGTCGGCGGTGGTGGCCGGCCCGGGGCTCGGGACGCACGAGGGGGCGGCGCGCACCGTGCGCTGGCTGCTCGAGCAGGCGGAGGTGCCGCTGGTGCTCGATGCCGACGCCCTGACGATCGTCGCCCGCGAGCCGGCCGTGCTGCGCGCCGCGCGCACGCCGCTGGTGCTGACGCCGCATCCCGGCGAGATGGCGCGCCTGCTCGGCGGCGACACCGCCGCGGTGCAGGGCGATCGCGCCGGTGTCGCCCGCCGCTTCGCCGACGCGCACCGCTGTACGGTGCTCCTCAAGGGCGCGCGCACGGTGATCGCCGAGCCGTCGGGATTCGTGTGGGTCAACCCGACCGGCAATCCCGGCATGGCTTCGGGCGGCATGGGGGACGTGCTCGCCGGCGTGATCGGGGCGCTGCTGGCGCAAGGCCTCACGGCACCGGAGGCCGCCTGCCTCGGGGCGTACGTGCACGGGTTCGCGGCGGATCGCATCGCCCACGACGGCGGCGCCATCGGACTGCTGGCGACCGATGTCGCCGATGCCCTGCGGCCGGCGCTGCACGCGCTCGTCGCGGAGCCGGCGTGATGGCCGACCCGACCACGCCCGCCGCGGCGGCGCCGCCGGGCGCGGTCCTCGAGCTCGCCGACGAGGCCGCCACGCGGGCGGCCGGTCGGCGCCTCGCCGAGGTCCTGCAGGGCGGCGAACGGCTGGCGCTGTCGGGCGATCTCGGCGCCGGCAAGACCACGTTCGTGCGCGGCCTCGCCGAGGGCCTCGGCATCCCGCCCGAGGAGGTGCGCAGCCCCTCGTTCCCGATCCTCATCCCCCACGAGGGCGGGCGCCTGCCGCTGTACCACATCGACCTCTACCGCCTGCCGGCGGGCGATATCGACTCGCTCGCGCTGCGGGAGTACATCTACGGATCCGGCGTGTGCGCGCTCGAATGGCCGGAACACCTCGACGAGCCCCTGCGTGACCACCTCGAGATCCGGCTCGAATTCCTGCCGGCCGGCCGCCGCCTGGTGGCCGTGGCACACGGATCGCGGTATGGTGCCGCGATTGATGCACTCCGGGAGAACTGACAGGCGCTCAACGTGAGACCGCGAGGCGGAGCGACGTTCCAGGCGTCCTCGCGCCCTCGCGTTGCAGGTTCGGAATGAGTCTGATCGTCCAGAAGTACGGCGGCACCTCGGTCGGCAGCGTCGAGCGCATCCAGGCGGTTGCGCAGCGCGTCGCCGCGACGCAGCGCGGCGGACACCAGGTGGTGGTCGTCGTCTCGGCGATGTCGGGCGAGACGAACCGCCTGCTCGAGCTCGCGCACCGCTGCGCGCCGCAGCCGGGGCTGCGCGAGGTCGACGTGCTGATCGCCACCGGCGAGCAGGTGACGAGCGCGCTGCTGGCGATCGCGCTGCAGGAGATCGGCGTGCCGGCGCGCTCGTTCCTCGGCCACCAGATCCGCATCGACACCGACAGCGCCTACGGGCGCGCGCGCATCCGCCGCATCGACGGGGCGCGCGTGCGGACGGCGCTCGACGGCGGCGAGGTCGCGGTGGTCGCCGGCTTCCAGGGCGTCGATGCGCACGGTCACATCACCACGCTCGGCCGCGGCGGCAGCGATACCTCGGCGGTCGCCGTCGCCGCCGCGCTGAGCGCCGACGTGTGCGAGATCTACACCGACGTCGACGGCGTCTACACGACCGATCCGCGCATCTGCCCGCAGGCGCGCAAGCTGCACCGCATCTCGCACGACGAGATGCTCGAGCTCGCGAGCCTCGGCG
The DNA here is from genome assembly GCA_965651925.1 of uncultured bacterium. Classification (GTDB taxonomy): domain Bacteria; phylum Desulfobacterota; class Binatia; order HRBIN30; family CADEER01; genus CBFGUK01. The sequence goes on along the minus strand of CBFGUK010000023.1, from coordinate 23,942 downwards.
CCAAGGTGCTGCAGATCCGCTCGGTCGAGTTCGCCAAGCGGTACGCCGTGCCGCTCTGCGTCCGCTCGAGCTTCGACGACAGCGAAGGCACCTGGGTGGTGCCGGAGGACACGGAAATGGAACAGGTCCTGGTGTCGGGGGTGTCGCTCGATCGCGACCAGGCGAAAATCACGGTCCGCGGCGTGCCCGACCGCCCGGGGCTCGCCTCGAAGGTGCTCGGGCCGATCGCGTCGGCGAACATCGTCGTCGACATGATCATCCAGAACGCGAGCGCCCGGGGCGACACCGACTTCACGTTCACGATGCCGAAGTCGGACTTCGCCCGCGCGCTGCCGATGGTCGAGCGCATGGCGGCGGAGATCGGCGCCGACGGCGTCAGCGCCGACACCGAGGTCGCCAAGGTGTCGGTGGTCGGCCTCGGGATGCGCAGCCACGCCGGTGTGGCCGCGCGCATGTTCGAGGTGCTCGCCGCCGAGGGCATCAACATCCAGATGATCTCGACCTCGGAGATCAAGATTTCGGTGGTAGTGGATGCGAAGTACGGCGAGCTCGCCGTGCGCGCGCTGCACCAGGCGCTGATCGAGGACGTTCCGCCGCCGGCGGAGTGAGGCCGTGGCGCGGACGATCCACATCTACGACACGACGCTGCGCGACGGCTGCCAGGCCGAGGACATCGCGCTCACGCTCGAGGACAAGCTGCGCATCGCGGAGCGGCTGGACGCGTTCGGCATCGACTATGTCGAGGGCGGCTGGCCGGGATCCAATCCGCGCGACGAGGCGTTCTTCGACGCGGTGAAGGGCCGCGGCCTGACGCGCATCAAGGTGGCGGCGTTCGGCTCGACGCGGCGCGCCGGGCTGCGCGCCAGCGAGGATCGCAACCTCGAGAAGCTGCTGCGCGCCGAAACGCCGGTGGTGACGATCTTCGGCAAGTCGTGGGACCTGCACGTCCGCGACGACCTGCGCATTCCGCTCGCCGAGAACCTCGAGCTGATTCACGACACCGTCCGCTACCTCAAGCGCCACGTCGACGAGGTCGTCTACGACGCCGAGCACTTCTTCGACGGCTACCGCGCCAACCCGGCGTTCGCGCTCGAGTGCCTGCAGGTCGCGGCCGATGCTGGCGCCGACGTGCTCTGCCTGTGCGACACCAACGGCGGCCGGCTGCCGTGGGAGATCGCCGACGCGGTCGACGCCGTGCGCGCCGCGGTGTCGACGCCGATCGGCATCCACTGTCACAACGATTCCGAGCTCGCGGTGGCGAACAGCCTCACCGCCGTCGCCCACGGCGCCGTGCAGGTGCAGGGCACGATCAACGGCATCGGCGAGCGCTGCGGCAACGTGAACCTCTGCTCGGTGATCGCCAACCTGCAGCTCAAGATGGACTGCCAGGTGGTCAGTGCCGCGAACCTGCGCCGGCTGCAGGAGCTGTCACGCTTCGTCGACGAGCTGGCGAACATCGAGCACAACAAGCGCCAGCCGTACGTCGGCCAGAGCGCATTCGCGCACAAGGGCGGCGTGCACGTCGCCGCGGTGCAGCGCAACCCGCGGACGTACGAGCACATCGACCCGGCGCTGGTCGGCAACCAGCAGCGCGTCCTGGTCTCCGACCTCTCCGGGCGCGCGAACATTCTCTACAAGGCGCGCCAGTTCGGTGTCGACGTCGAGGCGCTCGACGGGCACGTGCGCCAGCTCGTCCAGGAGGTGAAGCAGCTCGAGCATCAGGGCTACCAGTTCGAGGGTGCCGAGGCGTCGCTCGAGCTGCGCATGCACCGCATCCAGCACGGTCCGCTGGGCTACTTCGAGCTCGTGCAGTTCCGCGTCGTCGACGAGAAGGGCTACATGCGGCTGGTGTTCAACGAGCAGGGCCAGTGCGCGGTGAAGACCGACGAGCGGATCGAGCACGACCCCGCCTCGGCCTGGGCGGCGGTGATGCTCAAGGGGCCGAACGGCGAGATCGAGCACACCGCCGCGGAAGGCAACGGCCCGGTGAATGCACTCGACACCGCGCTGCGCCGGGCGCTGCGCCGCTTCTACCCGCGCATCGATGAGGTGCGGCTGCTCGATTACAAGGTGCGCGTGCTCGGCGGCGCGGAGGGCAGCGCCGCCCCGGTGCGCGTGCTGATCGAGTCGACCGACGGCGAGCGCCGCTGGGGTACGGTCGGGGTGTCGCTCAACGTCATCGAGGCGAGCTGGCAGGCACTGGTCGACGGCTTCGAGTACAAGATCTACCTTGATGCCCGCGGGCGGCGCCGCGGGCCGGCGAAGCGCCGCCGCGCGCCCGCCGCGCCGCGGCCATGAGCAGGTCCGGCGATGGCGGCATCGCCGGGCACGCGTCCCGACCCGTCGTGCCGCGGCGCCTGCCCGCGGGCCGGTGAGCGGCGCGCCAGCGATCCATGATCTACCTCGACCACAACGCGACGACGCCGCTGCGGCCCGAAGCGCGCACGGCAATGCTGGCGCTGCTCGAGCAGGGCATCGGCAATCCGTCGAGCGCGCACGCCGCCGGCCGGGCGGCGCGGGCGGCGCTCGAGCGCGCGCGGCGCGCCATCGCGGCGCGACTGGACGTGCCGCCGGCGAGCATTGTCTTCACCAGCGGCGCGACCGAGGCGAACAACCTCGCCATTCTCGGCGCGGTCCCCGATCCGGCCGGCGCGCACATCGTCGCCAGCCCGATCGAGCACGCCTCCGTCATCGGGCCGGTGCGCGAACTGGAGCGGCGCGGCGCGGCGGTGACGTGGCTGCCGGTCGATGCCGCGGGCCGCGTTGCCGTGGCGGCGCTCGCCGCGGCGCTGCGGCCGCAGACGGCGCTGGTCAGCATCGGCTGGGCGAACGGCGAGATCGGGACCGTGCAGCCGATCGAGGAGATTGCGGCGCTGTGCCGCGCGCGCGGCGTGCTGCTGCACAGCGATGCCGCGCAGGCGCTCGGCCGCGTGCCGATCACGGCGGCGGCGGTCGACCTGTGCGTCGTCTCGGCCCACAAGCACGGCGGTCCGACGGGCATCGGCGCGCTCGTCGTGCGGCGCGGCATCGCGCTGCGGCCGCTGATGTGCGGCGGCGAGCAGGAGCGCGGCGTGCGGCCGGGGACGGAGAACGCGGTGGCCGCGGCGGGTTTCGCCGCGGCGCTCACCGCCGCCGCGGACGACGCGGAGCTGACCGCCTTGCGCGAGCGGCTGTGGGACGCGATCGCGCCGCTCGGTGGCGTGCGGCGTCACGGGCCGGGGCCGGCGGAGGGGCTGCCGAACACGCTCGCCGTGGGGTACGACGGCCTCGTCGGCGAGGCGCTGGTCGCGGCCCTCGATCTCGAAGGGGTGGCCGCGTCGGTCGGCTCGGCGTGCGCGGCCGGCTCGGGCGAGCCGTCGCACGTGCTGCGCGCCATCGGCTGCGATGAGGCGGCGGCGCGCGCCGGCGTGCGCTTCAGCCTCGGGGCGACGACCACGGCGGCGGACATCGACGCGGCGGCGGCGGCGGTGCGGCGCGTGGTGACGCGCATGCGCGGCGTCGCGACCCGCGCCGCGGCGGGGGCGGCATGAGCGACCGCGGGCGCGTGGTCGTGGCGATGAGCGGTGGCGTCGACAGCTCGCTTGCCGCGGCGCTGCTCGTCGAGGCCGGCTACGACGTGGTCGGCGTCGCGATGCGCCTGTCCGGCGTGGCGAGCGACAGCGGCTGCTGCTCGCTCGACGATTTTCTCGATGCGCGGCTGGTCGCCGAGCAGCTCGGCATCCCGTTCTACGTCATGGACTTCCGCGCCGAGTTCGCACGTACGGTGGTCGACGCGTTCGTCGCCGAATATCGCCGCGGCCGCACGCCGAACCCGTGCGCGCGCTGCAACCAGTTCGTCAAGTTCGCCGGCTTCTGGGATCGCGCCCGCGCGCTCGGCGCCGAGTGGATCGCCACCGGCCACTATGCGCGCACGCAGGCCGCGGACGACGGCGCGGCCCTGCTCGCCGGGGTCGATGGCGACAAGGACCAGTCGTACTTCCTCTTCGGCATCGACCGCGCCGTGCTGGCGCGCACGCTGTTTCCGGTCGGCGGCCTGCGCAAGCCGGCGGTGCGCGCCGCGGCGGCGCGCCGCGGCCTGCCGGTGGCGGGCAAGCCGGACAGCCAGGAGGTCTGCTTCGTGTCGCGCACGGGCTACGCGGCATTCGTCGAGCGGTACGCGTCGGCCGAGCCGCTGCGTCCCGGGACGATCGTCGATGGCGACGGCCGCGTGCTCGCCACGCATGACGGCGTGCACCGCTACACGATCGGCCAGCGCCGCGGGCTCGGCGTCGCCGGCGGCGCGCCGCGCTACGTCACGGCGATCGACGCGGAGAGGGGCACGGTGCAGCTCGGCGGCGCCGAGCAGGTGCACGCCGCCGGCCTGGTCGCCGACGGCGTCAACTGGCTGGCGGCGCCGCCGGCCGCGGGCGCGCGCGTGACGGTGAAGATCCGCTCGCGCGGCGCGGCTCAGCCGGCACGTATCGTGCGCGCCGATGCCGCGGGCTTCACGCTCGTCGGCGACACCGGCCTGCGCGCCGTCACCCCGGGCCAGGCGGCCGTCCTCTACGATGGCGAGCGCGTGCTCGGCGGCGGCTGGATCCGCACCGCCGTGCACGCCGCGCAGGAGGCGGAGACGCATGCCGTCGCATAGGCCGCTTGGCGCCAGGGCAGGGAACGACGGCGGCAAGGGACGACGCCGATGAGCGAGGCGCGCGACTGCCCGCCTGTCGCCGCCGGCCGCCGCCTGCGCGTCGCGTTCGCGACGCTCGGCTGCAAGGTGAACCAGTACGACACGGCGACGATGGAAACGGCGCTGCGTGCCGACTGCGAGATCGTGCCGTTCACTGCCGGCGCCGACGTGTACGTCGTCAACTCGTGTACGGTGACCGACCGCGCCGACGCCGAGAGCCGCCAGCTCGCGCGCCGGGCGCGGCGCCTGAACCCCGCGGCGCGCGTCGTCCTCACCGGCTGCTTCGCGCAGACCGCGGCGCAGCGCGCGGCGATTCCCGAGATCGACTACGTGATCGGCGTCGGCCGGCTGCCCGACGTGCTGCGCGCCGTGCACGACCGGATTCCCGCCGACGAGGGGCGCGTGCTGGTCAGCAACCTGCGCCGCGCCCAGGAGGTGTCGGTGCTCGGCGCGGAGGCGTTCGCCGGGCAGACGCGCGCGTTTCTCAAGGTGCAGGAAGGCTGCGATCTGTTCTGCACGTTCTGCATCGTGCCGATGGCGCGCGGCCGCAGCCGCAGCGTGCCGCCGCGCCGCGTGCTCGCCGAGCTCGAGCGCCTGGCGGCACGCGGCTTCCGCGAGGCGGTGCTCACCGGCATCCACCTCGGCGGCTACGGCAAGGACCTCACGCCGGCGCTGACACTCGCCGATCTCGTCGAGATGATCGCCGAGGCGGCGCCGCTGCCGCGCATCCGCCTGAGCTCGATCGATCCGCCCGAGGTCACGCCGCGGCTGCTGCAGCTGCTGGCCGCGAGCCCGGTGCTCTGTCCGCACCTGCACGTGCCGGTGCAGGCCGGCGCCGACGGCGTGCTGCGCCGCATGCGCCGGCTCTACGACGCGGCGCTGGTGCGCGACGTCGCCGCCGAGGTGCGGCGCGTCCTGCCCGAGGCGGCGCTCGGCACCGATGTGATCGCCGGCTTTCCCGGCGAGAGCGATGCCGACTTCGCAGAGACGGCCGCGCTGCTCGAGGCAACGGCGTTCACCTACTTCCACGTCTTCCCGTACTCGCGCCGGCGCGGGACCACGGCGGCGAAGGCGGCCGACCACCTGCCGGCGCCGGTGATCGCGACGCGCGCCCGTGCGCTGCGCCGGCTCGGGGCCACCAAGCGCGCGGCGTTCGCGGCCGCGGGCGTCGGCCGCGAGCATGCGGTGCTCGTCGAATCCTCGCGCGACGCGGCGAGCGGGCGTTTGATCGGGTACAGCCGCACGTATCAGCGCGTGCTCCTCGACGGACCCGACGCGCTGATGAACCGCGAGGTGCGGGTGCGCGCCGTCGCGTGCGAGCGCGACCGCCTGCTCGCCACGCTGTGCGAGCCGCTCGTGGCCGACTGTGATGCGCCGGCCGCTCGGTGATGCGATCCAGGTGCTCGAGGAGCAGATCGGGCACAGCTTCCTCGATCGCCGGCTGCTCGACGCGGCGCTCACGCATCCCTCGGCGCTGCCGCCGGGCGCGCACCGCGCCGGCGAGCAGCTCGAGTTCCTCGGCGACGCGGTGCTCGATCTGGTGATCGCCGACCTGCTGCTGCTGCACTTCCCGGAGCTCGACGAAGGCGAGCTGTCGAAGCGCCGCGCGTCGCTGGTGCGCACGGTGACGCTGGCCGCCAAGGCGCGCGCGCTCGGCCTGGACGAGGCGCTGCGCCTCGGGCGCGGCGAGGATCGCAGCGGCGGGCGCGAGAAGCCGTCGATCCTCGCCTACGTGTACGAGGCAGTGCTCGGCGCGGTGTTCCGCGACGGCGGCTTCGGCCGTACGCGGGCGGTCATCCAGCGCCACTTCGCCGACGACATCGCGCGCGGCGGCACCGCCGGGGCGCCGGACTGGAAGACGATCCTGCAGGAGCGCATCCAGGCCGAGCAGCGCACGGTCCCCGAATACCGCATCGCCGAGGAGACCGGGCCCGCGCATGCGCGCCGCTTCACCGTCGGCGTCTGGGTCGGCAACGTCTGCCTCGCCGTCGGCCACGGCACGAGCAAGCGCGTCGCCGAGCAGGACGCGGCGCGCGCCGCGCTGGCGCGCGCCGAGGAGTGAGGATCAGCCACCGAGGGCGGGAGGACACCGAGTCGATCGGTCCATCGAATTGGAGTGACCGGTCGATTCGCTGTCCTCGGTAGCTCGGTGGCCGACGGGTGACGGACCGAGCGCCCAAGGACGCGCCGCTGCGCTCAGTGCTTGATCGCGGCGATCAGGTCGACGACCGCCTTCTTGCCATCGGCGAAGTACATCAGCGTGTTCTCGTTCGCGAACAGCGGGTTCGGAATGCCGGCGAAGCCGGGGCTCAGGCTGCGCTTGATCACCACGACGGTGCGCGCCTTGTCGACGTTGATGATCGGCATGCCGGCAATCGGCGAGGAGGGATCGGTGCGGGCGATCGGATTGACCGTGTCGTTCGCGCCGATCACCACGGCGACGTCGACCTGCTCCATTTCCGGATTGATCTCGTCCATCTCCTTGAGCTTGTCGTACGCGACCTCGGCTTCGGCGAGCAGCACGTTCATGTGTCCGGGCATGCGGCCGGCGACCGGATGGATCGCGTACTGGACGTCGATGCCGCGCGTCTCGAGCACGTCGGCGAGGTCGCGCACCGCGTGCTGCGCCTGCGACACCGCGAGGCCGTAGCCGGGCACGATGACGACGCGCTGCGCGCCGTCGAACAGCATCGCGATCTCCTCCGGGCCGGCGGACTTCACCGTCGCATAGACCGAATCGGCGGCGGCCTTGTCCGGCGCCGGTCCGACGCCCATGCCGCCGAACAGTACGTTCACCAGCGAGCGGTTCATCGCCTTGCACATGATCTGCGTCAGGATGATGCCGGAGGCACCGACCAGCGCACCCGAGACGATCAGCACCGTGTTGTTGATGACGAAGCCGGTCGCCGCCGCGGCGATGCCGGAATACGAGTTGAGCAGCGAGATGACCACCGGCATGTCGGCGCCGCCGATCTCGGAGACCAGCAGGACACCGAGCACCGAGGCGACGATCACCAGCAGCCAGTAGAGCCAGAGGCTCTCCGGGCTGGCGAGCAGCACGAGGCCGAGGAGCAGCGCGGCTGCCGCGAGCGCGGCGTTGATCGCCTTCTGCGACGGCACGGTGAGGCGATCGACCCAGCGGAGCTCCTGCAGCTTGCCGAAGGCGACGAGGCTGCCGGTGAGCGTGACGCCGCCGACCAGGCCGGCGAAGATGGTGGCGAGCAGCGCCTGGACGGGATGCTGTCCCGTGGCGGCGATGACCGCGTCGATCGACTGCCCCTGCGCCTCGGCGAGGTGGAGCGTCTCGTGCAGGACCGCGCCGGCGACGAGCCACGAGGCGGCGCCGCCGAAGCCATTGAGCAGCGCGACCATCTGCGGCATCGCCGTCATTTCGATGCGCGTCGCGAGCAGGTAGCCGGCGACCGAGCCGCCGGCGAGGCCGACGATGATCAGGACCCAGCCGACGCCGCCGAACGGCTGGCCGAGCACGGTTGCGACCGCGGCGAGCAGCATGCCGAGCGCGCCGAGCAGGTTGCCGCGCACCGCCGTGCGCGGATGCGTGAGGCCGCGGATGCCGAAGATGAACAGCACCGAGGCGACGAGATAGGCGAGATTGCGCAGATCCTCGTTCATGAGCGGGTCCTCGGGGGCGCGCGTCAGCGCTTGCGGCGGAACATCTCGAGCATGCGGTGCGTGACGAGGAAGCCGCCGACGACGTTGATGGTCGCGAAGAACACCGCGAGAAGGCCGAAGATCGCCGACGCCGCCGTGTGCTGCTGGCCGGCGGCGATGAGCGCGCCGACCAGGGTGATGCCCGAGATCGCGTTCGAACCGGACATCAGCGGCGTGTGCAGCGTCGGTGGCACCTTGGTGATGATCTCGAACCCGACGAAGATCGCGAGCACGAAGATCGTGAGCAGCAGGACGAGTGTGGTCATGCGTTCCCCCGAAGCGCGTGGTGACGGCAGCGGCTGGACGAAGCGGGTGGTCGGTCGGATCCCGTCGTCGACGACTACCCGTGCGGGATGGCCTGCGGTCGTTCAGCCGATGTCATGTGCGGCGCTATAAACCCGGAATGGGGCGAGCGGTGCAAGAGGTGCCCGAAGCCCGCCTCGCCCGACCGGAACGGTCGGCCACGGAGGGCAGCGGACACGACGTCGGGAAATCGGCTCACCGAAGAGCCGACGAATGGCTGAGGGCGTCTGACGTCGGGCATGATCGCCGCGCCGCCGCACGCGCTACGCCGTGTGGCCGCCCGATGGAGGGGAGGAAACCGGCGGTGGGGCGTGTCCGGCCGCCTGCCAGTCGGCACGGCTGAGACGGTACACGTGACAGTCGTCGAGCCCGAAGCGGCGTGCCTCGAGGAAGCGGAAACCGAGGCGCTCGTAGAAGCGGTGGGCGCGTGTGTTGTCGGCCAGTGGGTCGATCAGCACCGCGGTGACCGCGGGGTCGGCGAAGCAGCGCGCCAGCGCGAGGCGCATGATCGCGGTGCCGTAGCCGCGGCCGAGGTCCGCCGCCTCGCCGATCCAGATGTCGATGGCGCGCAGATGCTCGGGCACGTCGCCCCAGTAGTGGCTCTCCTCCTGGTGCGGGTCGATGATCTGCACGAAGCCGACCGGCCGCCCGTCGACCTCGCCGATCAGCTGCTCGCGCCACGCCGGCGTGCGCGCCAGCTCGGTCTCCCAGTGCCAGTCGTCATTCGGGTCCGAGGCGATGACGTGCGGCGCCTCGTCCCAGCGCCGCAGCAGCGCGAGATCAGCCGGCGTGGCTGGCCGCAGGTGGACGCGATCGGCGGGGCGGCTCATCGCCGCAGTGGATCAGCTCGCGGCGCCTGCGAAAAGGGCGAACCCGGCTTCACAGGTGGCGCGCAAACGCGGTCGTGAAGCGTTCGCGCGCCGCCTGTTCGATGATCGTGCCGTGCGCCATGACGATGCGTTCGAACGGCCAGCGCAGCACTTCCCGCAGCAGGTCGCGCGCGCTCGCGCGGTTGCGCAGGAAGAGGCGGCGCGCGTTGCGGCTCGGGCCGAAGTCCGCGGGCATGCCCGAGAGGCGGTAGCCCCAGCGTTCGCAGGCGCGGCCGGGACGCGGAAGGTTCGACGCGAGATCGGTCAGGATCAGCGTGCGGCTGCCGGCATGGAAGAACAGCACTTCCGACAGGCCGCGATTCGGACCGAGGACGAGGTGGGCGAGATGGCCCTGCCAGGCGCCGACCGGTTCGTGAGTCAGCTCCGTGCCGCGCGGCAGTGCCGGTACGCGGGCGGGAAGGCCGGGCGCGACGAACAGCTCGGCCGACGGATAGCGCTCCAGGTAGCGCGGCGCAGAGAGATAGTGAAACGAGTTCGGCGCCACGATGGCCGACACGGTGCCGATCCGATCGAGCGCGCTGCAGTCGTCGGCCGGTGGCGACAGCAGGGCGAGCCGCCCTCCGCCGATCGCGATCACGGTCGAGCGGCTCGGCATGGTCACGCCGCCAAAGCGCAGCCGCCGCTCCAGTATCCAGCTGCCCGGCCCGACCGCCTGTGGCGGCGGGGTGAAGGCGGCATCCGGCGCTGGCCGGATGCCGGCCAGCAGCCGCTCGAGCAGCGGGCGCTCCGCCATGCGAGCGCTCAGGCCGTGCGACCGGTCGGCCGCGCCGGCGCGGAAGACGCGGTGTCGACCTGGTCATGACGCTCGACGCCGCGTCTTGCGCGCCCGGTGTGACGTGTCGGGCCGTCCCGCGTCACTGCTTGGGGTGCAGCTCGACGCGCCGGTTCTGCGCCCGGCCCTCCTCGGTGTCGTTGCTGGCCACCGGGCGCGACTCGCCGTAGCCGTGCACGGTGAGGCGCTCGGGATCGACGCCGAGGTTGACCAGGTAGCGGTAGACCGCCTCGGCACGCCGCACCGACAGCGCCTGGTTGTAGGCCTCGCTGCCGACGTCGTCCGTAAACCCATCGACGCTGACCATCACGTCGGGGTTCTGCTTCAGCAGGGTCGCCGCCTGTTCGAGCACCGGGCGCGAATCGGCGCGGATCTCGCTGGAGTCGAAGTCGAAGTTCACGCCGCGCAGCACGATGCGCTGGCGGACCACCGGCGCCGGCGTGGGCGGCGGCGGTGCCTCGACCAGCGGCGGCGGCGGCGGTTCGAGCCGGGTCTCGACCGGTGGATCGAGGAACACGTGTCCGAGCAGCCCGCAGAGCAGCGCGCCGCCGGCGGCGCCGATCAGCGCGCCCCAGACCCAGAACGTGTCGTCGTTCGAGTCCGAGATCGAGCGGCTGGTTTCCTCGATGCAGACACCAGTCGGGTCGCGCCGCACGCAGGCGCTCGTCGTGCGCGCCTCCTGGACGCCGACGCCGACGCCGGCGCCGATCACCGCGCAGACCGCGGCGGCGACGCCCGAGCGGTAGGTCCACGGCTTGTTCCAGCCGGGCTCGTGCAGCCAGCCCGGTCGGTTCGCGGCACTGCAGCCCGCCTGCACGAGCAGCAGCACGATGAGCAGGACACTGGCCACACGACTCGGACGTCGTCTCATCTCGTCACCCCCCACTCGCGACAGGCCGCGCGCGACCACCGGCGTCAGGCCGCCCCGGCCGCGGAGCGCGCCCTTAGTAGGCCGCACCTCGATGTCGGTCAAGGACAGAAGACGCGCCGGTCCGCCGCGTTGCTGCGGCGCAGCCGGCGACCGGCGGCGCTGCGCGGCGCGGTCGCGCGGTTGAGGGGGCGCGTTCGGCTGTGGTAAGCGCGCGGCGGTCGCGCGGGCCCGGCGGGGGGCCGGGGAGTGCCGCTGGCGGCCGAACGGCGTAGCGTGTCGGCGAGAGCAGAGGGGGCGAACATGCGAGGATGGATTCGGAATGCGGGTCGGGGCGCGCGGCGGCTGGTGCTGCTCGGCGCCATGGTTGCGGTCGGTTCACTCGCGGCGTGCGGCGATGACGACGACTGCAATCACGTCATCAACAACGTGCTGAGCGCCAACGAGTGCCTGGTGATTGCCACCGAGCGCGGCTGCTCGGAGGAGTTCGTCTATTCGGTGTTCAACCAGCGCTGCAAGGTGCAGAAGTGCAGCGACTGCAACGGCGGGCAGCCGACGCCGACCGAAACGCCGGTCGAGACCCCCGCGCCGGAGGCGTGAGCGCCGGCGCACGTGCGGCGGCACCGTGCCGCCGCGCGCGGGCGTGTCCTGGCCCCGCGTTGACTTCAGGAAAATCGCACGCTTAATCGGAACGGTTGCTCGGCGTGTGGCAATCGCGCCGCCCGAAGTGAGCGACGCGAGGATGAGGGGCGAGAACACGTGACAGGCAGGGCGACCGGGCAGGGCGCGGCACGAGCGGCGCGCGTCAGCGTGCGGTCGCCCCGGTCGGCCCAGCGGCGGCCGGCCATGCCGGCCCGCAGCTCGCTGATGAACGTCGGCCGCCGCGTCGACTACGCGCTGCGGGCCCTCTGCTATCTCGCCGCACAGGGCGATGCGCGCGCGGTGCCGTGCGCCGAGATCCGCGACCGGCAGAGCATTCCGGCGCATTTCCTGTCGAAGATCCTGCGCCGGCTGGTCGCCGCCGGGGTGCTCGAGTCGGTGCCCGGCGCGCACGGCGGCTTCCGTCTGCAGCGGCCCGCCGAGCAGATCTCGGTGCGCGAGGTGTTCGAGTGCATCGAGGGGCGGCTGTCGCTGATCGACTGCGTCGAGCGGCGCGAGGCGTTCTGCTGCTTTGCCACCGTGTGCGCGCAGCGCGAGGTCTGGCGCGGCGCGCAGCAGGTACTGTTCGAGTATCTGGACGGCATTTCCGTCCGGCAGATTTCCGACCAGCCCGGCCTCGTCGCCCGGCTGGCGGCTCGCAACGGATCGGTGTCCCGCGGCTGAGCGGGCACGCAACGAGGAGGAAGAACCGATGGCTTACGTGATCACTCGCCTGTGCCGCGACTGCGTCGACACCGCCTGTGTCGCCGTCTGTCCGGTCGACTGCATCTACCGCTACACGGGCGATGACCGTGCGAGCTTTCCGAACCAGCTCTACATCCATCCGGATGAGTGCATCGATTGCGGCGCCTGCGAGCCCGAGTGCCCGTGGCAGGCGATCTTCGAGGAGGCGGCGACGCCGGCGGTGTTCGTCGACGACGTGAAGCTCAACGCCGCGGTCGTCGAGCACCGCGACAGCTTCGAGGTCTCGCCGCACGAGGAGAAGCCGAAGCCGAGCGCCGAGGAGATCGAGGCGAACAAGCAGAAGTGGGGTTGGGCGGGCTGAGCCCGCCCCCGGCCCCGCCGGGCGACCGGGCATGACGAGCATGCGCAACCTGGCGGTGGTGTCGGTCATCGGCCGCGACCAGAAGGGCGTGGTCGCGCGCATTTCGACTTACCTCGCCTCCTGCAACGCGAACATCGAGGACATCGAGCAGCGCGTCGTCGAGGGGTTGTTCATCATGACCATGATGGTCGACCTCTCGGACGTCAGCCTGACGCTCGACGAGCTGATCCTCGGCCTCAAGGCGATCGGCACCGAGATGCAGCTCGACGTCTCGGTGCGGCTGCACGGCGAGCGGCCGCGCAAGCGCATCGCGCTGCTCGTCAGCCGCGAGCCGCACTGCCTGCAGCAGCTCCTCGCCGACCACGCCGCCGGTCTGATCGCCGGCGACTTCGTCTGCGTGCTGTCGAATCACGAGGTGCTGCGGCCGATCGCCGAGCACGCCGGCATCCCGTTCGAGTGGACGCCGGCGGCCGACAAGGCGGCGCACATGGCGTTTCTCCTCGACCGGCTGCGCGCCCACCGGCCCGACCTCGTCGTGCTCGCGCGCTACATGCAGGTCCTCACGCCGGAGCTGGTCGCGCAGTTCCGGCACCGCATCATCAACATCCACCCCTCGCTGCTGCCGTACCACCCCGGCGCGAACGCGTATAAGCAGGCGTTCGAGGAGGGCTGCCGGGTGTCCGGGTGCACGGCGCACTTCGTCACCGAGCAGCTCGATCAGGGGCCGGTCATCCTCCAGGACGTCTTCCACATCCACGTCGGCGAGGACACGCTCGACGAGGTCAAGCAGCGCGGCCAGGAGCTCGAGGGCAAGGTGCTCTCGCAGGCGGTGCAGCTCTTCTCGTCCGACCAGCTCGTCGTCAAGGACAAGAAGGTCATCTTCCGCCCCGGTCCGGTCGCCGCCGCGCGCTGACCCGCGGCCGGATTTCTCGCTTGAGCGTGGCGATCCCGGCTGCCATAGGTTGGCGATGTCCGACGATTCCGCGATGAGCGCCTCGATCGTTCTCCCCGAGGCGCCGGCCGCGACCACCGGTCGCAACATCTTCCGCCGCTTCTACGACCGCTGGCTGCGCGCTGCGCACGCCGTCGGCATCGTGCAGACGCGGGTGATCATGCTGCTGATCTACGCGGCGGTCGTCGTGCCGACCGGCGCGCTGATGCGCCTGTTCCGCGATCCGATGCACCTGCGCCATCCCGAGCAGGGCAACTGGTCGCCGGTGCGCCAGAACCCGCGCACCGTCGAGGCGGCCCGGCAGCAGTTCTGAGCGCCCGCGGGGCGCCGCCCGGCGGCGCGCGCGGCACGCGAGTTCCATCCGCGCGCGCGGTGCCCGGCGCTGCGACGCGGGGCGCCGCGTGCTACAGATGACGGCGCATGTCCGACGCGCCGCTCTTTCCCGACGACCTGCCGCCCGGGCACCGCTCGGGCTTCGTCGCCCTCGTCGGGCGGCCGAACGTCGGCAAGTCGACGCTCCTCAACCAGGTGCTCGGGCGCAAGATCGCGGCGGTGACGCCCAAGCCGCAGACCACGCGCCGGCGCGTGCTGGGCATCAAGACGCTGCCCGCGGCGCAGATCCTGTTCCTCGACACCCCCGGCATCCACCGCGCCCGCGACGTGCTCAACGAGCGCATGGTCGAGCGCGCGCTCGCCTCGCTCGGCGAGGCCGACGTCGTCTGCTGGCTGGTCGACGCCCGCCAGGGCCTCGCCTCCGGCGATCGCGAGATCGCCGGCCTGCTGCCGCCGCCGCCGAAGCCGGTGGTGATCGCGCTCAACAAGATCGACGCGGTCGCCAAGCCGACGCTGCTGCCGCTGCTCGCCGAGCTGGCGACGCTCGCTCCCGACCGGCCGGCGATCCCGATCAGCGCCGGCACCGGCGAGAACGTCGGCACGCTGCTCGACGCGCTTGCCGAGCGGCTGCCGGAGGGCCCGCGCTACTATCCGGGCGACGAGCTCACCGACGAGCCCGAGCGCGCGATCGCCGCCGAGATCATCCGCGAGAAGGTCATGCTCGAGACGCGCGACGAGGTGCCGTACGCCGTCGCGGTGACGGTCGACACGTTCGAGGAGAAGCCCGACCGGCCGCTCGTCGTCATCCAGGCGACGGTGCACGTCGCCCGCGCGTCGCAGAAGCCGATCATCATCGGCCAGCGCGGCGCGCGCATCAAGGCGATCGGCCAGGCGGCGCGCCGCGAGATCGAGGCGCTGCTCGACACGCGCGTGTTCCTCGAGCTGTTCGTGCGCGTGCAGGAGAACTGGACGACGAACCTCGGCCGGCTGCGCGAGTTCGGGCTCTGAGGCGATGGCGGCGCGTTCGACCCCCGCCCGCCGGCCGCCGCGTCCACGCGCCGCGACCGCCGCGGCGCCGCCGGCCGCGTACGGCGACACGCCGCTGCCGCGCGCCGAAGCCCTCGCTGCACTGCCGGTGGTGGCGCTCGTCGGGCGGCCGAACACCGGCAAGTCGACGCTCTTCAACCGCCTGACGCGCTCGCGCCGGGCGCTGGTCGCACCGACGCCGGGGGTGACGCGCGACCGCAACCTCGGCATCGCGAGCTGGGACGAGCGCCGCTTCCTGATCGTCGACACCGGCGGCTTCGAGGCCGACGAGCACGAGGAGCTCAACCGGGCGGTGCGCGCCCAGGCGCTGCTCGCCGCCGAGGAGGCCGACGTGGTGATCGCCGTGCTCGACGGACGCGCCGGCATCAACCCGCTCGATCGCCAGCTCGTCGAACGCCTGCGCCGGCTGCACCAGCCGGTGTTCGTTGCTGTGAACAAGATCGACACGGCCAAGCAGGACGCGCTGGTCGCCGAGTTCTTCGCGCTCGGCATCGAGCCGCTCTACCCGATCTCCGCCGAGCACGGCCTCGGTGTCGGCGAGCTCCTCGCCGCCGTGCTGGAGCGGCTGCCGCCGGCCCCCGAGCCGGCCACGTCCGCCGCGCCGCCTCTCGACTCCGCCCCGGAAGGTGAAGCGCCGCCCCTCGACCCCGCCCCGGAAGGTGACGAGCAGGAGATCGCGGCCGAGGCCGATGCCGAGCCCACCGCGATCGCCATCATCGGCCGCCCGAACGTCGGCAAGTCCTCGCTGCTCAACCGCCTCGTCGGCTTCGAGCGGGCGATCGTCAGTCCCATACCGGGGACGACGCGCGACGCGCTCGACACGCCGCTGACGCGCGACGGCCGCGCCTACGTGCTCGTCGACACCGCCGGCGTACGCCGCCGCGGCCGGGTCGGCGAGCACATCGAGCGCGCCAGCGTCGTGCGCGCGCTGCGCGCGCTCGAGCGCGCCGACGTCGCGCTGCTGGTCGTCGATGCCGTCGAAGGCATGACCGAGCAGGACGCGCGCGTCGCCGGCTACGCGTGGGAGCGCGGCCGCGCGCTGGTGCTGCTGATCAACAAGTGGGACGCGGTCAGCGGCGAGCAGCGCGACCGCGCCGCGCTGCTCGACCGCCTCACGCACCGCTTCCCGAGTCTCGCCGTCGTGCCGATGCTCTTCATCTCGGCGCGCACCGGTCGCGGCGTCGACCGCATCTGGGCGGCGGTCGACCGGGTCGCCGCCGCGCACCGCGCCCGCCTGCCGACGGCGCGCGTCAACGCCGTCTTCGAGGCGGCACTGCGCGCCCAGCAGCCGCCGATGGTCAAGGGCGTGCGGCCGCGCCTGTTCTACGCGACGCAGACCGCCACCGCGCCGCCGACGCTCACCGTGTTCTGCAACGCGCCGGAGCGCATCGCCGCGAGCTACGAACGCTTCCTGCTCAACCAGATCCGCGCCGCCTTCGAGCTCGACGGCACACCGATCCGCCTCCGCTTCCGCGCCCGCCCGCGGCGCTGACGCTCCCGGGGGCGCGCCCGTGGGGCGCCCCCGGAGCGGGCGTAGGGCGTAGGGCTAAGGGCTAAGGGCAGGAAGCTCGAGTACGACGAAATCTCCGGCCCTTAGCCCTCAGCCGGCTTTGCACCTAAAAGCCGGCATCCGTCGTCGGCGCTAATGGCATATGGCATATAGCTTATGGCCGGAGCGCTCCGGACCATATGCCATAAGCCATATGCGATAGGCTTGCAGGGGGAGCGGTTGCTGAACTGAGTCGTTCCGCGACTTTAGGTGCAAGGCCCCTCAGCCCATAGCCCTTAGCCCAATGCGCCATGCCCGCGGATGCCGCACCTCACGACGAGCGAACCGCGGCTACTTCTTCTTCCCGTACGACAGCGCCACCGCGGCCTCGGCGGTGAGGACGCGGAACGTCATCGACTCGGTGAGATAGAGTGTCACCGTCGTGTCGGTATGCGCCAGGTAGCCGATCGACAGGTCGCGGCCGACGGTGAGCTCGAAGTCGCCGCCGCGCGTGCTGAGGACGACGGCGCCGTCGACCGCCGGCGCCCAGACGATCGGTCCGTCGACGATCTTGCGGATCACCTGCAGCACCGGGTAGCCGCCCTCGGTGGTCGCCTGCATGAGCCCGGTGAAGCAGCGCGGGCCGAGCGCGATCGCGTACGGGCCGTCGACGCCCGCCAGGCGCAGCAGGCGCGTCGCCTCGGCGACACTGCGCGGATAGGCGGCGTAGTTCTCGCTGATCGGCACCGCCGGATGCGCGCTCGCCTCGGCGATGCCGGTGATGCCGCCGGCCGCATAGCCGTGGAAGATCGCGGTGTCCTCGGCGTGGGCGATGCGGCGCGCCGCCTCGACGAGCGGGCCGAGGTCGGGATCCTTTGCGCCGCGGTCGATTGCGTCGAGCTCGGCGCGCGCGAGCTGGAAGGCGATGCGCAGCTCGAGCAGTGGCAGCACGGTGCGGCGCGCGGCGTCCACGCCGGCGAGCGGGCCGCTCTTGAGCACCTCGACGCGGCCGAGATTGACCGCCGCGGCGGCGTCGCCGTGCGGGCCCTCGAAGTCGACGAGCTTGCGCCCGGCGAGCTCGAGCGCGAGCACGCGCCGCGCCTCGGCGTCGATCTCCGCCCAGGCGCTGGCGGCAATGGGGGCGAGTTCGCGACGCAGGGTGTTCACAGGCTGGACCCTCCCTTGAGGCTGCCGATGCCGAGCGAGCCGTCACCGGCGCCGCCGCCGCCCACCGCCGGCGCGCCGCCCTCGGCCTTCTCGGCCTGCTCGTGCGCGACGATCGAGCCGGTGGTGAACAGCCGGTTCTTGAGCTCCTCGGAGAGCTTCGGGTCGTGGCGGCGCATCCACTCGAGCACCATCACGAAGTGCTCCTTCTCCTCATCGCGGTTGTGGGCGAGGATCTCCTTGAGCTCCTCGTCGGTCGTCGCGTCGACGCGCTGATCGTACCAGTCCACCGCCTCGAGCTCTTCCTGCATCGAGGTCAGGGCGCGGTGATTGTCCTGCGTCACGGGGCGCAGCTTCGCTTCGTCCTCGTGGTAGCCGATCGAGTTCGCCATCACATCCTCCGCTGGTCGATTCTGGTGGGTTGGAGAACGCGCCGGTCGCCGCCGGCGCGGCGCTCACCGGCGTGCGCGCCGGTCGTGCCGGCGCCGGGCCCGCCGCACATCGCGATCAGCCCCGGGATCGTCCGCCCGGGGAATGCACCGCATCCACGATCATCACGTCCTGTATCGACTCCTGCCTCTGGCCTGGGCGCCCGGTGTGCTACAGTGCGCGCCACGGCAGCTTGTCAGAATCGGCGCGCGAGCGGAAGGCGCTGCGCCGTGCGCGGCTGGCGGACCACGGAAGGAACGGGATGCGGATGCTGACCATCGCTTCATACAATGTGCACCGCTGCATCGGCCGCGACGGCCGCTGTGATCCGGGACGCGTGGCGAAGGTGATCGAGGAACTCGAGGCCGACGTCATCGCGTTGCAGGAAGTCGATTTCGGCTACCACGTGCGCCAGGGCGTCGACCAGCTGCGCGTGCTGTCCGACGCCACCGGCCTCGGCAGTGTCTGGGGCCCGGTGCTCTACCGGGCGCGCGGGCAGTACGGCAACGGCCTGCTGACCCGCCATGAGGTGCTCGAGGTGCGCGGCATCGACCTGAGCGTGCCGAACTACCAGCGCCGCGGCGCGCTCGACGTCGAACTCGACGTGCACGGCGTGCGCGTGCGCGTGATCGCCGCCCACCTCGGCCTCGGTCTCGGCGAACGCCAGGTGCAGGTGCGGCGGCTGCTGACGGTGCTCGATCGCGCGCCGGAGGACGAGCCGCTGATCCTCCTCGGCGACTTCAACGAGTGGCGGCCACCGAGCGCGCCGCTGCGCCGCCTCCACCGCCGCTTCGGCCGCACGCCCGGCGTGCGCTCGTTTCCGGCGCGCTTTCCGATGCTCGCGCTCGACCGCATCTGGGTGCAGCCGCGCCACGCCCTCGCCAAGGTCGACGTGCACAACTCCCACCACTCGCGCCGCGCCTCCGATCACCTGCCGGTCCGCGCCGTCATCCGCGGCCTGTGGGACGAGTCGCGCAAGCACAAGCGCTCGGCCTAGCGGCAGCGGTTAGCCTTGATCTGACAGAAAAAGATCAACGCAGAGACGCGAAGGCGCAGAGCGACGCCGGGAAACCCGGGTTGGATTGTGCTTGCGCAACCCCCTCAACGATGGGTCTCCGCGGGTGCCATCCGAACGCAGTCTCTCCTTCGGGGCTCCGCGTCTCCGCGTTGAAGACTATCGTCAGATCAAGGTTAGTTGGCAGGTTGTTCGTTGTCCTCTGCGCAAACCATCAACAACGGACAACGGAACAACCTCTTCCCACCCGGCTCGCCGCTGCCGAGCGATCGCGCTAGACCGCGCCAGGAGGAGCGACGACGATGAAGCTCTACGACTTTCCGCTGGCGCCGAATCCGCGCAAGGTGCGCGTCTATCTCGCCGAGAAGGGGATCGAGATGCCGATCGAGCCGGTCGATGTGCTCGGCGGCGCGAACCGCACGCCGGAGTTCCTCGCCAGGCATCCGCTCGGCGGGCTGCCGGTGCTCGAGCTCGACGACGGCACCTGGCTGCCCGAGTCGCTGGCGATCATCGAGTATCTCGAGGAGCTCTACCCCGAGCCGCCGATGATCGGCACGACGCCCGAGGAGCGGGCGCGCGTCCGCGCCGCCGAACGCGTGTGCGAGCACGGCGTGCTCCTCGGGGCGGCGATCGTGTTCCAGAACACCTCGCCGTTCTTCGCCCAGCGCGTGCGGCAGTCTCCGGATGCGGCGGCGCAGGGGCAGGCGCGGCTGAACACGCATCTGAAGGTCGTCGATGCGATGATCGGCGAGCAGCCGTTCGTGTGCGGCGCGCGGCCGACGATTGCCGACTGTACGCTCTTTGCGGCCCTCGAGCTGGCGAGCTTCGGCGGCATCGCGATCGACCCCGAGCGCCGCAACGTCGCGCGCTGGCACGCCGCGTTCAAGGCGCGGCCGAGCGCGAACGCCTGAACCGGCGCGAGAGACCGCGGCGCGCCGGCGGTGCGCGCGCCGCGCGGTCCCGCCGTGTGCTGGCAACAGCCGGCCCGGTTGCCTACGGTACGCGGGTGAGCACGCTGCGTTTGTGGGTTGTCCTCTGCGCGTGGGCGCTGCCCGCGGCGGCGTCGGCGGCGGTGTCGCTGGTCAGCGACATCAACACCGAGCCGCTGATCGCCTCCTCCACGCCGCGCGAGTTCGTCACGGCCGGCGACCGCGTCTTCTTCGCCGCCACCACGCCCGGCGCCGGCGTCGGGCTGTGGGTGACCGACGGTACGGCCGCCGGCACGCGCCTCGTCTACGGCTTCGGCGGGGTGCGCGAGGAGCGCCTCTGGCTGACCCCGCTCGGCGACTCGGTGCTGTTCGTCGTCGACGATCTCGTCAGCGGACGCGAGCTGTGGCGCAGTGACGGCACCGCCGCCGGTACCGGACGCGTGCGCGACATCTTCCCCGGCGTGCTCGGGTCGAACCCGCGCTGGCTCGTCAGCGCCGGCACACGCGTGTACTTCGCCGCCGCCGACGGCAGCAGTGGCGAGGAGCTGTGGGCGAGCGACGGGACGGAGACGGGCACCGTGCTGGTGCGCGACATCGCGCCGGGCGCGCCGAGCGCCTCACCGAGCGAGCTGCTCGTCGTCGGCAGCGAGGTGTACTTCGTCGCCGACGATCCCGAGGCCGGCAGCGAGCTGTGGCGCAGCGACGGCACGGCCGAGGGCACGGCGCGCGTCGCCGACATCGCGCCGGGAGCAGACGGCTCGACGCCGCACTTCCTGACGCGCTTCGGCGACGGCGTCGTCTTCGTCGCCGACGACGGCAGCAGCGGCGCCGAGCCGTGGATCAGCGACGGGACCGCGCCCGGTACCCGCCGCGTGCGCGACATCGAGCCCGGCGCGGACGGCAGTGAGCCGACCTCGCTCGTCGCCGTCGGGTCGCTGGTGTACTTCGCCGCCAACGACGCCGAGGCCGGCGTCGAGCTGTGGCGGAGCGACGGCACCGAGGAGGGGACGGCGCGCGTCGTCGACCTCGTGCCCGGTCCCGACGGCTCGTTCCCGTTCTGGCTGACGGCGTTCGGCGACCGCGTCGCGTTCAGCGCCAGCGATGCCGCCGGCGAGGAGCTGTGGATCAGCGACGGCACGGCGGCGGGCACGATGCGCCTCGCCGACATCCATCCCGGCGCCGCGGACGCCGTCCCCACGCAGCTCGTTGCGCTCGACGACGGCCTGTTCTTCGTCGCCGACGACGGCACGCACGGGCGCGAGCTGTGGCACAGCGACGGCGTCATGACGGCGCTGCTGCGCGACATCCGCCCGGGCGCCGGCGGGCTCGAGCCGCGCGAGCTCACCGCGACGCCGTTCGGCCTCCTGTTCGCCGCCGACGACCTGCTCAGCGGCCGCGAGCCATGGCGCAGCGACGGCACGCCGGAGGGCACGACGCAGCTCGCCAACGTGGCCAGCGACGACACGATCAGCAGCAGCTTCCCGCTCGGCCTGATCGCGCTCGGCGACGGCACGCTGCTGTTCTCGGCCGATGACGGCCGCCTCGGCCGCGAGCTGTGGGCGAGCGGTGGCAGCGCCGCGAGCACGCGCCTCGTGCGCGACATCAACTCCGATGGCGACGGCTTCGCGACGTTCACCGCCTTCACGCGCGCCGGCGATGCGGTCTACTTCGCCGCCGACGACGGCGTGCACGGCACCGAGCTGTGGCGCAGCGACGGCACGGAGGCCGGTACGGTCCTCTGGAAGGACGTCGCCACCGGGCCGGCGAGCGGCGCACCGCACGCGCTCACCGCGGTCGGCGAGGTGCTGTTCTTCGTCGCCGACGAAGGCGCGTTCGGCAACGAGCTGTGGCGCACCGATGCGAGCGGGGCGACGACGCCGATCACCGACATCAACCCCGACGGACCCTCGGATCCGCGCCTGCTGACGCCGTTCCGCGACGGCGTCGCCTTCACCGCCACCGACGGCCGCCACGGCTTCGAGCTCTGGTACAGCGACGGCACGGCGCGCGGCACGCGCCTGGTGCGCGACATCCACCCCGACGGCAGCGCGTTCCTGCCGCCGGGGGTGTTCTTCCTCGCCGCGGTCGGCGACACGCTGTTCTTCACCGCCGACGACGGCACCCACGGCGTCGAGCTGTGGCGCAGCGACGGCACCGAGGCCGGCACGCAGCTGGTGCGCGACATCCGTCCGGGGGAGGAGAGCTCCGAGCCGCAGTTCCTGCACGCGGTGCACGACCAGCTCCTGTTCGTCGCCACCGACGGCACGAGCGGCCTCGAGCTGTGGCGCAGCGACGGCAGCGAGGCCGGCACCGTGCCGGTCACCGACATCCATCCTGCCGGGCCGGCGTTCGGCACCGAGACGTTCTACTTCTCGTTCCTGCCGCTCGGCGCGGAGCTCTTCTTCGCCGCCGACGACGGCAGCACCGGCGTCGAGCTGTGGCGCAGCGACGGCAGCGCGGCGGGCACGCACCGTGTCGCCGACATCTTCCCCGGCAGCGAGGGCTCGTTCCCCGCCTTCCTGACCGCCAGCCCCGATGGCAGGCGCGTCGTCTTCCAGGCCTGCGAGCCCGCCGGCGGCTGCGAGCCGTGGCAGACCGATACGGTCAGCGGTGCGACGACGCGGCTCGCCGACGTCGCACCTGGCGCCGCCTCATCGAATGCGTCCGGCTTCGCCGTCGCCGGCAGCCGGCTCTACTTCATCGCCAACGACGGCACGACCGGCACCGAGCTGTGGTCGGAGGGATCGTGCGCCGGCGACTGCAACGGCGACGGCGCCGTGACCATCGACGAGCTGATCCGGATCGTGCGGATTCCGCTCGGCGAAAGCCCGTTCGACGTCTGTCCCGCGGCCGACGTCACCGGCGACGGCTCGATCGCAATCAACGAGATCATCGCGGCGGTGAACAATGCGCTGGGCGGCTGTCCGTGAACACCAGCGTGCGGCTGCCGATCGCGTGCGCCCTGGAGGGCGCGGCTGCCGCCGCGCCGCGGACGGACGTGCCGTCCGCATGAGGTGACGCGCGTCCGCGACCGCACGGAAGCGCGGGAATCGTTGCCCCGTCAGATGCCGAGCTGCCGGTAGCGCTCGGCGGCGAGCACGTAGTTCTGCGCCGAGCGGGCGATGTGGGCGCGCTCGGCGTCGCGCAGCGGGCGGACGACCTTTGCCGGGCTGCCGAGCACGAGCTGGCCGGGCGGGATCGCCGTGCCCGGCGTGAGCAGCGCGCCGGCGCCGATCAGGCAGTCCTCGCCGATCGTCGTGCCGTCGAGCACGATCGCGCCGATGCCGATCAGGCAGCGGTCGCCGACCGTGCAGCCGTGCAGGACGACGTTGTGTCCGACGGTCACGTCCTCGCCGAGCACCGTCGCGTAGCGGCCGGTGGCGACGTGCACCGTCGAGTTGTCCTGGACGTTCGTGCGGGCGCCGATGCGGATCGGAAACACGTCGCCGCGCAGCACGGTGTGAAACCACACGCTCGCGCCGGCGCCGATCTGCACGTCGCCGATCACCTGCGCCGTCGCCTGCACGTACGCGGTCGCGTCGACGACCGGCGCGACGTCTCCGAAGGGAATCAGCATCGCCGCTGCATAGACGAAATGCGTGACCGGTGACCAGTGACCGGTGACCGGTCGGCCGCGCCGGCGGCGCGGCCGGTGCTGACGTGTGGACGTGCTGACGTGCTGACGTGTGGGCCGCGCCTGCGGCG
>CBFGUK010000022.1:0-42957 GCA_965651925.1 uncultured bacterium | reverse complement strand
TTGGTCGGCTTGCGCGTGCGCTCTTCCTGGACGATCGGCGTCCGGGTCGGCCGCGAAGTCTTGGTCGGCTTGCGCGTCCGTTCCTCGGTGACGATCGGCGTCCGCGTCGGGCGCGCCGTCTTGGTCGGCTTGCGGGTGCGCTCCTCGATCACGATCGGCGTGCTGGTCGCCCGCGCGGTGTTGGTCGGCTTGCGCGTGCGCTCCTGCTGAACGATCGGGGTGCTCGTCGCGCGTGCCGTGTTGGTCGGCTTGCGCGTACGCTCCTCGATCACGATCGGCGTGCTCGTCGGCCGCGCCGTGCTCGTCGGCTTGCGCGTGCGCGACTCGAGCACGATCGGCGTGCTCGTCGGCCGCGCCGTCTTGGTCGGCTTGCGGGTGCGCTCCTCGACCACGATCGGGGTGCTGGTCGCCCGCGCGGTGTTGGTCGGCTTGCGCGTGCGCTCCTCAGCGACGATCGGCGTGCTCGTCGGGCGCGGCGTGTTCGTGGGCTTGCGCGTGTTCAGCTGAGCCTCACCGATGCTGGCCGCCAGCAACGCAGCCACGTAGACACCGGCAATCGCTCCGAATCTGACCCTCAACATGCCCTAGTCCTCCCTTTGGAGAGTGTCCCCAACGGTGAGCGTCGCACGCTCCGCGTACCCTGGTCCTCGCGCATCCCCGTCACGCGAGCGTCCCGTACGCGCTGTCCCCGTTGCACTCCCATTCCCCCTTTGGACCTTCCGAAACTCCCCCTGAGACGTCCGGTTTGAACGTCTAGTGGTTCACCTGTGGCTTAGTCAAGCAATTTTGTGACTGACGTCATTTTCCCGAGGAATTGGATCACGGAATCACGACCTCGGTACGCGCCGTGTTGTTCGTGTAGTTGTGTTCGCGGATGACCCGCGCCGGGTTGACGACGACCTCGAGGACGTAGCGTCCGGACGGCACCCCGGTGATGTCGATCCACTGGCAGTCGAGCCCGCGGTGGTAGACGTCCGCCCACCCGGCGCTGATGCCCTGGAACCCGCAGTGGTTGAACTGCGGCGTCGAGCGGCCGCGCAGGCCCGGCGGCTGCCAGAGGTCGACGAGGCAGAAGGCCTGCTTGTGGCCGCGCGCGACGATGTTCCCCGCCATGTCGAGCAGCCGGTAATCGGCGTACTCGCGGAAGTGGTAGTGGTCGTGACACGACGAGTACTCGAACGTGTTCGTGTTGCGCGGGTCGCCCATGAAGACGTCGCCAGGACCGTAGTTCGGCGTCGTCGTGTTGAAGCGCAGCAGGCGGCGCAGGCCGGAGCCGTCGACGCAACCCTCGAACACCGCGCAGTGGTCGGCCGAGAAGTGCTGCGACTCGATGAGGATGGAGTCGCGCAGGTCGTTCTGATCGACGGCCAGGTCGGGGAGCTCGCCGGCGGAGGCGCCGAGCTCGACCGCGCACTCGATCGGTCCGGTCGAGATGCGCTCGCTCGTGGCACGCGAGGCGCGGCCCTCGAAGCGCATGCTCACGTTGCCGGTGCCGAGGAAGCGCCCTTCCCAGACGAACTCGCGGCGCGCTCCCGGGCTGAGTGTGCGGATGTTGCGCGGCGCCGGACCGCGAATGTTCAGCACGGTCGCGGTGCCCGTAGTCGCCCGGGTGATGAAGAACCCTTCGATGTTCTCCAGCGTCTCGCGCGAACCGTTGCGCAGCTGCACCTTCATCAGCCCCTTCTCGCCGGGCTGGATCGAGCACGTGCCGGAGAAGCTCGACGGGTCGAAGTTCGCCGCTTCCGAGCCGGTCACGCCGCAGTCGATCAGCGGCGTGCGCAGCGGACCGTTGGGTCCATTCGCGCTCGCGTAGGCGCTGAAGCCCATCGTGCCGCCCGGGCTGAGTCGTCCGGTCCACTGGAACGTCGTGGTGACGCCGTTGCGCAGCAGCGACACCGAGCCCGGGCTCGGGCCGGCGCGGTCGAAGAACAGCGACCCGCCTTCCGGCTCGAGATTGAGCGGGCTGGCGGTGACCTGGCGGATGTCGACGCCGGTGCGGTTCTCGACCGCCATCGTGATGATGACGAAGTCGATGTTGCGCCGGATGCTGCAGCTGGCGACGAGATCGCCGCTCGGCTGCGTGCCCGGCGTGCGCGTGGCGGTCGGCTGGCTCCCCGGCAGCGTGCGTGTCGGGCGCTGGGTCGGCGTGTGCATGCGCGTGCGCGTCGGGCGCGGCGGAATCGGCGTCCGCGTCGGGCGCGGCCGCGTCGCAGTGGCGCTCGGGCGCGCTGGCGAGGTGCGGGTCGGGGTCCGGGTGGGCACGATGCGCGGCGTGCGCGTCGGCCGCTGGGCCGTCGCCGTCCGCGTCGGCGTCCGCGTCGGCGGCACGCGCGTCGAAGTGGCGGTGGCCTGCGGCCGGGTCGGCGTGGCGGTGCGCACCAGGCGCGGCGTGCGCGTCGGCCGCAGCGTCGGCCGCGCCCGGGTCGGCGTCGACGTCCGCACCGCCGGTGTGTTCGTCGCCCGCACCGCCGGAGTCAGCGTCGGCGGATTGGCCTCGTCCGGATTCCCGACCACCAGGCGGTTGCAGTTGATGATGCCGGTCGACTCGATGTGACCGTCCTCGAACTCGGCGAACATCTCGACCGAGAGGTCGATGACGCCGTCACCGTACAGCCGGCCCTTCCAGGTGAACGTGCCGCGCTTGCCGCCAAGGATCTCGCGGATCTGCCGCGGCGAGGTCTGCAGGAAGAAGGTGGCGGTTCCCGTGCCACTGGCGAGCAGGTCGGAGGGGCTGACGTTGCGGACCGACGTGTCGCCGAGGTTCTCGACGGTCACGGTCATCGTCCCGCGACCGGCCAGATTGATGACCTCGCAGGTGCCGCGCAGCTTGGTGTTGCCGTCGTGGGCAACCGCAGTGTGCGCCGAACCGAGCACGCCGGCCAGAGCGCTCACTGCCAGCGCCGTGCCGATCCGACCCCCGACGAATCTCCTCACGCAAACCCCCGTTTCGCCGCGCCCCCTCCTGCCACGCGGCTCATTTGCTGCGCTCCCGATCTCGTGGCGGTGTACCGGACACCTGCCACGACCTGTCAGCCGTTAAACCCGGGCCGCAGTGTGAAAGTCAAGCGAGAAAGTCCGATTTCGGGTCACGGCCGCGGCGCAGCGCTACAGATCGCCCGGCTCCAGCTCGAGCTCACGGGCCTGCAGGCGGCGGATCTGGTCGCGCAGCACCGCGGCGCGCTCGAACTCGAGTGCGGCCGACGCGGCGCGCATTTCCTTGCGCAGCGCGGCGACGCGTGCGGCAATCTGCTGCGGCGGCACGTACGCTTCCTCATCTTCGGCGACCAGCGGCACGTCGACGTAGTCGGCCTCGCCGGCATCGATCAGCGGCGAGTGAATCGCCTTCTGAATCGTCTGCGGCGTGATCCCGTGCGTGGTGTTGTACGCCTGCTGCACGGCGCGCCGCCGGCTGGTCTCGTCGATCGCCGCGCGCATCGAGCCGGTGATGCCGTCGGCGTACAGGATGACCGTGCCGTTCGCGTTGCGCGCCGCGCGGCCGATGGTCTGAATCAGCGAGCGCTCCGAGCGCAGATAGCCTTCCTTGTCGGCGTCGAGGATCGCGACCAGCGACACCTCCGGGATGTCGAGCCCCTCGCGCAGCAGGTTGATGCCGACCAGCACGTCGAACACGCCCCGGCGCAGGTCGCGGATGATCTCGACGCGCTCGATCGTGTCGATGTCGGAGTGCAGGTAGCGCACCTTGAGGCCGAGCTCCTGGTAGTAGTCGGTGAGGTCCTCGGCCATCTTCTTGGTCAGCGTCGTGACGAGGACGCGCTCGTTGCGCGCCAGCCGGGTGCGGATCTCGTCGAGCAGGTCGTCGACCTGCGTGCGCGCCGGCCGCACGATCACCTCGGGGTCGGTCAGTCCGGTCGGGCGGATGAGCTGCTCGACCACCACCCCACCCGCCTGCTCGCGCTCGTAGTTGCCCGGCGTCGCCGAGACGTACACCACCTGGTTCACCAGGCCTTCCCACTCGCCGAAGCTGAGCGGCCGGTTGTCGAGCGCCGACGGCAGTCGGAAACCGAACTCGACCAGCGTCTCCTTGCGCGAGCGGTCGCCGCGGTACATGCCGCCAATCTGCGGCACGGTGACGTGGCTCTCGTCGACGATGAGCAGGTAGTCCTCCGGGAAGTAGTTGATCAGGGTCGGCGGCGGCTCGCCGGGAGCGCGTCCGGTGAGATGGCGCGAGTAGTTCTCGATGCCGGGGCAGAAGCCCATCTCGTCGAGCAGCTCGAGATCGTAGAGCGTGCGCTGCTCGAGCCGCTGCGCCTCGAGCAGTTTGCCCTCGGCCCGCAGCCGCTGCAGGCTCTCGCGCAGCTCGTCGCGAATGCCGTCGACGGCGCGCTTCAGCTGGTCGGGCTTGGTGACGTAGTGGCTGGCGGGATAGATCGCGACGCGCTCGAGCGGCCGCAGCGTCTTGCCGCGCAGCGGATCGACCTCGGCGATGCGGTCGATCTCGTCGCCGAACAGCTCGACGCGCACCGCACGCGCCTCCTCGTAGGTCGGGAAGATCTCGACGACGTCGCCACGCACGCGGAACGTGCCGCGGTGGAAGTCGTAGTCGTTGCGCTCGTACTGGATGTCGACCAGCCGCCGCAGCAGCTGGTCGCGGTCGACCCGCTCGCCGCGCTCGAGGAAGACGAGCATGTCGAAGTAGGCTTCCGGCGAGCCGAGGCCGTAGATGCAGGAGACGCTGGCGACGATCAGCACGTCGCGTCGTTCGAGCAGCGCCTTGGTCGCCGAGTGCCGCATCTTGTCGATCTCGTCGTTGATCGACGAGTCCTTCTCGATGTAGGTGTCGGTGCTCGGGACGTACGCCTCGGGCTGGTAGTAGTCGTAGTAGCTCACGAAGTAGCGCACGGCGTTGTTCGGGAAGAGCGCCTTGAACTCGTGGTAGAGCTGCGCGGCGAGCGTCTTGTTCGGCGCGATGACCAGCGTCGGCCGGTTCACGGCGGCGATCACGTTCGCCATGGTGAACGTCTTCCCCGATCCGGTGACGCCGAGCAGCACCTGCGCGCGGCGGCCGCCGTGCAGCCCCGCGGTGAGCGCGGCGATCGCCGCCGGCTGATCGCCGTCCGGGGCGAACGGCGCCTGCAGCTCGAACGTGCCCGCCGCCCGGTCGCGGGTCGCGCCGGCGTAGCGCCGCGTGCCGCGCGCTTCGCCCGCATCCATGTGGCTGCGCGAGCCGGGGTCGTCGTAGTGGCGGTTCACGATCGCTCCTGCAGCAGCGCGTACGCCGCCGCCTCGGCCGCCGCCAGCCGGTCGGCCGCGAGGCGGCCGCGCAGGCGCTCGACGCGGAGGAGCAGCAGCCAGGTCTGCAGCGCGTCATCGGCGCAGTAGCGGTGGATCGTCGCCCAGTCGCCGCGGTCCCACAGGCGCTGCACATCGGCGCCCGAGACCTCCGCCTTGCCCGGCAGTCCGGCGAGGCGGGTGACGAGATCGAAGCCGCCGCGCAGGCGGATGCAACCGTAGTTCGTCAGCCAGTCGTGCAGGTCGAAATGGCGCCCGAAGCGCTGCCGGAGCCCGGTGCGCTCGGCGAACGAGCGCGGCGCGACACAGCCGTGGCGCAGCGCCTGCAGCTCGAGCACCGGCAGGTCGAAGCCGCGGCCGTTGAACGACACGACCAGCCCGTCGTGCGCCTCGATGCGCGCCCAGAATTCGCGCACGAGGCCGTCCTCGCCGAGCCGGTCGGCGCCGAGCACCTCGAGACGGTCGAACTCGTGCGCGTCGCTGGCCGTGACGAGGGCGATCGAGATCGGCACGTGGTAGGTGACCGGGAAGAAGTCGCTGCGACCGTCGGAATCGCGGCGCAGCTGCTCGCGCATCCGTTCGTACGCCTCGGCCTCGCCGAGCACCTGTCCGCGGAACGCGGTGGCGCGCAGGAGGGCGGTGTCGATGCGCGTCTCGATGTCGAAGACGAGGATGCTCATCGCCGCTCCGCGATGAGCACGCGCACCCACACCGGGCGGCCGTCCTCGTGCTCGCACACCTGCTCGCTGCGCGTCTCGAACCCCGCCGCGGTGAGGCGCGCGGTGAGCGTCGGTCGCGTGGTATTGACCGAGTCGGCCAGCCACACCGCCCCGCCGCGGCGCGTCAGCTGCGCGAGCGCCGCGACCAGCGCCGCCTCGTGGTCGGCATCGTAGGCGACATCGGCGCCGAGGCAGAGGTCGAAGCGCGCGCGCAGCGCCGGCGCCCGCCAGTCCATCTGCACGCCGGCGAGCCGCACGCCGTTGTCCGCCGCGCTGCGCGCCGCGATCGCCAGCGGCGCGCGCTGCCAGTCGGTCGCCGTCACCCGCGCACCGCCGCGCGCCGCGACCACCGCCGGCAGACCGAGCCCGCAACCGAGCTCGACGACGTGCCGCCCGGCGAGCCGGTCCGCCCCGGCCAGGCGACGCGCCAGCGCCAGCGCGCCCGGCCAGAGATGCATCCAGTACGGCGGCTCGGGCGGCGCCGCGTCGCGCAGCAGCGCCTCCCGATCGACGAAGCGCTCGAGCGCCGCCGCCCGCCACACCCGCACGGCGCCGCCGGCGAGCGGCAGCGTGACGCGCTCGAGCGGTACCTCCACCTCAGTACCCCTCCGCCTCGATGTCGTCGTCATCGAGACCGAACACGTGCGCGATCTCGTGCACGATGGTCTTGCGCACCTCGCGGCGGATCGCTCCCGGCGTGCGGAACTCGCGCACCAGAGGCCGGTAGTAGATCGCGATGCGATCGGGCAGCTGCAGCGAATCGGCAATCGAGCGCTCGTCGAGCGGCACGCCTTCGTAGAGTCCGTAGAGCGTGTCGCGCCGCGGATCGAGCCCCATCTCCTCGAGCACCTCGGCCGGCGGCTCGTCCTCGATCACCACAGCGACGTTCTCGAGATGGCGCTGAAAGCGCTCCGGAATGGCATCGATCGCCTCCTCGACCAGCGCGGCGAAGCGTTCGCGATCCATCGCGGCATCCTAGCGCGCGCGCCGCCATGGGGAAACGCCGGCACGCTGCCTTGCACTTGTCGAGGGTTGCTGACAGACAGCGGCGAATGATCGTCCTGCGCTCCGTCCTCGTTCTGTTGCTGCTCCTCGCGTGCTCCGGCTGTGGCAGCAGCGGCGGCTCGGAGGCGCGGCCGATCGAGCTGCTGTATTACGTCTCGGGCGGCACCAACCTGCCGTTCGAGCTCGTCGACACGCCGGACGAAACCTGCGGCAGCGCCGGCACCGGCATCCAGGCACGCAACGCCGATCATCAGTTCCCCGGGCGGGTGTTCCGGACCCCGCATCTCTTCGTGCTCGAGAACGCGCGCCAGCCGGTGCGCGCCGTCATCCGCAACCTGGCGGCCGTCCCCATCCAGGTCGACCTGTTCGCCGGATTCGAGCAGGTGACCGGCGGCGAGGACGGGGTCGTTCCTCCCGGTGCCTGCCGCACGATCGAGAGCGGCAGCACCGTCGCGCTCGTGCCGGCGCCGCGCGGCCCGGAAACCCGCGTCGAGGTCTGCTCGCCGATCGAAGGCGGCGGCACCCCCTGCGCCGAGAGCACCGGCGAGCAGAACATCCGGTTCTTCGCCACCACCGGCGATCTCGTCGCCAGCACGATCACGAACTGCATCCTCAGCCCGTTCCTCGACGCCTGCCAGAGTCCCGCGACCTTCTTCTGGGAGAACCCGCAGGACCAGTACGACGCGGTCATGAGCGTCAACCCGGGCCAGAACCCCGGTGGACCGGAACGCGCCTACGTGCGCGCCGAGCTCTACGTCGACGGCGTCCTACGCGATCACGACAGCGGCTCGGAGGCGATCGTCGGCTTCGATCTCTAGGCGCGGTTTATCCACAGAGGCGCAAACGGCGCTGCGCAAACCGGCGTTTTCGCGCCAAATCTCGCCAGGATCGCAGAGTTCGCCCCAAGTGCGTGATTCTGCTCGAATTTTGACACTGACGGCCGTGCTCACCCGGGAAGCACGGCGCCGGCGGCATTTTGCCCGCCGCCTGTCGGCGCGGAGCAATCAACAGGGCGTCCACAGGCCTCGGGCGACGCGGACCGGCCCTGCGTGGGCCCGGTCCGCCGCCCACTGGCGAAGACCTGCGGTCGGAAGGCTGCGGACGATGAGCGATCAGCCCGCCGTCCGCCACCCGTCGGAGCTCAGGCCGCGGCCTTGACCACCTTGCGCGCCGCGTCGGACATGTCGGTCGCCGACTCGATGTTCAGTCCGGACTCGGCAAGGATCTGCCGACCGAGATCGACGTTCGTGCCCTCGAGGCGGACGACGACCGGCAGCGCGAGCTGGACCTGGCGGGCCGCCTCGACGACGCCGTTGGCGATCACGTCGCACTTCATGATGCCGCCGAAGATGTTGACCAGCACCGCCTTTACGTTCTTGTCGGCGAGGATGATCTTGAACGCTTCGGTCACCTTCTCCGTCGTCGCGCCGCCGCCGACGTCGAGGAAGTTCGCCGGCTCGCCGCCGAAGTGCTTGATGATGTCCATCGTCGACATCGCCAGGCCGGCGCCGTTGACCATGCAGCCGATCGTGCCGTCGAGGGCGATGTAGCTGAGATCGTACTTCGAGGCCTCGATCTCCTTCGGGTCTTCTTCGTTGAGGTCACGCAGCTCGCGGATCTCCGGGTGACGGAAGAGCGCGTTGTCGTCGAAGCCCATCTTCGCGTCGAGCGCGATGAGATTGCCCTGCTTCGTCAGCACCAGCGGGTTGATCTCGGCCATCGACGCGTCGCTGTCGATGAAGGCGCGATAGAGGCCGGTCATGAACGCCACGGCCTTGTTGACCGACGCCGCCGGGATGCCGATGCCGAACGCCAGCTTGCGCGCCTGATAGCCCTGCAGCCCGACAGCGGGGTCGATGCTCTCGCGCAGGATCTTCTCCGGTGCCCGCGCCGCCACTTCCTCGATCTCGACGCCGCCCTCGGCCGACGCCATCATCGCCGGGCGGCCGGTGGCGCGGTCGATCACCATGCCGAGGTAGAACTCGCGGTCGATCTCGCTCAGCTCCTCGGCGAGCAGCCGCTTCACCTCGCGCCCCTGCGGTCCGGTCTGGTGCGTCACCAGCACCTTGCCGAGCAGCTCCTGCGCTGCGCGTTCGGCCTCCTCGGGCGATTTGCAGAGCTTGACGCCGCCCGCCTTGCCGCGCCCGCCGGCGTGAATCTGCGCCTTGACGACGCACGCGCCGCCCATCTCGCGCGCTGCGGTCGCGGCATCGGCGGGGCTCGTCACCTCGCGGCCGTTGGGCACGGCGACGCCGTACCGCTTGAGCAGAGCCTTGGCCTGGAACTCGTGGACGTTCACGGTGCGTTCTCCCTGCCCCGCCGCTCAGGCGAGGAACTTCTCCGACGCCTCGACGAGCTCGCGGACGTGCGCCACCGATTCCTCGAGCATCTTCTTCTCCGCCGCGGTCAGCTCCACCTCGATCACCTTCTCGACGCCCTTGCCGCCGATCTGCACCGGCACGCCGACGAAGAAGCCGTTGACGCCGTACTCGCCCTCGAGGAGCGCGGCGCAGGGCAGGATCTCCTGCTTGTCGAACAGGTACGCCTCGGCCATGCGGATCGCCGAGGCGGCCGGCGAGTAGAAGGCCGAGCCGGTCTTCATGAGGTTGACGATCTCGCCGCCGCCGCCGCGCGTGCGCTTTTCGATCGCGTCGAGCCGGTCGGGCGAAATGAGCTTGTCGACCGGCACGCCGCCGACGTGACAGAGGCTGCGCACCGGGACCATGTCGTCCCCGTGCCCACCGAGCACGATCGCCGACACGCTCTGCACCGACACGCCGAGCTCCCAGGCGACGAACGTGCGATAGCGGGCCGAATCGAGCACGCCCGCCTGTCCGACGACGCGCTGCTTGGGGAATCCGGTGACGCGCTTCATCGCCGTGACCATCGCGTCGAGCGGGTTGGTGATGACGACCACGAACGACTCCGGCGCGTACTTCTTGATGCCCGCGCCGACCGTCTTCATCACCTTGACGTTCGTCTCGAGCAGGTCGTCGCGGCTCATGCCCGGACGGCGCGGCAGGCCGGCGGTGACGATGCACACGTCGGCGCCCTCGATGTCGGCGAGGTCGTTCGTGCCGACGACGCTGGCATCGAAGCCTTCGATCGGGCCGGATTCGGCGAGATCGAGCGCCTTGCCCTGCGGCATGCCTTCGACGACGTCGAACAGCACGACGTCGCCGAGCCGCTTGAGCAGCGCCAGGTGGGCCAGGGTGCCGCCGATCGCGCCGGCTCCGATCATCGCAATCTTGCGTCGAGGCATGGGAACGGTCCTTTCCGTAGCTGGAGTGCCGTGGCCACGCGCCGTCAGCGGCGCGCCGGATTGAGCGAGGGAAACGCCCGCCTTCCTAACGAGTATCCGTCATGCCATCAACTCCCCGCGGCGCCGGGTGTCGGCGGCCGGTTGTGTGCGCCGCCGGCGCTCCGCTAGGCAGGGCGCCATGGCTTACGCGCACATCGCCCTGACCCGCGACGGACACGTCGCCACCCTGATGCTGAACCGCCCCGACACGCGCAACGCGATGTCGGTCGCCATGGGCGAGGAGGTGCGCGACGCCGTCGAACAGGTGCGCGACGATCGCGAGGTGCGCGTCCTCGTCATCATCGGCGCCGGGCGCGCGTTCAGCAGCGGCGGCGATCTCGGCATGCTCGCCGCCGATGCGGGGCTCGCCGAGCACGACGCCGGCATGGGCGGACCGCCGCGCGAGTTCTACGCGCGTTACCTGTCGGTCGCGACCCTCGAGATTCCGACGCTCGCGGCGATCAACGGCCACGCCGTCGGCGCCGGGCTCTGCTTCGCCCTCGCCTGCGACCTGCGCCTCGCCGCGGCGGACGCGAAGCTCGGCATGACGTTCACCCGCCTGGGCATCCACCCGGGCATGGGTGCGACGTACTTCCTGCCGCGGCTGATCGGCGAGGCGCCGGCGCGCGATCTGCTGTTCACCGGCCGACTCGTCGACGCCGGCGAGGCGGCCCGGCTCGGACTCGTCAACCGTGTCGTCGAGCGCGACGAGTTCCCCGCCGCGGTCGCGGCCTACGCCGGCGAGCTCGCCGCCGCCGCGCCGATCGCCGTCCGCCTGGTCAAGCGGGCGCTGCAGCGCAGCGCCCGGCAGACGCTCGCCGACGCGCTCGATCTCGAATCCCTGCAGCAACGGGCGACGTTCGCGACCGAGGATGCGCGCGAAGGCATCCGCGCGATCATGGCGAAGCGCACGCCCGAGTTCCGCAACCGCTGAGCCGCGTGCCGCTCACGACGGCAGCGCGCAGCCGGTCAGCGCGCGGCTGACGGCGCTGACCAGCTCGGCGATCTCGACGCTGCCGTCGACGCTGCCATCCATCGCCACGCAGACCTCGAGATCATCCTCGCCGAGCGCGATGCGCGCGCCGAGGATGATCTCCGAGATCGTCACCTCGCCGTTGCCGTCGCAGTCGCCCGGACAGCCCGGCACCGTGCCGATGGTGATCATGCCCGGCACGCCTTCGACCGGCAGATCGGCGCCGGCGGCATCGTTGAGGCCGACGAAGTCGATGACCAGCGCCGCAACGGCCGTCGGCGCGGTCGGCAGGATCGCGAACTCGCACCGCACCAGCGTGCCCGCCTCGAGCGGCGCGTTCTGCGTGCCGCGCGCGAACACCTCGAGATTGAGCGTGCCCGGCAGGACCTCGCTGCCGCCGACCTGATGCGTCGCGGCGAGTCGCTCATCGACGGCGCACCCCTCGGTCACGGGCAGCCGCGGCGCCAGCAGGTCGGCGGGGAAGATGATGTCGATGCTTGCCCCGACCGCGGCACCGGCGTCCGGACCGTTCAGCCGCAGCTCGACGGCGACCGTGTCGCCCGGCTCCCCGACGCCACCGTTGACGATCAGCTGGTTCGTCTGCGCGTGCAGCAGCGCGGGCAGACACAACGCGAACGCAATGACGAGCCCCGTGCGGCCGTAGTGGTGCGGTGCGTGCATCTCCCTACCCCTAGGCAATCGCGGCGCGCGAAGGAAGGCACAAACGCAAGTAGCTGCGATGAAGTGCGGCAGTGCGGCGGAGCTCACTTCGCGGCGCTGCGCGGTCACTCGCGCACGAGGATGATCACCGACGCGTTGGCACCGCGGCCGACGGTATGTGCGAGCGCCACGCGCGCGCCGGCGACCTGGCGCGGCCCCGCCGCGCCGCGCAGTTGCCAGCAGAGCTCGACGACCTGTCCGAGCGCCGACGCACCGAGCGGCTCGCCCTTGGACAGCAGGCCGCCGCTCGGATTGACCGGCAGCGGACCGTCGCGATCGGTGCGCCGCTCGTC
Organism: uncultured bacterium; assembly: GCA_965651925.1. Taxonomy (GTDB): domain Bacteria; phylum Desulfobacterota; class Binatia; order HRBIN30; family CADEER01; genus CBFGUK01. The sequence goes on along the minus strand of CBFGUK010000022.1, from coordinate 30,696 downwards.
CAGCATGCGTCCCGCCTCCCCGCGCGCGCACAGCCCGAGCTCCTCGCACGACAGCAGCTCGCGGGCGGCGTCGGTGTCCTGCACCTCGGCGCAGTCGAGGTCACCGGGGCCGATGCCGGCTTCCTCGTAGGCCGCGCGCGCCGCGAGCTCGGTCGGAGCGGGTAGCGCGTCGTCGCACAGCCCACTCAGCGGCGTGTGCTCGCCGAGGACGTTGCCGGGCAGATGCGCGCGCTGCGCCGCGGCGCCCACCCCCCCGCCCCGGCCGCCGGGGCCGCGCGCGCGGCGCAGCACGACCGCCGCCGCCCCTTCGTTCGGTGCGCACAGCATGGTGACGGTCAGCGGCTCGCAGACGACCGCCGAGGCGAGCACCTGCTCCACCGACAGCGCGGTGCGATACATCGCGTACGGGTTGTCGACGCCGTTGATGTGGTTCTTCACCGACACGTACGCGAGATGCGCGCGCGTGACGCCGGAGTCGCGCATCAGCCGCTGCGCGCGCAGCGCGAAATACGCCGGTGTCACGGCGAGCCCGGCCTGCTCGCGCCACGGCTCGAAGAACGACGAGCGGATGACGCCTTTCGGCATCTTCTCGAGTCCGAAGACCAGCACCGTGTCGCAGCGGCCGGAGCGGATCGCCTCGACGCCGAGTCCGAGCGCCGCGCCGCCGCTGGCGCACCCCGCCTCGACGTTCACGATCGGGATGCCGCCGATGCCGAGCGCGGTGAGCACCTTGTGCCCCGTGGCGACGCCGCCGTACACCGTGCCGCAGAACGCGGCCTGGATGCCGCCGCCCGCGATCCCGGCATCGCGCAGCGCCGCCCGCACCGCGTGCACGCCGAGTGCGGTGAGACTCGTGTCGCCGAAGCGGCCGAACGGATGCAGCCCGACGCCGGCAATCTCGACGGCCGTCATGCGCCCCCCGTCTCGGCCGGCGCGTACGCGAACGTGACCACCGGCCCGCCATCCGCGGCGACGTGCAGCGGCACGATCGCGAGCCGCATCGCCAGCCCCGGACGCAGGCGCGCCGGATCGGACTCGGTCAGACGGGTGATGACGCGCAGCCCCTCGGGCAACTCGACCACTCCGAACCCGAACGGCAGCTCGCCGAGATACCCGGGCGGCCGCGCATGCACCGTGGTGAAGAGGCAGAGCGTTCCCCTTGCACCGCACGGAACCGGCGCGCAGCGCTCGCCGCCGCAGTACGGGCAGTCGGGCGCGGCGGGGAAGTGCCAGCGGCCGCAGCCCGGACAGCGGCCACCGAGCAGCCGCGGGCCGTCGGCAGTCACCGCATACAACCCCTCGCGCACCGGCACGTCCGTCATCTCACAGCCCAGCACGTCATCTGGAGGGCGCCGGTCCCTCGGCGCCTGTCGGATCGAGCGACGCCGTCCCAGTCACGGACGGCGCTTTCCGAAGCTGGCGGCTCGATGCGCATCATCCCTTGCGGCGGAACAGCGCTTCGAGCGCGTCGCGGGCGGCGGCGGACGGCGAATTTGGGCGGCGCGCGCCGGCGGGCGCGAGGCTGAAGTACTCGCAGAAGTTGCCCGCATCCTTGTCCACCTGGCGCTCGGCCTGCGGCTCGCGGCAGGCGTTGTGCAGCGTCGGATCGTGGAAGCGGCAGTTGCGACAGCAGTGCAGATCGCTCTCACAGGCGGGGCACGTCTCGCGCCGGCCGATGCGCGCCGTGGCTCGCACGGCCGCACCGCAGCGCCAACAGGATCCGTCGCGATCGTCGGCCATGCTTTGTTGTTCCGCCCGGGCGCGCTTGTTACCATGCGCGGCGCGCACGCGGCAAAATGCAACGGCGCCCGGATGCCATGACGAGCCTGCAGGCGGCCATCGACGACTTTCTCCGCGTCCTTGCCATTGAGGAGAACGTCTCGCCCAACACGCTGCGCGCCTACGCGGCCGATCTCAATCAGCTCGTCCAGTCGCTGCGCGCGCGCACCGGCCGCGACGCGGCCGAGCTGCCGTGCACGGCGCTCGATCGCGACGCGGTGCGCGCCTTTCTCGCCGAGCGGCTGCGCGCCGCGAAGCGCAGCTCGGCGGCGCGCAAGCTGTCGGCCGTGAAGCGCCTCGTCCGCCACCTCCTCGACCGCGAGGCGCTCGTCGAGGATCCCTGCGCCGGGCTGCAGGCCCCGCGCCAGGACCGCGCCCTGCCCGCGCACCTGTCGGTCGACGACATGTTCCGCCTGCTCGCCGCGCCGGCCGACGACACCCCCGCCGGCGCACGCGACCGCGCGCTGCTCGAGGTGACGTACTCGTGCGGCCTGCGGGTCAGCGAGCTCGTCGGCCTCGACTGGCACGACATCGACGAGCGCCTTTCCGTGGTGCGCGTACGCGGCAAGGGCCGCAAGGAGCGCCTCGTGCCGATCGGCGCGCCGGCGCTCGAGGCGCTGCGCGCCTACCGCGAACGCATTCCGCAGCTCTGCCCGCGCGGCGTCCGGACGCCGGAGGCGGTGTTCCTCAACCAGCGGGGCGGGCGTCTCACCGTGCGCTCGGTCGCCCGGCTGGTCGACGTCGCCACGCTGCGCGGCGGCATCGGTGCGAAGATCAGCCCGCACGCGCTGCGCCACAGCTTCGCGACGCACCTGCTCGGCGCCGGCGCCGACCTGCGCGCGATCCAGGAGCTCCTCGGCCACGCCAGCCTCTCGACCACGCAGAAATACACCCACGTCGACCTCGACCAGCTCATGGCGGCCTACGACAAGGCGCATCCGCGCGCCTGAGCCCGCCCGCCCGCGCCGATGACCATCCGCAGCACCACCATTCTCGCCCTGCGTCACCACGGACAGGTCGTCATGGCCGGCGACGGCCAGGTGACGCTCGGGCAGTCGGTGATGAAGCGTCGTGCGCGCAAGGTGCGCCGCCTGCACGGCGGGCGCGTGCTCGCCGGCTTCGCCGGTGCGAGCGCCGATGCGTTCACGCTGTTCGACAAGTTCGAGGCGAAGCTCGACCAGCACCAGGGCAACCTGACGCGCGCCGCCGTCGAGCTCGCCAAGGACTGGCGCACCGACCGCATCCTGCGCCGGCTCGAGGCGCTGCTCCTCGCCGCGAACCGCGATGCGATCCTCGTCATTTCCGGCAGCGGCGACATCATCGAACCCGACGAACCGGTGGCGGCGATCGGCTCCGGCGGCGGCTACGCGCTCGCGGCGGCGCGCGCGCTGGTTGCGCACAGCGCGCTGCCGGCGCGCGACATCGCCGCCGAGGCGATGCGCATCGCCGCCGCGATCTGCATTTACACGAACGATCAGATCGTCGTGGAGGAGCTCGGCGCATGAGCCAGATGACGCCACGCGAGATCGTCTCGGAGCTCGACCGCTACATCGTCGGCCAGCGCAGCGCGAAGCGTGCGGTTGCCATCGCGCTGCGCAACCGCTGGCGCCGCCAGCAGGTCGCCGATGATCTGCGCGACGAGATCGCGCCGAAGAACATCATCATGATCGGTCCGACCGGCGTCGGAAAGACCGAGATCTCGCGCCGGCTCGCGAAGCTCGCGCAGGCGCCGTTCGTCAAGGTCGAGGCGTCGAAGTTCACCGAGGTCGGCTACGTCGGCCGCGACGTCGAGTCGATCATCCGCGATCTCGTCGAGCTCGCCATCGGCATGGTGCGCGAGGAGGAGAAGGAGAAGGTGCAGGTGCGCGCCCGCGAGCGCGCCGAGGAACGCGTCCTCGACCTGCTGCTCCCCAGCCCGACGCCCGAGCGGCGCATCGAGCCGATGGGCGGCGGCGCTGCGGCCGACGAGGGCAGCGGCGCGACGCGCGAGAAGCTGCGCCGCATGCTGCGCGAGGGCAAGCTCGACGAGCGCCAGGTCGAGCTGGAAGTCAGCAAGCCGGCGACACCGCTGGTCGAGGTGATGACGCCGCAGGGCCTCGAGGAGATGGCGTTCCAGCTCAAGGACGCGTTCGCGAACCTCTTCCCCGGCAAGACGAAGCGCCAGCGGGCCACGGTCCGCGAGGCGCTCGAGCTCCTCACCCAGGAGGAGGCGACGAAGCTGCTCGACATGGACACCGTGACGCGCGAGGCGATCCGCCGCGTCGAGCAGTCGGGCATCGTCTTCATCGACGAGATCGACAAGATTGCCGGCCGCCAGGGCGTCACCGGCCCCGACGTGTCGCGCGAGGGCGTGCAGCGCGATCTCCTGCCGATCGTCGAGGGCAGCACGGTGAACACCAAGCACGGCATGGTGCGCACGGATCACATCCTCTTCATCGCCTCGGGTGCCTTCCACATCAGCAAGCCTTCCGACCTGCTGCCCGAGTTCCAGGGACGCTTTCCGATCCGCGTCGAGCTCGACCCGCTGACGCGCGACGATTTCATCCGCATCCTCACCGAACCGGCGAACGCGCTGCTCAAGCAGTACATCGCGCTGATGGCGACCGAGGGGCTGACGCTGTCGTTCACCGACGCCGCGGTGGCCGCGATCGCCGACGTCGCCGAGGCGGTCAATCAGCGCACGGAAAACATCGGCGCCCGCCGCCTGCACACGGTCATGGAACGCCTGCTTGACCAGATATCGTTCGACGCGCCAGAAATGGCGGCTTCCCATGTGGTCATCGACGCCCCAGATGTGCGCGCCAAGCTCGATGCGGTCGTGCAGGATGACGATCTCTCCCGCTACATCCTCTGACCGCCCGGAGACGGCCTGATGGCGCCGCGCAGCGCCCGCCAGGTCGACGACCTGGTCGCCAAGGCCGAGGTCCTCCTCGACGCCCTGCCCTACATCCGCCGCTTCGCGAACAAGACCGTGGTCGTGAAGTACGGCGGCCACGCGATGGTCGACGAGGCGCTGAAGGACAGCTTCGCGCAGGACATCGTGCTGCTGAAGTTCGTCGGGCTGAACCCGGTGGTCGTGCACGGCGGCGGCCCGCAGATCGGTGCGATGCTCAAGCAGCTCGGCATCGAGTCGCGCTTCGTGCGCGGCATGCGGGTCACCGACCAGGCGACGATGGACGTCGTCGAGATGGTGCTGGTCGGCAAGACGAACAAGGAAATCGTCGGCCTGATCAACCGTCACGGCGGCCACGCCGTCGGCCTCTCCGGCAAGGACGGCGACCTCATCCGCGCCCGCAAGCTGAAGATGAGCGCGCCCGGCGCGAGCACCGACGAGGTGCTCGACATCGGCATGGTCGGCGAGGTGGCGGCGGTCAACCCGATGGTGCTCGAGGCCCTCGACCGCAGCGACATCATCCCGGTCATCGCGCCCGTCGGCGTCGGCGAGCACGGCGAGACGTACAACATCAATGCCGACCTCGTGGCCGGCAAGGTCGCCGAGGCGCTGCGCGCCGAGAAGCTGATCCTGCTCACCGACGTCGAAGGCATCCGCGACGCCGACGGCACGGTGGTCTCGACGCTCGACGACGAGCGCGCGCGGCGCATGATCGCCGAGGGGGTGATCGGCGAGGGCATGATCCCCAAGGTCGAGTGCTGCCTCGAGGCGCTGACCAACGGCGTGAAGAAGACGCACATCGTCGACGGCCGCGTGCGGCACGCGGTGCTGCTCGAGATCTTCACCCGCGAGGGCGTCGGGACGGAGGTCGTGCGCCGCGCCCGCACGCCGCGGCCGCGCGAGGCACGCCGCGCCGCCGGGGAGCGTCCGGCATGACGAGCGCCGAGATCATCGCCCTCGCCGACCGCTACCTGTTCCCGACCTACGTCCGGGCGCCGCTGGCGCTCGTGCGCGGCGAGGGCACGCGCGTCTGGGACGCCGACGGGCGCGCCTATCTCGACTTCTTCGCCAGCACCGTGGTGACGAACCTCGGGCATGCGCACCCCGCCGTGCTGCGCGCCATCGAGCAGCAGGCGCGCGCCATCCTGCACGTCTCGAACCTGCACTACTGCGAGCCGCAGGCGCACCTCGCCGAGCGCCTCGTCGCGTCGTCCTTCGCCGACCGCGTCTTCCTGTGCAACAGCGGTGCGGAGGCGAACGAGGCGGCGATCAAGCTGGCGCGCAAGTACGGCCATGCCGAAGGCGGCGGCCGCTACGAGATCGTGACGACGTTCGGCTCCTTCCACGGCCGCACGCTGGCCACCATCGCCGCCACCGGCCAGGAGAAGGTGCGCGTCGGCTTCGAACCGCTGCAGCAGGGGTTCCGCTACGCGGCCTACGACGACGTGGCGGCAATCGAGGCGGCGCTGACGCCGCGCACCATCGCCGTGCTCGTCGAGCCCGTGCAGGGCGAGGGCGGCATCGTCACCCCCGAGCCGGCGTACTTTCAGGCGCTGCGTGCCCTCTGCGACCGCCACCACCTGCTGCTGATGTTCGACGAGATCCAGACCGGCATGGGCCGCACCGGCACGCTGTACGCGTACGAGCAGCTCGGCGTGACGCCGGACGTGATGACGCTCGCCAAGGGGCTCGGCAACGGTGTGCCGATCGGCGCGATGCTCGCCGCGGCGCCGGTCGCCGGCGTGCTCGACGCCGGCTCGCACGGTTCGACGTTCGGCGGCAACGCGCTGACCTGCGCGGTCGCTCTCGCCGTCTGCGAGGTGCTCGAGCGCGACGGCGTGCTCGCGCACGCACAGGCGATGAGCGAGCGCCTGCGCACCGGCCTCACCGCCCTCGCCGCCCGGCATGCGACGATCCAGGGCGTGCGCGGCCGCGGCCTGCTGCTCGGCGTCCTGCTCGACCAGCCCGGCGCGCCGTTCGTCGAGCGCTGCCGCGCGGCGGGCCTGATCATCAACTGCACGGCCAACACGGTGCTGCGCATCACGCCGCCGCTCACCGTCCGGCCCGAGGAGATCGACGAGGCACTGGCCATTCTCGACGGGGTGCTGGGGACATGAAACGCGACTTCCTGACGCTCGATGCGCTGACGCGTACCGAGCTCGACGAAATCCTGCACCTGTCGGCGACGCTCAAGCGCGACCTCAAGGCCGGCAAGCGCGCGCCGCTGCTCGCCGGCAAGTCGCTGGCGATGATCTTCGAGAAGCCGAGCCTGCGCACGCGCGTGACGTTCGAGGTCGGCATGACGCAGCTCGGCGGCTACGCCGTCTATCTGACGCCGAACGACATCCGCCTCGGCGAACGCGAAACCGTCGCCGACATCGCGCGCAACCTCGAGCGCTGGGTCGACGTCATCATGGCGCGCACGAACGCCCACGCGACGCTGCTCGAGCTCGCGCACCACGCCCGCGTGCCGGTGATCAACGGGCTCTCCGACCTGCGCCATCCCTGCCAGGTGCTGAGCGACTGCTTCACGCTCATCGAGCGGCGCGGCCGCCTCGACGGGCTGCGCGTCGCCTGGCTCGGTGACGGCAACAACGTCGCGAACTCCTGGATCGCCGCCGCGGCACGCTTCGGCTTCACCATCGCCCTCGCCTGCCCGGACGGCTACGACCCCGATCCCGACACCGTCGCCCGCGCCCGCGCCGAGGGCGCCACGGTGCTGGTGACGCGCGACGTCCACGACGCGGCGCGCGACGCCGATGTCCTCTACACCGACGTCTGGACGAGCATGGGCCAGGAGGCCGAAGCTGCCGAACGGCGCCGCGTCTTCGCCGGCTACCAGCTGAATGCGCAGCTGCTCGCCGAGGCGAAAGGCGATGCGGTGGTCATGCACTGCCTGCCGGCGCATCGCGGCGAGGAGATCACCGACGAGGTGATCGAGAGCCCGCAGTCGGTCGTCTTCGACCAGGCCGAGAACCGCCTGCACGTGCAAAAGGGCGTGCTGGTCTGGCTGCACAACCAGGTCGCGAAACACTGAGATCCAAAGAGCGTGACCGGTGACCGGTGACCGGTGACCAGTGGGGTGGTGCCAGCCTCACCGTCCCGATCGCCGGCCGACGTGCACGCTCAGAACCCACGAGCGTGATGCCTTTTCTGTCGTACTCCCCGCAATCTCTTCATCCGGTCTTCGCGCCTTCGCGGCCCACACCCGAACGAGACGAATCGCGCCTGCAAGTGAACCACCGGTCACCGGTCACCGGTCACCGGTCACGCTTTCTCTGGGAGCGGACATGGAAGTGAACCCGAAGAAGATCGTCCTCGCGTACTCCGGCGGCCTCGACACGTCGGTGATCCTGAAATGGCTGATCGAGCGCTACCAGGTGCCGGTCATCGCGTTCTGTGCCGACCTCGGACAGGGCGAGGAGCTCGAACCGGCACGCGCCAAGGCGCAGGCGGGCGGCGCGGAGAAGATCTACATCGACGACCTGCGCGAGGAATTCGTCCGCGACTTCGTCTTCCCGATGCTGCGCGCCGCGGCGGTCTACGAGCACGTGTATCTCCTCGGCACCTCGATCGCCCGGCCGCTGATCGCCAAGCGTCAGGTCGAGATCGCGCGCGCCGAGGGCGCCGACGCGATCGCGCACGGCGCCACCGGCAAGGGCAACGACCAGGTGCGCTTCGAGCTCACCGCCTACGCGCTCGAGCCGAACATCAAGATCATTGCGCCGTGGCGCATGTGGGATCTCACGTCGCGAACCAAGCTGATCGCCTATGCCGAGCAGCACGGCATCCCGGTGCCGGTGACGCGCGAGAAGCCGTACAGCACCGACCGCAACCTGCTGCACATCAGCTACGAGGGCGGCATTCTCGAGGATCCCTGGGCCGAGCCGTACAGCGACATGTACACGCTCTCCGTTGCGCCGGAGCAGGCGCCCGACCAGGCCGAGTACGTCGAGATCGACTTCGAGGGCGGCGACCCGGTGCGCATCAACGGCGAGGCGCTCTCGCCGGCGGCGCTGCTGGCGCGCGCCAACGAGATCGGCGGACGCCATGGCGTCGGCCGCGTCGACCTGGTCGAGAACCGCTACGTCGGCATGAAGTCGCGCGGCGTCTACGAGACGCCCGGCGGGACGCTGCTGCACGTCGCCCACCGCGCGGTCGAGTCGATCACCCTCGACCGCGAGGTCATGCACCTGCGTGACGCGCTCATCCCGCGCTACGCGGAGATGGTCTATTACGGCTACTGGTACGCGCCCGAGCGCACCATGCTGCAGGCGGCGATCGATGAATCGCAGCGCGGCGTCACCGGCACCGCGCGCCTCAAGCTCTACAAGGGCAACGTCATCGTCGCCGGCCGCAAGTCGGCACGCACGCTCTACAACCCCGAAGTCGCGACCTTCGAGGACGATCAGGTCTACCACCAGGCCGACGCCGAGGGCTTCATCCGCCTCAACGCCCTGCGCCTGCGCATCCGCGCGATGGTGGAGAAGACGACGGCGTGACCGGTGGCCGGTGACCAGTGACCGGTAGTTTCCGGGCGTGCGAACAGCTTGCTCGCATGCAGCGCGAGTAGGCACGCACGCAACCTCTCGCGCCGCAACCGGTCACCGGTCACTGGTCACCGGTCACGCTTTTCACTATGTCCGCGCGCATGGCGACTCGCCGCTCCCGTTCGCACAAGGCCTGGGCCGGCCGCATGGCCGAGGCGACGCATCCGCTCGTCGAGGCGTTCACGACCTCGTATCCGGTCGATTGCCGCCTCTACCCGTACGACATCGCCGGCAGCATCGCGCACTGCCGCATGCTCGCGAAGCAGCAGATCATCCCGCAGCGCGACGCGTCGCGCATCGTCGCCGGGCTCGGGAAGATCCGCCGCGAGCTCGAGCGCGGCACGTTCCAGCCCCGTCCCGAGGACGAGGACATCCACATGGCGATCGAGCGCCGGCTGATCGAGCTCGTCGGCCCCGTCGGCGGCAAGCTGCACACCGCCCGCAGCCGCAACGACCAGATCGCGCTCGACCTGCGCCTCTACGTCCGCGATGCCGGCGGCGCGATCCGCCGCCAGCTGCGCGAGCTGTCGCTGGTGCTCGGTCGCCTCGCGCGCCGCCACGCCGGCGTCGTCATGCCCGGCTTCACGCACCTGCAGCCGGCGCAGCCGGTGCTGTTCGCGCACCACCTCCTCGCCTACGTCGAGATGCTCGCCCGCGACGACGCGCGGCTCGCCGACTGCCTGACGCGCACCAACGTGCTGCCGCTCGGCTCCGGCGCGCTCGCCGGCACGACGTTCCCGATCGACCGCGCCTTCGTCGCGCGCCAGCTCGGCTTCGACTCCGTCAGCGAGAACAGCCTCGATGCGGTCAGCGATCGCGACTTCGCCGCCGAGCTGCTCGCCGCGCTCGCCATCCTCGGCATGCATCTCAGTCGCCTCGCCGAGGAGATCGTGCTGTGGTCGACGCAGCAGTTCGGCTTCATCGCGCTGCCCGACGCGTTCGCCACCGGCAGCTCGATGATGCCGCAGAAGAAGAACCCCGACGTCGCCGAGCTGATTCGCGGCAAGACCGGCCGCCTGTACGGCAACCTCGTCACCCTCCTGACGACGCTCAAGGCGTTGCCGCTCGCCTACAACCGCGATCTGCAGGAGGACAAGCCGCCGCTGTTCGACAGCGTCGACACCGTGCGCGCCGCGCTCGAGATCCTGTGCGCGATGCTGCCGCGCCTCGAGATCCGCGCCGAGCGCATGCGCGCCGCCGCCGGCGCCGGGTTCACGCTGGCGACCGAGCTCGCCGACTATCTCGCCACCAAGGGCGTGCCGTTCCGCGACGCGCACGGCGTCGTCGGCGCCATCGTGCAGTGGGCGATCGAGGCGAATCGCACGCTCGAGGAGCTCACGGTCGAGGAGCTGCGTCGTTTCTCACCGGCGTTCGACCGCGACGTGAAACGCTGGCTGACGAACGAGGCCGCGATCCGTCGTCGCAAGGCGCCGGGCGGCACCGCACCCGCGAACGTCGAACGCCGCCTGCAGCTGCTCGGCGTCTGACCCGTCGATCATGCCGCGGATTCCGCAGCGCGCCGCTCGGGCCCTGCTCGTCGCCGCCGCAGGCGTCGCGGCGGGCGTGCTCCTCCTGCTGCCGGCCTGCGGGCGCAAGACGCCGGTGCGCCCGCCGGAGTACGTGGCACCGGAAACGGTCAGCGAGCTGCGCGCCGACAACACGACCGATGGCGTGCGCCTCGAGTGGGCGCGGCCGCGGCGGACGGCGGACGGCGAGTCCCTGTCCGACCTCGACGCCTTCGTCATCGAGCGCGCCGCGCCGGGCGAGCCGTTCGTGCTCGTCACGCGCGTGCAGGTGCCCGATCGCGATCGGCTGCGGCAGCGCCGGCGCTTCACGTATGTCGATGGGAACGCGTCGCTCGGCGAAGCGTATCGCTACCGCATCCTCGCGACGACGGTGGACGGGTACTTCAGCGCCCCGTCGGAGATCGTCGAGATCGTGCGCGTCGTGCCCAGTCCGACGGCGACGGCCGCACCGACGGCCACGGTCACCCCGCTGCGCTGAACGCGCCGCCGCGCGTCCTCGCGCGGCGCCGTCCGCTGGTCCGGCTGTGCCGCCGCGTGGAAACCGTCGCCTTCCGGTTTCGCGCCCTGCGTGCTAGCCAAGCCGGACCGATGGCGGTCCTCCCCTTCGTCAAGATGCACGGCATCGGCAACGATTACGTGTACATCGACTGCTTCGCGCATCGCGTTGCCGATCCCGCGGCGCTCGCGCGTCGCGTCAGTCCGCGCACCACCGGCATCGGCTCGGACGGGCTGATCCTCATCTGCCCGTCGGAGGTCGCCGACTGCCGCATGGAGATGTACAACGCCGACGGCAGCCGCGGCGCGATGTGCGGCAACGGCATCCGCTGCGTCGGCAAGTACGTCGCCGATCACGCTCTGTCGGCGAACAACCCGCTGCGCGTCGAGACCGACTCGGGCATCAAGACGCTGCAGCTGCATCGCGACGGCGGCCGCGTGACCAGCGTCACCGTCGACATGGGCGAGCCGATCCTCGACGGGCCGCGCATTCCGGTCGCCGCCGAAGGGCGCGTGATCGCGGCGCCGCTCGAGGTCGACGGCGTCACGCACACGGTGACCTGCGTGTCGATGGGCAACCCGCACTGCGTCGTGTTTCGCGACGACGTCGAGGAGCTCGACCTGTCGCGCATCGGACCGGCCTTCGAGCACCACCGCTTCTTTCCGCACCGCGTCAACACCGAGTTCGTGCGCGTCGACAGCCCGACGCGGCTGCGCATGCGCGTCTGGGAGCGCGGGTCGGGCGAGACCGCCGCCTGCGGCACCGGCGCCTGCGCGGTGCTCGTCGCGGCCGTGCTGACCGGCCGCGCCGCACGCCGGGCGACGATCGTCCTCAACGGCGGCGAGCTCGACATCGAGTGGGCCGAGCGCGACGGGCACGTGTACATGACCGGCCCCGCCGCCGAGGTCTTTCGCGGCGAGATCGAGGTCGAGGCATGAAGCGGACGTTTCCCGGCACGCTGACCGCCCTGGTGACGCCGTTCCGCAACGGCGCCGTCGATCACACCGCGCTGGAACGGATCGTCGAGGATCAGATCACCAACGGCGTGCACGGGCTCGTGCCGTGCGGCAGCACCGGCGAGTCGGCGACGCTGTCGCACGACGAGCACGTCGCGGTGGTGCGCACCGTGATCGCTGCCGCCCGCCGGCGCGTGCCGGTCATCGCCGGTACCGGCTCGAACTCGACCACCGAGGCGATTCGCCTGACGCAGGCAGCGAAGGACGCCGGCGCCGATGCGGCGCTGCTGATCTCGCCCTACTACAACAAGCCGACGCAGGACGGCATCTACGCGCACTACCGGGCCATCGCCGAGGCGACGCGCTTCCCGCTGATCGTCTACAACATCCCCGGCCGCACGGCATCGAAGATCGAGGCCGGCACCCTCGCCCGCCTCGCCGAGCTGCCGGAGGTCATCGGCCTCAAGGAAGCGACCGGGTCGCTCGACGAGTGTCAGGAAGTGATCCGCCGCTGCGGTGACGCGCTGCCGGTGTACGCCGGCGACGACGTGCTGACGCTGCCGATCATGGCCGTCGGCGGCGTCGGCGTCATCTCGGTGATCGGCAACTGCGCCCCGCGCGCCTGGTCTGACGCGGTGAGCGCGGCGCTGCGTGGCGACTGGGCTGCGGCGCGGCTGCAGCACTATGCGCTTCTGCCGCTGATGCGCGCCTTGTTCCTCGAAACCAACCCGATCCCGATCAAGGCGGCGATGGCGATGCGCGGGCTCTGTGCCGACGAGCTGCGCCTGCCGCTGCTGCCGATGACCGACGGTCCGCGGGCGCAGCTGCGCGCCGTGCTGGTCGACTGCGGACTGCTGTCGTGAGCGTCCCGCTCGTCGTCTGCGGCGCCGCCGGCCGCATGGGCCGCGCGATCATCGGCCTGATCGCCGCCAACCCCGACGCGCGCCTGCACGCGGCGATCGAGGCGCCCGGGCATCCGGCGCTCGGCAGCGACGCCGGCGTGCTCGCCGGCGGTGCGCCGCTCGGCGTGCCGCTCACCGCCGACTACGAGGCCGCAGCGGCACCGGAGACGGTGACGCTCGACTTCACCGCGCCGGCGGCGACGCTCGCCCACCTGCGCACCGCGGTCGCCCGCGGCGCCGGCATCGTCATCGGCACGACGGGCTTCGACGTCGGCGAACAGCGCACACTCGACGAGCTCGCGGCGCAGACGCGTTCCGTGGTCGCGGCGAACATGAGCGTCGGCGTCACCGTGCTGCTCAGCCTCGTCGAGCAGGCGGCGCGCGTCCTCGGCAGCGGCTTCGACGCCGAGATCGTCGAGATGCACCACCGCCTCAAGGTCGACGCGCCGAGCGGTACGGCGCTGGCGCTCGGGCGCGCGGTCGCCGCCGGCTACGGACGCGACTTCGAGCACAGCAAGCGCCTCGCGCGTGAGGGGCTGGTCGGCCGGCGCACCGACGAGGAGATCGGCATCGTCGCGCTGCGCGGCGGCGACGTCGTCGGCGACCACACGGTCGTTTTCGCCGGCCTCGGCGAGCGCCTCGAGCTCGGCCACCGCGCCCAGAGCCGCGACTGCCTCGCCCGCGGCGCCGTGCGCGCCGGCCTGTGGCTCGCCGACCAGCCGGTCGCGCGCTACTCGATGCGCGACGTGCTCGGACTGTAGCGCCGGGTGGGCGTAACGCCGCGGGAGACCGATGCCGCTGGCGGCGATTACGCGCTGAGCTCGCGGAGGAGTGAGCCGAAGTCCCAGCCGTCCTGGCCTTCGACGATCTGGCCGCCACGGATGCGCATCCAGGTCAGCCCTCGAATGTGGATGGGCTTGCCGGACGGCGCGATGCCGAGGCCGTCGCCCTGATGCGTGCCCGTCGCCTGCCACCGCACGGCAACCTCGTCGTCCGTCGCGGTCACCCCATCGATCGTGATGCGCAGATCGGGCACGGTCGTGACCAACGGACGGTAGCAGGCCTCGATCCAGTCGCGGGCGCTCCTCGTCTCGCCAACGACGCTGATGCCGACGCACCCCTCGGACATCAGGGTGCCGATCGCACCCTCGTTGCGCTGGTTCCACACCTCCTCGAACCAGCGCCGGGCAATTCGTTCGCTGTCGTTCATCGCATCCCCCGGTGATCTGATTGAGAAACGGATGTCCGGGCCGACGCCGGACGCGTTCCGCCTCTGCACCCCTAAAACGCGCTGACGCGCCCGCTGATAGGTCGGCGGTGATGTCAGGGTCAACACCTGCGCTGTCACGCCGCGCCCTGCGGCATGGAGCAGATCCTTCACCGCGAAAGCTGGATCTCCCCGATGGACTGTAGACGGTCACAACGTCTCCTCGCCCCCAGGACGCGCTGGAAAGCCGCGCTTCCGCGCGGCCAACCACGCGCGTCACCTCATGCGAAAGGCAACGTCCGTCCGCGGCGCGGCGGGAGCCGCGCCCTCCAGCGCTCGTCATCGGCGGTGGAGATCCGAGACGGTCAGCGTGCCTCAATTCGCACTGGAGGGCCGCGCTTCCGCGCGGCCGCCCACGCGCGTCACCTCATGCGAAAGGCAACGTCCGTCCGCGGCGCGACGGAAGCCCCGCCCTCCAGCGCCCGCGGTCGGCGGTGGAGATCCGAGGCGGTCAGCCTGCCTCAATACGCGCTGAGGGCCCGCTCCGCTCAGGGACTCGCCAGCGCGCCGCGCAGGCGGTCCATCGCCTCCTCGAGGCGGTCGTCGCGCACGGTGAGCGACATGCGGAAGAAGCCTTCGCCGAACTCGCCGTAGCCGCGGCCCGGGGCGACGACGACGTTCGCCTTCTCGAGCAGGAGGTCGGCGAACTCGAGGCTGCTCATGCCGTTCGGTGTCGGCACCCAGAGATAGAACGTGCCGCGCGCCGGCGTGTACTCGATGCCGACCTGGCGCAGCGTCGCGACGACGAGGTCGCGGCGCCGGGCGTAGATGTGCAGCATCTTCTCGATCGTGTACTCGCTGCGATTGAAGGCCGCGATCGCCGCGTACTGGATGGCGTTGAACACGCCGGAGTCGGTGTTCTCCTTCACCTTGGAGATCGCGGCGATCAGATCGGGATTGCCGAGCGCCATGCCGATGCGCCAGCCGGTCATGTTGAACGGCTTGGAGAGCGAGTTGAGCTCGACACCGACGTCGCGCGCCCCGGGCACCGACAGGAAGCTCAGCGGCTGCTCCCCGTCGAACACCATCTCGATGTACGGGTTGTCGTAGCAGATCGCGATGTCGTGACTGCGCGCGAACTCGACCAGCTCGCGCAGGAACGCCGGCGTCGCCACGGCGCCGGTCGGGTTGTTCGGATAGTTGAGGAACATCGCCGTGGCGCGCTTCGCGACGTCGCTCGGGATGTCGCGCAGTACCGGCAGGTAGCCGTGTTCCGGCCGGATCGGCACGTTCACCGGCTCGCCGCCGGCGATCAGGATGCTGGCGCGGTAGGCCGGGTAGCCGGGATCGGTCATCAGGACGACGTCGCCGGGATTGACCCGCGCCAGCGCGAAGTGATGACAGCCCTCCTTCGAACCGATCAGGCCGAGGACCTCGGTACGGGGATCGACGGTGACCCCATAGCGGCGCGCGTACCAGCGCGCCACCGCCTCGCGGAAGCCGAGCATGCCCTTCTCTTCATCGGTCGGGTACTGGTGGTTCGCCGGATCGCGCGCTGCCCGCGCCAGCTCGTCGATGACCTCGTCGGGAGTCGGCTCGACCGGGTCGCCGATCGCCAGGCTGATCACATCCTTGCCCGCCGCCTTGGCACGCCCGATCTTCTGGCGCAGCTCCATGAACAGGTAGGGCGGAATCTTCTTCAGGCGCTCGGCTGACTCCATCGCTTCCCTCTCGGCCTCCTCGGGTTCTGCAACAGCCCGCTGCAGTTAGCACCCGTCAGATTGCGCCTCAAGGCGCGCCGGCAGCGGTACGCGCCGACGAATTCGGCAGATGGACGGGAACCTGCAGATTGCATCCGTGCACCGCCCATCGGCCCTGTCTGATCGATCCGCGTCATCCGCGGTGATATTCCCCCGGCTGTCGGTGCTGCGATCCGCCTCGAGCGCTGCGTCTCCCTGATATTTGCAAACCCGCCTGCTTCCCTGTAGAAGGCGCCGCGTGTCGGGCCCGTCGCTCCGGGTCCTGGATGCGGGCGGCGAGCCGGCGGAGCTGTGGCTGGGCGGCGGGCCCGGATCGCTGGACAGCCAGCGTGACGGGCGGAGGTGGCGGGGAGGCTGGTGAGATGCCCCACCGAGCATTCATCGGAATCGGGTCCAACCTGGGTGAGCGGCGCAGCAACTGCCGCGAGGCCCGCCGGCGCATTGGCGAGCTGCCCAAGACGCGTGTCGTCAAGGAGTCGTCTCTCTACGAGAGCGAGCCACACGGCGACGCGAAGACGTGGTTCGCCAACAGCGTCATCGAGATCGAAACCGAACTGAGCGCCACCGAGCTCCTGAAGAAACTGCAAGCAATTGAAGAAGACATGGGGCGTAAGCGCCTGAAAGGCAAGAAGTGGGGCTCGCGGGTCGTCGATCTCGACATTCTCCTGTTCGACAACGAGATCATCGACAAGCGCAATCTGAAGGTGCCGCACCCGCGGATTCCGGAACGCCGCTTCGTCCTGTTGCCGCTCAGTGAGCTGGCGCCCCAGCTGATCCACCCGGCGCTCGGGCAGTCGGTCTCCGAGCTCCTCGCGACGACGAAGGATCCGAAGAAGATCCAGATGATGGGGCCGGGCGAGTAGCCGCGTCCCGCTCGCGCTGCCACGCGCGCGTCGGGCCGTCACGGCGGTGACGACGCCGGCCGCGCCGGGGCTGCGCTGGTGGCGGGCAGCCGTGATCGAGCGACCCGGCGCGCATTGTGCTTTGCCCCGCGGCGTGACCGAGAATCTGCCTCGCTGGTGGCCCGTCGTTGCCGGATTGAGCGCCCTCCTGGCGCTGCTCGTCTCGGTGCCGTCGATCGGCTGACGGGTCCGCCTCCCCCCCGCCGCATCTCCCGTGCCCTCCTCCCACCGGGAGCGGCGGGGTCGTGGGGGCCAGGCGCCCTCAGGTCGTGATGCGCAGCCGCCAGGGCGGCGCAGACTCGGCCGGCAGGTCGACCGCGTAGCCCTGCGCCTCGGCGGCCCGGGGAATGTCGCGGACGCCGCGCGGATCATCGAGCAACAGGATCAGCGAGCGACCGCGCGGGAGCGCATCGAGGCGCACCCGTGCCCTGGCCCAGCTCAGCGGACACGCGACGCCGCGCAGGTCGAGCACCTCGTCTCCACCGTGGTCGATCTTCGCATTGTCTTCGCGCGTCATTGGCTCCGGCCCGGCTCCAGCTGGTAGAGTGCGTAGCGCGCCGCGTCGCGCGGCACCACCCAGCGGATGACCACCCCAGGCGACATCTACGTCCTGCGCCGGCCGGCGCGCGAGCCGCGCTTCCAGATCGACTACGCCGGCCTGCTCAACCCGGCACAGCTCGATGCGGTGACCACCACCGACGGCCCGGTGCTGGTCATTGCCGGCGCCGGCAGCGGCAAGACGCGCACGCTGGTCTTCCGCGTGGCGCGCCTCGTCGAGCAGGGCATCGACCCGCATGCCATCCTGCTGCTGACCTTCACCCGCAAGGCCGCCGCCGAGATGCTGCGTCGCGCCACAACGCTGCTCGACGGCCGCTGCGAGCAGGTCGCCGGCGGCACGTTCCACTCGTTCGCCAACCTCACGCTGCGCCGTTACGGGCAGCCGCTCGGGCTGGCGAGCACGTTCACCATCCTCGACCGCGGCGACAGCGAGGACGCGATCGGGCTGCTGCGCGCCCGGCTCGGCTTCGATCGCAAGGACAAGCGCTTCCCGCGCAAGCAGATGATCGCCGAGCTGTTCAGCGCCGCGGTGAACCGCGACCGGCCGATCGGCCCGCTGCTCGAGGAGGCCTATCCGCACCTGCTCGAGCACGGCGACGAGCTCATCGAGCTCGCCGACGCCTACGCGGCCTACAAGCGCGAGCGCCAGGTGCTCGATTACGACGATCTGCTCGTGTACCTGCACGCGCTGCTCGCCGAGCATCCCGGCGTGCGTGCCCAGCTCGCGCAGCGGCATCGCTATCTGATGGTCGACGAGTACCAGGACACCAACCCGCTGCAGGCGCGCATCGTCCAGCTCCTCGCCGCCACGCACGGCAACGTCATGGCGGTCGGCGACGACGCGCAGAGCATCTACGCGTTCCGCGGCGCGGACTTCCGCAACATCATGCAGTTCCCGTCGCTGTTTCCCGGCACGCGCGTCATCGCGCTCGAGGAGAACTACCGCAGCACGCAGCCGATCCTCGAGGTCGCCAACGCGGTGATGGCCGGCGCGCGCGAGCGCTACACCAAGGTGCTGTTCACGCGCGAGCCGGCGGGCGCGCAGCCGCTGCTGATCGCGGCCGAGCACGAGAACTTCCAGTCACGCTTCGTCGCGCAGCGCATCCTCGAGCTGCGCGAGGAAGGCGTGCCGCTGTCCGAGATCTGCGTGCTGTTCCGATCGAGCTTCCACGCCTTCGACCTCGAGCTCGAGCTGAGCCGCGCCGACCTGCCGTTCATCAAGCGTGGCGGCTTCAAGTTCATCGAGACCGCACACGTCAAGGACGCGCTCGCGCACCTGCGCGTGCTGGAGAACCCGCGCGATGCGGTCTCCTGGCACCGCCTGCTGCTGCTGTTCGATGGCATCGGCCCGAAGACCGCGGACGACATCGCCAGCCGCCTCGTCGGCGCCGACGATGTCGCGGCGGTGCTCGAGAACATCCCCGACCGGTCGTACTCGACCGACCTGCGCGCCCTCGGCGGCCTCTTCCGCCGCCTCGCCATCCCCGGCCGCCGGCCGGACGAGCAACTCGGCGAGGTGCTGCGTCACTACGAGCCGCTGCTCAAGCGCCGACATCCCGACGATCACCCGAAGCGGCTGCGCGACCTCGAGCACTTCGTCAGCATCGCGGCGCGCTACCGCACGCTCGAAGCGCTGCTCACCGACATGGCGCTCGAGCCGCCGAGCGACAGCGTCGGCGACGTGCTCGCCAGCGACGACGGCGACGAGGGGCTGCTCTGCCTGTCGACGATCCACTCGGCCAAGGGCCTCGAGTGGCACACCGTCTTCGTCATCTGGCTCGTCGACGGCAAGTTCCCGTCCGCCTACAGCCTGCACGAGGACGCCCAGCTCGAGGAGGAGCGGCGTCTGCTCTACGTCGCGGTGACGCGCGCCAAGCGGAACCTCTATCTCACCTACCCGATCACGATGTACGACCGCGGCACGGGACTGGTGATGACGAAGCCGTCGCGCTTTCTCGACGGGGTGCCGCGCACCCTGCTCCGCCCGATGCAGCTCGTCGAGTCGTTCGATTAGCCACCGGCGTACGATCGGCCACCGAGGTGGGGAGGACACCGAGTCGAATGATCCCCTCTGCCTGACTCCGCGCCTCCGCGCTCCGCGTTGAAATCTTCGCCTCGGCGTCCTCCCGCCCTCGCTGGCTCATTCCCACCCGATCGGTTCGTAGCCCTTGTCGCGCAGGCACTTCTCGACGAAGTTGCGGTACGTCGGGTCGGGTCCGGAATCGCCGGAGAACATCCAGCCGAACATGGTGCCGAGCAGCCCCGCCGTCGCGCCGCTCGCGGCGCCGACGGCGGCGCCCTGCCCGACGTTGCCGCCGATCGCGCCGCCGACCGCGCCGCCCGCGGCACCGACGGCCGCGCCGACGCCGGTGTTGCGCGCCGCCTCGGTCGCCCGCCGGCCACCCTGGCCCGGATTCTTCACGTACTCCTCGGCCTGGCGCTCGCACGCCTCGATGTCGGCGTCCGCCTGCGCCCGGCCGACTCTCGAGTACTGCTCGTTCGGATAGAGCGTCGGATGCATCGCGCCACACCCCGCCACCAGCGCGCCCAGACACACGGCCATCGCGGTTCGCGTCATAGTATGGTGATAGCGTGCGGACGAGGGCGGCGGAAGCGCCTGACTACCCGGGAGCGGGCGTCAGCCAGTCGGCGAGCAGCGTGCCCGGCGGCTGCGACAGCGGCAGCGGCAGCACGCGCTGCAACGCCTCGCGCACCTCCACCGCGTGCCGCCCGGTGCGCTCGGCGGCGAGCAGCAGCAGCACGATCTCGGCGACGCGGTGGCGGGCGAGAAACGCGATCCAGTCGCGTACCTCGCGGGCGTAGGCAGCGAGCCCGCGGTCGAGCGCGAACAGCGCCTGGGCCGCGGCGAGGTCGATCGGCGTGCCGCGCTCGAGCACGAGCGCCAGGATGCGGCCGTCGAACGTCCGGCCCCAGGTGCGCAGCCAGTCTTCGACCTGCTCGCCGCGCCGCAGCGCGAGATGCGAGATGGCCACCGCGCGGCCCCCGGGACGCAGATGGGTGCCCCAGCCGGCCACCACGCGCCGCAGCACCCGATCGCCGCGCGGCCCCCCCGAGTGGTACGCCGGGCCGCGCTCGCGGGCGGGCACGAACGGCGGGTTGGCGATGATCAGATCGAAGCGCTCGCCCGCCACCGGGCGGTAGAGATCGCCGACCCGCACCGCGATGGTGGCGCCGTTCAGCCGCGCGTTGGTGTCCGCCAGCGCCGCGGCGCGCCGGCCGATGTCGATCGCCGTCACGGCGGCGGCGCGCGACGCCACCTGCACCGCCTGGATGCCGCTGCCGGTGCACAGGTCGAGCACCCGCTCGCCGTCGCGTACCGGGACCGCGTCGGCGAGCAGGATCGAGTCACTGCCCGGCGGGTAGACCATGTCGCCGCGCGGCAGGCCGAGCGCGCCGGCATCGCTGCGCGCAAAGCGGCGGTCGGCGAGCAGCAGCAGGTCACCGTGGACGTCGACGCGCAGGCGGGCGGCATACCCGGCACCGCGGCGTACCAGCAGCCGGGCCGCGAGCAGGTCGCGCAGCAGCGGCGCGGCGAACACCCGGCGCACTGCGCGCAGCGGCTCGGTCGATTCGAGGAACAGCAGCCGCAGCGCGATATCGGCCGGCTCCGCCCCCGCGACGCGCGCCAGCGTCGGGGCGTGATTGAGCAGGCCGATGTCGTCGGGGAAGCGGACCCCGAGCCGCTCGCGCAGCAGCGCCGGCCCGTAGCCGATCGCGCGCAGGCGCGCGGCGGCCGCCCGCAGGGCGGTGTCCACCATTTCGTTGACTTTGGGCGACGCGGCGCCTAGCCGTTGTGGCTGACGAAGGAGTGCCCGTTTCGTGCGCTGGCTGCTGCTCATTCCGTTCTATGTGTTCACCGCCATCGGCGTGTTTCTCGTGCTCAGCATGCTCTGCCGGATCCTGCGGCTGAAGCTCAGCGCCAATGCCCTGGCGATCACCTCCGTCGCCGCGGGCATCGCGTTCGTGCTCCTGCCGCTCCTCGAAGGCATCACGCTCGCCGACTATAGCGGCCTGCGCCTGCTCGCCCTCGCCGGGGTGACCTTCCTCCTCGCAACACTCGATACGCTCCTCGAACCGCTGCTGCCGCTGCCCATCGATCGCGAGCTTTCCGAGTTCTAGCGGAAAGCGGAGTCTGCGCCCGTCCGCGGGCCAGCGCTCGGTTTCAACGCAGAGACGCTGAGGCGCAGAGCACTGCAGAAGCGAATTCTGCGCTGCTCTGCGCCTCTGTGTCTCGGCGTTGAAGCGGCCAACATTCGCTTTCCCTTTCCGCTGCCGTTCAGTCGAGCAATCGTGCCGCGATTGCGGCGAGCGCCGGTGCCTCGGGAGCAAAGCGGATCGCCAGCGCCTGGGCGCGCTCGCTGTGCCAGTGCAGCGGGTGCTCGACGACGTACCCGGCGCCGCCGTGGAGGTGATGTGCCGTCCAGGTGACGCGCTTGAATGCCGGCGCGACGAACGCCGCGGCGTGCTCGAGCTCATCGCCCTCCTCGCTGCCCGCCGCGAGGCGCGTGATCGCCTGCCAGGCGAGATGGCGGGCGGCGGTGCAGGCGGTCGCCATGTCGGCGATCTGATGCTGGACCGCCTGGAAGACGGCGATCTTCTGGCCGAACTGCTCGCGCTCCTTGACGTAGGCAACGGTCATCTCGAGCGCTGCCTGCATGCCGCCGACCATTTCGGCGAGCGCCAGCGCGGTCGCCTCGCGGGTCAGCGCCGCCCACGCCGCGGCGGCGGCGCCCGGCGGCACGATGCGCCGGCCGGCGACGTTCTCGTAGCGGACGACGGCCTGCTCCTCGCCATCGAAGGTGCGCAGCGGCCGCGCGTCCGCCTCGGCGCCGCGCACCAGCACGAAGCCCGGCCCCTCGCCGGCCTGCCCGGCGACGAGATGCCACGCGGCGCTGACGCCGTTGGCGACGTACCACTTCTCGCCGCGCACGCGCGCCGGGGCGTCGCCGCTGATCGTGGTGACGAAGTGCGCCGGATGACGGGCGTGCTGCTCGTCGAACGCCAGCGCCAGCACCGCCGCGCCGCCCGCCAGCGCCGCGAGCTCCTCCGCCTCCGGTGCCAGGCGGGCGAGCGCGCGCGCGGCGCGGATCGCATTGATCACGGCACGCGGCACGAGACCGCGCCCGCACGCCTCGAGCACCACCGCCAGCTCGACCAGCCCGAGGCCGCTGCCACCGTGCCGCTCCGGCACGGCGAGGCCGAACCAGCCGAGCGCGGCGATGGCCTGCCAGCGCTCGTCGTCGATGCCGCGCGGCAGCGGCGCCCAGCGCGTCAGGCGTTCGGCCGTCACCTGCTCCGCGCAGAAGCGCGCGACCGCGTCGGCGAGGGCCTGCTGCTCGGGAGTCGGGATCAGTCGCATCGCCCGGCGTTCCTCACTTGCGCGGCAGGCCGTGGCCGAGCATCGCGATGATGTTGCGCTGCACTTCGTTCGTGCCGCCGCCGAATGCGAGCAGCGGGGCGGTGCGGTAGAGCCACTGCAGACGGCCGTGCAGCTGCGCCGCCGGCTCCTCGGGATGCAGCTGCCCGTTCAGGCCGAGGATCTCCGCGCCGGCGTCGGCGACGCGCTGGGCGAGCTCGCTGACGAAGACCTTGGCCATCGACGACTGCGCCGCCGGCACCTCGCCCTGCTCGAGCGCCCAGGCGGTCTCGAGGCCGAGCATGCGCGCCGCCTCGATGTCGACGGCGAGCCGCGCCAGCCGCTCGCGCACCCACGGCTCGGCCCGCAGCGGCCGGCCGTCGCGCGTCAGCTCGCGCACCGCCGCGACCAGCTCGCGGAAGTAGCGGCGCACCATCGCCACCGATCCGATCGCCAGGCGCTCGAAGTTGAGCGCCATCGCCGCGTAGTAGAAGCCCATGCCGCGCTCGCCGATCAGGTGGTCACGCGGCACGCGGACGTTGTCGAGGAACAGCGCGTTGGTGCGCAGACCGGGCCAGACGTAGATCGGCTGCACGGTGACGCCCGGCGCGTCCATCGGCACGATGAGCATCGAGATGCCCTTGTGCTTCGGCGCCTCGGGCTCGGTGCGCACGGCGACCCAGTTGTGCGTCGCCATGTGCGCCATCGTGTTCCACATCTTCTGCCCGTTCACGACCCACGCGTCGCCGTCGAGCTCGGCGCGGGTGCGCAGCGCGGCCATGTCGGTGCCCGCCTCGGGCTCGGAGTACGCGACGGCGAAGTCGACCTCGGTGGCGACGATGCGCGGCAACCAGGACTTCTTCTGCGCCTCGGTGCCGACCCGCATGATCGTCGGCGCGACGGAGGTCACCGCCAACGGCAGCATCGGTGCGCCGGCGCCCTCGAGCTCGTCGACGAAGATCCACTGCTCGATCGCCGAGCGGCCGAGCCCGCCGTACTCCGCCGGCCAGGCGATCCCCCAGTAGCCCTTGTCGCGCAACGCGCGCAGGAACGCCCTGGCCAGCGGCCCCTGCCCCTCGTTGCCCGCCTCGCGCTGCTCGGCGAGCAGCTCCGGCGTGATATGCGCCGCGATGAACGCCCGGATCTCGTCCCGCCAGGCGCGCTGCTCGGGCGTGAAATCGTAGCGCATGCGTGTGTTAGTGGCCGGTTTCCGCGGCGCGCGCAACCGCGCACCGCGGGTGCTGACGTGCTGACGTGAGGGCGGGAGGTGGTGCGTGTCGCGTGTGTCCCGTCATTCCCGCACGTCAACACGCTCGACACCTCAACACGTCAGCACTGGACGCAGGTCCCCATCGAGTCGTCCCCATGTCGCCGGCTGGAACACGGGTTCGAGCGACGCCGGTGGCCGGCTGCGCAGGCACCTGCTAAGCGTGCAGCCATTCCGTCTGACGAGAGCACTCGATGTCTGCCAGCGAATCGTTCCACGTCCACGTCACCAAGGACTACCTGAAGTTCTCGGCCGCGCACTTCATCGCCTATCCCGGCTTCCGCGAGCGGCTGCACGGACACAACTACCGCGTCTCGATCGCGCTGCACGGGCAGCTCGGCCCGCAGGGGTATGTCGTCGACTTCGGCATCGTGAAACGCGTCGCGCGCCGCCTGTGCGATCACCTCGACGAGCACCTGCTCATCCCGGCACGCAGCGACTGCCTGACCATCCGCGAAGACGGCGACACCATCGTCGTCCGCTACGAGGCGGACGAGTTCCGCTTTCCGCGCGGCGACGTGCGCCTGCTGCCGATCGTGCACACCTCGGTCGAGGAGCTCGCGCAGTACCTCGCCAGCGCGCTGCGCCGCGAGCTCGATGCCGAGGGCATCGGTCCGCTCGACGCGATCGAGATCGGCGTCGAGGAGAGCTTCGGTCAGCAGGCGGTCTACCGTCGCGAGGGCTGACCGGGTGCGCGGCGCGATGCGGGTGACCACCGTGGCGCTGCTCGGCCTGGCCGCAGGCTGCGATGCGCGGCTGCCCGACCCCGAATCGCCCGGCGCGCAGCTCTACGCCGGGCGCTGCACCGGCTGTCACCGCCTGTATGCGCCGGGCGCGCTGACCGAAGCGATGTGGCGCATCACCGTGACCCGCATGCAGGGCGAGCTCGCGCGGCGCGGCCTGCCACCGTTGACGGCCGACGAGGAGAGGCTGCTCCTCGACTATCTGGCACAGCACAGCACCGGACGAGGCTCATGACGACGCTGACGCTCAGCACCGTACCCGCCACGCAACTCACCGCCGGCCTGCTCGTCGTGCCGGTCACCGCGCCGCCGGCGCAGGAAGCGGCCCTGCGCGCCGTCGACGCCCCGTTCGGCGGCGCGTTGCTCGCCGAGGCCCGCCGCCGGCGCTTCGGCGCCGGGCGCGGCGAGGAGTGCTGGGTGCACGCGGCGGGTGACGGACCGATCATCCTGCTGCTCGGGGCTGGCGACGCGCCGGCGCTGCCGTTCTGGTACGAGGTCGCCGACGCGATCGTCCGCCACGCCGCGCGCCTGCACGTCGACCGCGTCACCGTGGCGCTCGGCGACGGCGCCGAGCCGGTGCGCATCCGCGCCCTCGCCGAGGGGATCGAGCTGGCGCGCTACACGTTCACCCGCTATCGCTCGCGTCCGCCGGCGCAGCCGCCGCTGCGCGTCACGATCAGCGCCGCGCAGCTCGATGCCACCTGCCGCGCCGCCGCCGCCGAGGGCGCGATCACCGCCGCCGCGACGGCCCTGGCGCGCGACCTCGCGAACACGCCGGCCGCCGACCTGACGCCGCTCGATGTCGCGCGCACGGCGCGCGGACTGGCGGGCCGCGGTCTGCGCGTGCGCGTGCACGACCGGCGCGCGCTCGACCGCCTCGGCATGGGGGCGATCCTCGGCGTCGGTCGCGGCAGCGTCCAGCCGCCCTGCCTGATCGAGGTCCACTACCGCCCGCGCCGGCCGCGGCGGTGCATCGCGCTGGTCGGCAAGGGCATCACGTTCGACAGCGGCGGGCTGTCGATCAAGCACGCCGACGCGATGCAGATGCAGAAGCGCGACATGGCCGGCGCCGCGGTGGTGCTCGGGGTCCTGTCGGCGCTGCCGGCGCTCAACCTGCCGGTCGAGGTGCGCGGCTATCTCGCCTGCGCCGAGAACATGCCGAGCGGTGCGGCGATGCGGCCGGGCGACGTCCTGCGCGCCTGCGACGGGCGCACGATCGAGGTCCTGAACACCGACGCCGAGGGCCGGCTCGTGCTCGCCGACGCGCTCGCCTATGCGGCGCGCCAGCAGCCCGACTGCGTGATCGACGTCGCGACGCTCACCGCGGCCGTGCGCCAGGCCCTCGGCCCGCGCTGCGCCGGGCTCCTCGGCACCGACCGGCGGATGATCGGCGAGCTGATCGCCGCGGCCGCCGAGGCGAACGAGATGCTGTGGGAGCTGCCGCTCATCGAGGAGTACCGGCGCGACATCGATAGCCGCGTCGCCGACCTCAAGAACGTCGGCGAGGGCCACTCCGGCACCATCGTCGCAGCGCTCTTCCTGCGCGAGTTCACCGGCGGGCTGCCGTGGGCCCACATCGATTTCTCGAGCACGGTGATGTCGGACGGCTTCCCCTGTCACCCCAAGGGCGCCAGCGGCTTCGGCGTGCGGACGCTGCTGCGCTGGCTGACGCGGGTCGCCGCCGCGTCTCAGCCGGTGCCGGTGTCGCGCGAGGCGACGATGCGCAGGCCGGCGCGCCGCACCTGAGCGCGGTAGGCGCCGCGCAGCTCGCGCCCGCGGCGCGGCAGGGCGCGCGCGGTGAACGTGAACTCCTCCTCGAGGCGCGCGCCGGTGCTCGCGTAGATACCGTCGTCGACCAGCGTCTCGCCGCCGCGCGCCGCGGCGCAGCGCCGCGCCGCGCGCCGCACCGGCTCGCCGATCGGCGTGATCGGCCGGCCCCCGCGCTCGCTGCGGTCGGCGATCAGCACGTCGCCGCGGGCGCCGCCGACGGCGAGCCCGACGGCCGCGGCGCGCGGCTCGCCGGCGCCGATCCAGCGGTTGCGCAACGCGAGCGTCGCGCGCTGCAGCGCCGCGGCGGCGCGCACGGCGCGCACCGCATCGTCGCGCCGCGGCGACGGCACGCCGTAGAGCAGGAGCACGCCGTCGCCGAGCACCGCGTCGATCAGCGCCCGGTGAGCGACGGCGACGTCCGCCATCGCGCCGACGAACTCCTGCAGCAGCGCGACGACCCGCTTCGGCTCGATGGCCGCGCTCACCTGGTCGAAGCCGCGCAGACTGGCGATGACGACGCAGGCGCGCACCCGCGCGCCGCCGCGTCCGTTGCCGCGCGCGCGGCCTCCCGCCGGCTGCCGTCCGGCGCCCTTCCGCTCCGCCATGCCGCCCCCTTACTGCCCTTTCGCCTGGATCGACTGCAGATACTCGGTGATCAGCATGATCTTGCCGGTGGCCTGCAGGTGCTGGTCGAGCGCGCTGCCCTTCGACAGCTCCTCGCGGGAGAAGATTTCGCCCCACACCGGCATCGCGGGATCGCCGTGCGCCTGCGGCATGCCCGGCAGCGAGGTATCCTGATCCTCGGCGGTCGCGCGCTGGCCGCTGATCTTCAACATCGTTTCGTAGAACGGGAAGCGACCGCCGTTGCGCGCCGCGATGGTCGTGAGATCGGGCGGCTTCGGCTGCATGAGCCCGGAGACGACCCCGTCGCCTTTGGCGCTCTCGCCGTGACAGGCCGAGCAGTACTTCAGGTACAGCGACTTGCCCTGCTCGACCGCCATCGGGTCGGCGGCCGCGGCGGCTGACGCCAGCAGCCACACGCCTCCGACCATCAGGCTCACCACCGAACGGCATCCGTTCCGCATGAACGCTCCTCCCCTGAACGCGTGGCCGTTCCCCAGCGACCGGCCGTCGCCTGCATACTCGTGCACTGGTGAGTGGTCAAACCTGCGGGGCGCATGCGACGGTTCGTCTGTCGGTGGTGTCGGGCGGCGGGATGGCGGCGCCCCGCTCCAAGCACCGTGACACCGTCGCACGCGTTTTCACACTCGAATCGTCTTCCAGCGTCCGGAACGGAAGCGCCACCCCTTCAGCGCGGCGCGCAGCAGGTAGTCGCCGAGCAGCGCGCCCCAGATCCACACGAGCCCGACGTGGAACACGTCGGCCGCCAGCCAGGCGAAGCCGAGCCGCGCGCCGTAGAAGCCGATGAGCACCGTGAGCAGCGGGAAGCGCGTGTCGCCCGCCCCGCGCAGCGCGCCGCCGAGCGTCGAGTCGGCGGCCATCAGCGGCTGCGCCAGCGCCAGCACGCGGATGAAGGAGACGGCATCCTCGATCACTTCGGCGTCGTCGATGAACAGCGCCGCGATCGGCCGCGCGAAGAGGAAGATCACGATGCCGGCGAGGGACATCAGCAGCACCGCCAGCCGGTTCGCCTCGCCGGCGCTGCGCTCGGCCCCTTCGGGATGCCCGGCCCCGAGCTGCTGCCCGACGATCGTGCTCGTCGCGGCGCTGAACCCGAAGCCGGGCAGGAACGAGAGCGCCAGGATGCGCACGCCGATGAAGTAGGCCGCCACCGCGGCCGTGCCGTAGCGCGCCGCGATGCCGAGGTAGAGCAGAAAGCCGACCTGCATGAGCAGCTGCTCCATGCCGGTCGGGCTGCCGACGGCGAGCACGCGGCGCGCGACCCCGGGATGCGGGGCGAGCCGGCCGCGGCGCAGCCGCAGCGCGCCATCGCGCCGCAGGAGCGCGACGAGGCCGAGCAGCGCGCCACTGGTGAATGCCAGCGCGCTCGCCAGCGCCGCGCCACGCACGCCGAGCGCCGGCAGGCCGAGCTTGCCGAAGATCAGCACGTACGCGGCGACGACGTTCAGCACGTTGATTGCCGCCCCGATCACCAGCGGCGTGCGCATGTCGCCCGCACCGCGCAGCCCGGCGGCGATCACCGCGAAGACCGCCCACGCCGGCACGCCGAGCATGATCGTGCGCACGAAGTCGGTCCCCGCCGCGAGCACGCCAGCATCGACCCGGAAGATGCCGACCACCTGCGGCGCCCAGATGATCACCGGCACCGCCATCGCGAGACCGAGCAGCAGCGCGAGATAGATCGACTGCACGAGCGCCGCCTCGGCGCCATGGCGCTGCTGCGCGCCGATGTGCCGGGCGACGATGGCCACCGTGCCGGTGGCGAGCGCCATGTTCAGCACGCCGGCGACGTGCAGGATCTGCGTGCCGACGCCGACGCCGGCGACCGCATCGGCGCCGAGGCGGCCGACCATCAGCGCATCGACGAGCCCGACCAGCGACTCGAGGCCGAAGGTCATGATCGCCGGCCACGACAGCGCCCAGATGACGCGCATCAGCTCGCTGCGCGAGGTGGCCGCGGTGATGCCGGTCAGCACAACCGGGCTGGTGGACGGGGACGCCATGCGCCGCCCGACCCCACTGCAAGCACGGGGCGGAGTCAATCCAGCCCGTTGCGACGAACGTCGCGCGCGCGCCGCGCAGCCGCGTCCGGGACCGCGCGGCGAGGAGCAACCAGGGCGCCGCGTGCAGGCCGACCACGGCGCACGAGACCGCGCCGACGTTCAGAAGGCCGCCGCGGTCGTCGCGCCAGTGAGGCGAGAAGCCACCCGGACGCCACGCTCCCGGCACGGCTGGATCTCAGTCCTCGGCAGAGACGGTGGACCTCTCCGCGGTGCAGGAGCTGCCCGGTCCTCGACAGCGACGATGTCCCAGCCCGAGATCAACCGCCGCCTCCACGTCGTCGCCAGCCCCGCCAGCCGCTCTGCCCTTCGCCCGTTATCCCGCCAAGCCAAGCCGGGACCCCATCTCCTCCGCTACCTGCGAAGCTGCCGCAGAAGTAATTGGACCAGCAGGCGATTCAACGCTATCCTCGCCTCGTGCCGACTCCCATCGTCCAAGCGGGGTTCGCCGGAACCGATAGTCTGGATAATTGTAGTTAGGGAGTTCAGGCCATGCTTCCTCGATCAATCCTCCTCGCCGGGCTGATCGCAGCAAGTTCCGCAGTCGCCTCTGGCCAGGACGGGTTCACGGTATCTCTCTGCTACAAAGAGTTCCCGACTTCTGGCTCGTGCAGCCCTGTCGAGTTCTACAACCATTCGCCGTCGCTCTACGGTCCCGTTCCGGAAACTACTAGCCGCATCGCAGTCCAACGACCGGAAAAGTACTACTACTTCGAGTTCCCCAACGTCCCTCCGGGAAACTACGTCATCCGTGAGGGCGCTTGTAATCCTTTCGGCTGCTGGCTTGACACGCCGGTATCAGTCATCGACGGCGACGTGCAGGTCGTGATGAACCAGATCGGCCCGACTCCAAAGAGTACCCCTGCCGCCACCCCGACAGCGCTCCAACCGTGCCTCGGCGACGGAAACGATGATCGACACGTCACGATTGATGAACTCGTTGGCGCGGTCGCCAACTCTCTAAATGGGTGCCCGCGGTGAGTGAAGTGGGTAAGCGTAGCAACTCCCTAACAAGGCGCTGCAGCCGACGCGGGCCGCGGGGCCGAACGGCTAACGGGAGCCGGCGCGTGTCGGCCCGCGCGGCTGAGCGCCGGCGTTAGATGTTCGACTCGGTGGTTCGTTCAGTCAGGGGTTTCATTCTGGTCGGAGCTGTGTACTCCGCCCTCTGCTTTCTGTTCCTAGTTGATCCCGATGTTCTCACGCGTTGGCAAGTGCCGTATGGAGCGCTTTGGCTTGTCTTCGGTCCACCCCTACTTCTCCACTGGGGCGTCGGTGGGCTGTGGGTGCTAGCGCCGTTCACGATCGCAC
>CBFGUK010000021.1:0-43105 GCA_965651925.1 uncultured bacterium | reverse complement strand
GGTTGCGGCAAACTCATCCTCGACCGCTGACCGCTGACTAACGACTGACGACTGACCGCTGTCGGCTGGCCCCGACCGCGGCCCGCCCCCGTGGCGTCACTGGCCGACCGGGGCTATGCTCCGCGCCA
Organism: uncultured bacterium; assembly: GCA_965651925.1. Lineage (GTDB taxonomy): Bacteria > Desulfobacterota > Binatia > HRBIN30 > CADEER01 > CBFGUK01. The sequence continues at coordinate 42,977 of CBFGUK010000021.1, read as the reverse complement.
TGCGCGAGCGACCCGACGCATCCGAGCCGGGATCCGAGGACCTGCGTCAGCTGCGCATCGTGCTCGTGCGACCGCGCGGCGCGGCGAACATCGGTGCCGCGGCGCGCGCGATGAAGAACTGCGGCGTGCGCGATCTCGTCCTCGTGCGCCCGCGCGCGCGGCTCGCGGCGGCGGCGCGCATGGCGGTGCACGCCGGCGACGTGCTCGCGGCGGCGCGCGTGGTCGACGATCTCGGCGCCGCGGTCGGCGACTGCCGCCTGGTCGTCGGCACGACCTGTCGGGCCGGCGGGTATCGCGGCGCCGCCGAGGATCTCGACGCGCTCGTTCCGGTGCTGCGCCAGGCAGCCGCCGCCGGACCGGTCGCGGTCGTCTTCGGGCCCGAGGATCACGGCCTGCGCAACGACGATCTGCGCCACTGTCCGCGGCTCTGCACGCTCGACACCGATCCCGCGTACGCCTCGCTGAATCTCGCCCAGGCGGTGCTGCTCGTCTGCTGGACGCTGCGGCGCGCCGTGCGTGCCGGCGCGGCGCCCGCTGGTGCCCCCGCGGAGCCGGCGGCATTCGCGGAGCTCGCCGGTCTCGAGGCGCACTGGCGCGCGGTGCTCGACGCCATCGGCTTTCTCAACGATCAGAACCCCGAGCACATCCTGCACACCCTGCGGGCGCTGCTCGGCCGCGCCGTGCCGAGCGCGCGCGAGGTGCGCGTCCTGCGCGGCATCGCCCGCCAGATCGGCTGGGCGCACGGGCGGGCCGGCGGGGCGCGGCGCGCGCGCCGGCCGGCGGCGCGACAGGCCGCGCATGGCTGAAGTCATCTCCCTCGTCCAGCGCGCCAGCGCCCGGCGTCGCGCGCAGGAACAGGCGGCGACCGAGACCTGCGTGCGCATCCTGCAGCACAACCTGCAGCTCGCGCTGCAGCGCTTCGCGACGGCGTCCCCCGAGGAGCGCCCGGTGCGCGCGCGCCAGCTGCGCCAGCTCTCGGAGCTGCTCGAGTACGTCACGCAATGCGGGTGAGCCGTCGCGCGGCTTTGCTGTGCGCGGCGGTGCTGCTCGCTCCGGCGCTCGCGGCGGGCGTGTCGTACCAGGGCGAGCGCGAGCTCGGGCAGCGCTTCGATCTCGCCACCCGCCAGCGCGCGCCGCTGCTCGACGACGCCGACATCACCGCGTACGTGCAGGGCGTCGGGCAGCGCATCGCGGCGCGGCTCGATCCGTCGTTCTTCGACTACCGCTTCGCGGTCGTGCGCGACGGCCGCATCAACGCGTTCGCCGTCCCCGGCGGCTTCATCTATCTGCACAGCGGCCTGCTCGCCGCGGTGCGCAACGAGGACGAGCTCGCCGCCGTGCTCGGGCACGAGATCGCGCACGTGCACGGCCGGCATCTCGTCCGCCAGCAGGAGAAGACCGAGGCGCTCAATTATGCGGCGCTGCTCGGCACGCTGCTGACGTTCGTGCAGCCGGCGGTCGGCTCGCTCGCCACCGCCGCCTCGCAGGCGGTGGCGCTGCAGTACAAGCGCGAGTTCGAGCAGGAAGCCGACTACCTCGGCGCCCGCTACATGCGCGAGGCCGGCTACGATCCGCGCGGCATGCTCGACTTCTTCGCGCTGCTCGGCCAGCAGCAGCGCGTCTCGCCGGCGACGGCGCCGCCGTATCTGCACACCCACCCGCTCACCGACGAGCGCCTCGACCGGCTCGCGGCGGTGCTCAAGACGCCGGCCTGGCAGGCGCACGAACGGCCGGCGCCCGATCGCACGCTGCGCCGCGTGCAGGCGCTCGTCCGGGCGCGCAGCGAGAAGCCGGGCGACGTGCAGGCGGCCTACCGGCGCGCCCGCGCTGCGCAGCCCGCCGATGCCGAGGCGCAGTACCTGTACGGCATCGTCGCGCTCGAGACCGGTCAGCTCGACGAGGCGCGCGCGGCGCTCGCCGCGGCGCGCGCCGGCGGCATCGAGGAGGCCGACCGCGAGCTCGGCGCGCTGGCGCTGCGCGAGCGCGACGCCGCGCGCGCCCGCACGCTGCTCACCGCGCATCTCGACCGCCGGCCGCGCGACGCCGGTGCGCTCGTCGACCTCGCGCGGGCGGAGCAGGCGCTGGACGACACCGACGCGGCGCTTGCCGCCTACCACCGGGCGCTCGTCGCGGCGCCGGAGCTCGACGCGGCGCATCACGGCTACGGCCTGCTGTCCGGCCGCGCCGGCCGCGCCGGGGAGGGGTTCTACCACCTCGCCGCCGCGGCGCGGCTCGACGGCGACTATCCGACGGCGCTGAGCCAGTATGCGCGCGCCGCGCCGCTGCTCGCCGCCGGCGATCCGCGCCGCGAGGACGCCGAGCGCTGGGTCGCGATCCTCAGCGACTACCTGCAGGTGCCGAAACCGGAGTGAGCAGCGGTGTCAGTGCACGCCCGGGCCCATGGCCAGTGCGTGCGGCTCGATGCCGAGCCGGCGGATCGCCACCTCCCACATCGCGTCGCCGGCGGTGTCGAACATCAGGCCGGGATCGACCGGCACGGTGAGCCACGCCGAGGCGGCGAGCTCGGCATCGAGCTGGCGCGGTCCCCAGCCGGCGTAGCCGACGAGGAAGCGGCTGCGCTCGCCGAGCCCATCGCTCTCCAGCACGCGCCGCAGCAGATCGCGCGAGGCGGAGAGAAAGATGCCGGGGCTCACCTCGACGCCGTCGCTGACGTTCTCGTTCACCAGCAGCCAGCCGCGCGCGGGGTCGACCGGTCCGCCGATCCACACCGGCATGCCGTTGTCGTGCGCCAGCGGCGGCTCGAGCTGCACGATCGAGGAGGCGGTCGTGTCGGTGCAGCGGTTGATGACCAGCCCCATCGCGCCTTCCTCACGGTGCTCGCAGAGCAGCACCACGGTCTTCGCGAAATTGTCGTCCTGCAGCTGTGGCATCGCCACGAGCAGCGTGGGCGCCAAGGAGCTCATCTGATCCCACATGCAGCCTCCACCGTGTCGACAAGGCGATTGTTTGCGGGGGGCCTCCGGGGATGTCAATGGGGCGCGCGCGGTTGACTGTGCACCGATCGCGCGCGAAGGACGGCGCGGATGACGTTGCGGCGGAAGCTCGGGTGGGTGGCGGTGCTGTACTTCGCCGAAGGGCTGCCGTTCGGTGTCATCAAGGAGGTGATGCCGGTCTACCTGCGCGCCAGCGGCGTCGCGCTCACCGAGATCGGGCTGCTGTCGCTGGTCGGGCTGCCGTGGACGCTCAAGTTCCTCTGGTCGCCGCTCGTCGACCGCTTCGGCGATCGCCGCACGTGGATGAGCGCCTGCCTGCTCGTGCTCGCCGGGGCGACGGCGGCGCTCGCGCCGCTCGATCCGCACGCCGCGATGGTGGTCGGCAGCGCGATGCTGCTCATCGCGATCGCCTCGGCGACGCAGGACATCGCCATCGACGCCTACACGATCGGCCTGGTCGCGCCGGGTGAGGAGGGCAGCACGAACGGCGTGCGCGTCACCGCGGCGCGTATCGCGCTGATCGTCAGCGGCGGCGGCCTCGTGCTGCTGTCGACGTACACCGGCTGGCCGGTGGTCTTCACGCTCGCGGCGGGGACGTTCGCGCTGCTCGCCGTCGCCGTGCAGGGCGCGCCGCGCGTCGCGGTGTCGGCCGCCGCGCGCCGCGCGTGGCTCGAGCCGCTGCGTCACTGGGCGGCACGCCCCGGCGTCGTGGCGGTGGTCGGTTTCGTCCTCCTCTACAAGCTCGGCGATGCGGCGATGGGCCCGATGGTGAAGCCGTTCTGGCTCGATCGCGGGCTCAGCGTCGGCGAGATCGGCGTCGTCTCGAGCACCGTCGGCATGTTCGCGACCATCGCCGGCGCGCTGGTCGGCGGACGGCTCACCGACCGCTGGGGCATCTGGCACGCGCTGCTCTGGCTCGGCCTCGCGCAGGCGCTCTCGAACCTCGGTTACGCGACCGCCGCGTGGGTCGATCCGCCGCGGCCGACGTGGGCGGTCGACTCGCTGGCGGACGCCTGGCGCGCGCTCGGCGAGCCGGCGCGCGCGCTGATCTACGGCGCCTCGCTGACCGAATCGTTCACCAGCGGGCTCGGCACCGCCGCGTTCCTCTCGTTCCTGATGAACATCTGCGACAAGGAGCACGCTGCGGTACAGTACGCCGGGCTGTCGGCGCTGTTCGGCTTCTCGCGCGACGTTGCCGGCGCGTTCAGCGGCTGGGCGGTCACCGGTATCGGCTACGGCGCGTGGTTCGCGCTGACGTTCGTGCTCGCGTTCCCCGCGCTCGCGTTGCTGCCCTGGATCCGCCCGTGGATCCGCGAGCAGAACGCGTCTGCCGCTGTTCCGCCGCCCTGACCTCCGCTATTCCGGAAAGCGATCCCTCGGCGGAGTGAGAGAGAGGAGCCATGCGCGCCATCGTCTTCGAACAGCCCGGTGACGAATCCGTTCTGCAGCTCGGCGATGTGCCGTCGCCGGCGCTCGGCCCTGCCGACGTGCGCATCCGCGTGCGGGCGACGGCGGTCAACCGCGCCGACCTGCTGCAGCGCCAGGGACTCTATCCGCCGCCGCCGGGCGCGTCGGCGATTCTCGGTCTCGAGTGCGCCGGCGAGATCGCCGAGGTCGGCGCCGAGGCGGGCGCGTGGCAGATCGGCGAGCGCGTCATGGCGCTGCTCGCCGGCGGCGGCTACGCCGAGGAGGCGGTGGTCGATGCCGGCTCCGTGCTGCGCGTGCCCGCCGCGCTCTCCGACGAGGAGGCCGGGGCGTTTCCCGAGGTCTTCCTGACCGCCTTCCTCAACATCTTCCTGCTCGGCGAGGTGCCCGAGGGCGGCAGCGTGCTCGTGCACGGCGGCGGCAGCGGCGTCGGCACCGCGGCGATCTCGCTCTGCCGCGAAGCCGGCGTGCGCATCCTCGTCACCGCCGGCAGCGACGAGAAGTGCGCGCGCTGTCGCGAGCACGGCGCCGACGTGGCGATCAACTACCGCGCCGGCGACTTCGCGCCGGCGGTGCTCGAGGCGACCGGCGGCGCCGGCGTGAACGTCGTCCTCGATGCGATTGGCGCGCGCTATCTCGCCGGCAACCTGGCCGCGCTCGCGCTCGACGGGCGGCTGGTGATCATCGGCCTGATGGGCGGCGTGCGCAGCGAAATCGATCTCGCGTCGCTGATGATCAAGCGCCAGCGCGTGATCGGCTCGACGCTGCGCACGCGCCCGGCCGCCGAGAAGGCGGCGATCGTGCGCGCCTTCCGCGACCGCTTCGGCGCGGCGCTCGACGCCGGCCGGCTGCGCCCGGTACTCGATCGCGTCCTGCCGCTCGCCGAGGCGGGCACCGCGCACCGCGTCATGAAGGCGAGCGAGCACTTCGGCAAGATCGGCCTGCGCGTGTGAGCGAGCGGCGGCGAGCGGCTCGCGGTGCGCCGCGCCGCGCCCGGGCAGGGACCGACGCGCGCGCCCCGGCCGAGACGGAGGCGGCGACCGAGGCGGCGCGCATCTGCCTGTGCAGCGACGGCTCGGCACGCGCGACGGCCTGTGCCGCCGCCCTGCGCGCCGCCGGCGCGCGCGTCGCGCTGGCGCCGCTGCCGCCGGCGCGGCTGGCGACCACCGCCGCGGATGCCGCCGCGACACGCGCCGTGGCCGCCGCCTGGCACGAGCTCGGCGCGCCCGATGCGGTCGTCGTCTGGCCGCCGCGTCCGCCGGCCGGCGGCGCGCTGCCGGCCGCACCGCGTCGCTGGCAGCGCGACCTCGATGCGGTGGTGCGCGCCGCGTATCTGACGGGGCGCGCCGCCGGGCTGCGGCTGCGCGCGCAGGGCAGCGGGACGGTGCTCGTCGTGATCGAGGCGGCGCCGCGCGGCGACGCGATCGCCGCGGTGACGTGCGCGAGCCTCGAGACGCTCACCGGGGCGCTCGGCAAGGCGCTCGCACCGCTGCACACCGCGCCGCTCAGCGTGACGCGCCGCACCACGCCCGCCGCCGTGGCGCGCGCGGTGCTCGCGCGGCTCGCCGAGCCTGTCGCCACCGTACCGGCGCGCCGCGCACGACGTCCGGCGCCGTCGCCGGGTTGACTTCAAAAGGTTCGCGGGTAATCTACGGCGCAGGATTTGGTGAGGAGTCGGCTAATTGGTAAGCCACCTGACTCTGGATCAGGCGATTGTAGGTTCGAGTCCTACCTCCTCAGCTCAGTGACATAGGTCGTCGCCTCCGCCCCGGAGGGAGCGACGCACGCACGAGCCGGGCCCCTGCGACCCGGCTTGTGTGTGTCTGGAGCACGACGATCGCGAACACCATACGGTCCCATCGTCTAGCGGCCTAGGACACCGGCCTCTCACGTCGGGAACACGGGTTCGATTCCCGTTGGGACCACTCACCGGCCGAACTGCAAACCCGGCCTTCGGGTTTGCAGTTCCGGGCCGCCCTCGGCAGCCGGATGGATCGAGCAGGCTGAGCTGCGTTACGGCCCTCGCTCGGACAGAAACGGTCGTCGCGCTCCCGATGGTGGCGACCGAGTTGCCGCGCTGCTCAGCCAGCGACGCTCAGAACGCGGCGACGCGTTCGACGAGCCAGAAGCACCAGGGACACCAGGTCCGGAAGAGAGTTCTCGTTCCGAACCTGGCGTCCCTGGCGCCTTGGCGGTCAGTTCTTTGGAACGGCGCGGAACGCAGGTCCGCGTCCTAGCGGCAGGTTCCGCTCGGAATCATCGGCCCTTTCAGTTGCTCGATCGGGGTGACCACCAGGGCGTTGAACTGCTCGGTGACGGCGGCATCCGTGGCGCTGGAGATGATGGCTACCAGGCCCTTGTGCAAATCCGAGTCGAGCGTGACGTCGCACTCCAGGTCCGACACGGTGAACACCGGGTCGGCGTTCAACCGGGTGAAGGCGAGCACCGCGGCGCCCGCCTCGCAGGTGCCCGAGCACCAGCTGCCGCTCGAGATGCCTTGCGTCTGGAGCGTCGCGGTGCACGTCGTGCCCGGAGTGAGCACCGTTTTCGTCGGCGTGCTGCCGTCGGTGGTGCCGTTGGTGCAGCGGAGATAGCCGGTCGCCGAATCGATGGTGAAGGAGATCGGCAGGCCGCCGGACGGCACCTGAATCTCGGTGCGCAGCGGCCCCTCGTACGTACAGGCGAAGTCCTCGCCGGACGTGGCAGCCGAGTCGAACGCGCACGGCGTATTGGCGACGGCGGTCAGTACGCGGACGGACGAGACCGAGTAGTTCTCGTCGTCGCCGGCGACACCGTAGATGAACAGGTAGCGGGCTTCCGGGAGCGGCGTCGCGAAGAACTCGGTGGGCCGGCTCAGCAACCCCGAGCCACTCACCGCAGGCACGGTCCACAGGGGCTGCCAGCTCTGCAGGTCGGTCGAGTAGTCGATCTGGAACTCGTGGCGGTCGGCCTGCACCTCGACGGCGGTGATCGGGAAGACGGCCGTCAAGTCGATCAGCATGCCGGCCGTCACGCCCGCCCGCGATGCCGGCGGGTTCTGGTGCTGCGGACACGTCGACGCGGAGCTGGTCGTACAGGGCGACAGGATGCTCGCGTAGCGCCGATCGTTCCAGTCCGCGCCCTCGGGTGCCACGTCGCCGTTGAGGGCGACGGGTTCCGGACCGTAGGTCGTCGCGCCTTCGGAGACGACGGTGCCGTCACTGTCCCGCAGCGTGACCTCGGCGATCGAATAGTTGTCGTCGTCGCTGGGCAGGCCGTAGAGGCGCACGTACCGGGCAGTGAAATTTGGATTGTGGCTGCCGGCAGCGATCGGCTGCAGCCCGCGCGTGCGCAGACCGGAGCCGCCCACTGCCGGGACCTGACTGTAGGGCACCCAGCTCACGCCATCGAGCGAGTAGTCGAGCTGGAACGGATGCCGGTCGGCCTGCACCACGGGGCCGCACGCCACGCCGCCGCTGGTTTGGGTGCCGCACAGCTCGATCGACTCGCCGAGGTCGATGATCAGCGCGTTGGCCTCGCCGACGCTGCGCAGAAGGACCGCGTACTGCGTGTCGTCGAACGCCGTTCCCTCCGGTGCCACGATCCCATCCACGATCTGAGACGGCTGCGAGCCCGTGGCGCTCGTGTTGATCGAGATGATCTGTCCGGCGGTGTTCTTCAGCTGCACCTCCGAGATCGAGTAGTTGTCGTCGTCGGCGGGAAGGCCGTAGAGGCGGACATAGCGGGCGGTGAAGTCCGGGTTGGGCTGCCCGCTCCGGATCGCGGCCAGACCGCGCGTGCGCAGTCCGGACGAGCTCACGGCCGGCACCTGGCTGTACGGCGTCCAGTCGACGCCGTCGGAGGAGTAGTCGAACTGGAAGGGATGGCGGTCGGCCTGCACCCTGGGGCCGCACGTCGCATCGTTCCCGCAGATCGTCATCGCCGATCCGAGATCGATCGTCAGCGCGGCGCCCACCCCGACGCCGGGAACCAGCACGACGGCGTAGGACGGATGATCGAACGACGTCCCCTCCGGAGCAAACACCCCGTCGGTGATCTTTCCGGCGTCCGCGCCGCGCTGCGTGTGCGACGCGACGTCCTTCAGGTCGAAGTCGATCGCTTCGATACTCGCGAAGGTGATCTGCCCGAGGCCCGTGAGCGCGCTGATCCTGAAGTCCGACGTGGCGTGCAGGCAGTTCGTGAGTCCGGTCGTGAAGAAGCAGTCGGTGCCGCCGTCACTCGGGCATGACGACGTGACGGGCCCGGTGTCGAAGGCGAGCGGATCGATGCCACCCGACGAGTGGGAGGCTCCCGACCAGACGGCATTCACTTCCATGGTGAGGGTCGGGAACAGGCGGCTGTTCACCTGTGTGTCCTCGACCGGCGCGTCTGCCGGACAGCTTTGCCCGCCAGACGTCTGGGACGGTGGAGGGGTGGTCAACTCCGTGCCGTCATCGTCGTCGCCGCCGCCGCATCCCGACAGCGCGGCGGTGCAGAGCGGGACCATCAGCACCAGCGCACACACGGCGATCCGCCTGGAGATCGGCGGCTGGTGCGGCCGAATCGGCCGGCGACCCGATCGAGCTACACCGATGTTCGACAACTTCACAGTCCAATCACTAGCCACGGCAACCCCTCGATCAGTAGAGCGAACGGCTCGCGCACGCTCCAGGGACAGGCTGCTTCGTACGTGACGAAGGCAAGAGTGTCGAGCTTCGCGGCATGGGCGATGTCGACCGGGTGGACCTCTCCAGAACGAGCTCGGGTTCGCCGCCCGATCCGGACGTCTTCCGCACCTGGCGTCCTTGGCGGTTTGATCTTCTGGAGCGCGGAACGAACAGGAACGCGGAGCGGTTGGACTCGCCTGGCGGCGGCTCATCCCCGGGCGGCGTCGCGCTTGCCGTAGATCGCGAAGGCGATGCAGGGACGCAGAAAGCCGGTCGCGGTGAGGACGTCGCCGACGACGAAGAGCTCGTCGAGGAAGCGCTGGTCGACCATCGCCTGGCGCGACTTCCGCTTGCCGAACACCTGCGGGTAGCGCTCGCGGGCCCTGGCGAGGAGCCAACGCCACGTGGGCACGCGGCCCTTCCAGACATCGGCGCTCCAGTCGCCGCCTGGCGTGCGGTCGTCGACCGGCCGGCTGCGCATCAGCGGCGTCACCAGTGCGGCGGCGGTGTGCTCCTCGAGCACGGCGAGCCCGGCGCGGAACACGGTGAGGATGTCGTCGGAGCGTACGCCGCAGAACGGGCTCAGGTCCGAGGCGTCCGACCAGATGAGGCCCGTACACCGTCCCTGCTGCCGCTGCAGGTCGCGCTCGTAGATCACTTCATAGATCCGCCGCTTCTCGGCGGTGAAGTCGAAGCGCGGCTCGCCGACGTAATCCTGCAGGAAGAAGCGCCCCCCCGGCGTCAGCGCGCGATTGATCTGGAACGCGAGGTACTCGAGGTTGGTGACGTGGTGCACGGTGCCCGAGCTGACGATCAGGTCGTAGTGATTCGCCTCGAGCGCGACGAAGTTGAGGTCCGCGCGGCGCGTCGCCACACGGCCGGGAAACCGCGTGCCGAGCTCGGCCTCGCGGCGCTGCAGCGGCCCGGGCGAGATGTCGACGAACGTCAGCGCGAGGTCGGGATTGCTCTCGAGGATGTACGACTCGACCGGCACCGACACCGTGCCGAGCATCAGCCCGCGCCGGAACGGACCGTGGCGCGGGATGCGCTCCAGCCAGGAGACGCCGGGATCGCCGCTGAAGCGTTCGTTGAAATGGCGATCGACCGGCCCGTCGGCGTACACCGGGTGATACGCCTCGAGCCCCTGCGGGTGCACCTGTTCCCAGAACCGCGCCTCCGCCGCCGCCAGCTCGCGGTAGGTCGGATCGTCCGGGGTGACGCGCAGCAGCGACGCGCCCGCCGCACAGCTGCCCGGTACTGCACTGGTTCCCGCCATCGTGAGCGATCAGTACGTTGCGCCGGCCGCTCACGCCAGAGCCGAGGCGGTGCGCGGCTCATGCCGCGGCCGCTCATGGTTGTACGGTTCCCCGTGCGGCCGGCCGATGACATGTGAGCTTCATCGTCCAGCGGACCGCACCTGGCTCACCAACAGCGATCGGGAAGGAGAAGGGATGTCGGATTCGTCGGTAGCACCGCTGCCGCTGCCGGTCATCGATGCGGCGGGGGCGGAGCGGCTCGGTGCCGCGCTCCGTTTCGCGGCGGAGAAGCAGGGAGCCCAGCGGCGCAAGGGAACGCAGATCAACTACGTCACGCACCTGCTGCAGGTCGCGGCGCTCGTGCTCGAGCACCACGGCAGCATCGAGCAGGCGATCGCCGCGCTGCTGCACGACGTCGTCGAGGACGCGGACGTCGCGTACGCGGAACTGGAGCGGTTCGGGCCGCACGTGCCGGCGATCGTGCGCGCCTGTACGGACACGCTGGCCGACGACGCGCGCCGCGACACCGGGACGTGGCTGGCGCGCAAGACGCACTATCTCGCTCATCTCGAAGAGCTCGTTGCCGCCTCCGACCCCGCCGTGCTCGTCACCGCCTGCGACAAGCGCCACAATCTCGGCGCGCTGGTCGCCGATGTGCGTCGCGACGGCATCGCGTACCTGCAGCCGTTCAATGCCGGTCCCGACCTGCAGGTGTGGTTCTACCGCTCGTTCGCGACGATCGTCCGGCCGGCGGTGCCGCCGCGCCTGGCGGCGGAGCTGCACGATCTCGCCGAAACGCTTGCCGCGCTCTGCGCGGACGCGTCCGGGGCGGATCCGTCCCCGCGCTGAGGCGGACTCGGCGCCCGGTGCGCGACCGGCGTCAGTCGCGGCGCAGCGGCGCGATGAGCAGCGGGAACGGATTGATCGCGCCGCCGTCGCCGTAGATGCCGTAGTGCAGGTGCGGCGGTCCGCCGCGTGCGTTGCCGGTGGTGCCGACGTAGCCGAGCGCCGTGCCGGCGGTGACGAACTGCCCGGCGCGGACGTCGGCGAAGCGGTCGAGGTGGGCGTAGTAGTGCAGCTGGCGACCGGGGCCGAGCACCCAGACGACGTTGCCGCCGAGGCGGTTCTGTCCGACGCGCCAGACGAGGCCGTCGGTGCTGGCGTGCACCGGCGTGCCGCGCGGCGCGAAGATGTCGATGCCCTGGTGGCGCCGACCGCCGCTGCGCGGCGCGCCCCAGCTGTCGGCGAGCGTCGTGCGGCCGACGCCGGCAACCGGCACCGGCAGGGTCGCCGGCGCGCGCTGCAGCAGCACCGGCGCGGCGCGCAGCACGGTGCCGATCCACGGCGCCGCCCACGACAGCGCCAGCGCGATGGCGCCGGCGACGAGCAGCACGCGCAGGGATTGTCGGAGAAGCCGTCGCACGATGCGGAACGCGCCGCGGCGGCGGCGCCTGCGACAGCCTACGCGCTGCCGGCCGAGGCGCAAGTCCCCGTGCCGCGTCTCACTCGAGCACGCGCGCCGGACCGGGCAGCAGGCGCAGCGAGCGCGCCCGCGTGGCGGCGCTGGTGACGTAGATCAGCGGCCGCGTGCGGGCGAGCGCCGCGATGGCGCGAGCGACGAACACCGCTTCGTCGTCTGCCAGGCTGGCGAGCGGATCGTCGACCACCAGCGGGCGCTGCGGTGCGAGCAACGCCTCGCCGAGGCGCAGCAGGAACTGCACGCAGCGGCGCCCGGCGCCGTCGGGAATGGCGGTGATCGGCAGCCCGCGATTGCGACCGTCGACGACCAGCACGCCGCCGCTCGGCGCGGCGCGGAAGCCGGTCAGCGCGCCCTCGGTGGCGTGCGCGAGGATCGCGCCGGCGGTCTCCAGCACGGTGGCGTGCCGCGCCGACCCGCCATCGTCCGCCGCGGTGCCGCGCGCGGGTGGCGCGCTGGTGCCGGCGGCGGCCTCGGCGCGGGCGAGCGCCTGCTCGGCGGCGCGGATCTCGGACGCGAGGCGCTCGCGACGGCGTTCGTGCTCGCGGGCGGCGCGCACGCGGCGCGCCAGCGGCGCCAGCGCGTCGGTCAGCTCGCGGCCGCACAGCTCGGGGGAGACGGCGCGACGGGAGGTGGCGAGCAGCGCCCGCACATCGGCTTCCCAGGCGGCGGTCGCCGGCTCGAGCAGCGCCAGCTGCGCGCGCGCGGCGGCATGGGCGGCGCGTGCATCGGCGAGCTGCAGGCGCGTGTCGAGCCACTCGCTGATGCGGGCGGCATCGAGGCCGGCCGGCAGGCCGGCCGCATCGCGCCACGCGATCCACTCGCGCTCGACCGCGCGTCGCTCGGCGGCCTCGACCTCGCGGTGCGCCTCGGCGCGTTCGGCGCGCTCCTCGGCGGCGAGCAGGGTGACGAGCTGCCGGGTGAGCGGCGTCTCGGCGCCCGTCGTGCGCAGCGCCTCGGCCATCTCCTGCTCGCAGGCATCGACGACGTCCGGCGTCACCGGCGTCGCCAGCCCGAGTGCACCCGCACCGGCCTCGATCGCCGTCGCGAGCTGTGCCGCCCGCGCCCAGTCGCGGTCGCGGCGGCGGCGCAGCTCGGTGAGGTCCGCCTGGCGGCGCTCGCGTTCGGCCAGCATCTCCTGCGCGCGCCGGCCGCCGAGCCGCTCGCGCAGCAGCAGGCCGCCGTGCAGCAGCGCCAGCGCCCCGGCGAGCGCGGCATCGCGCAGCGCCGGCGTGCGGCCGACCCAGAGGCCCGACCAGAAGGCGATCAGCGTGGCGGCCAGCGCCGCCGTGCCCGAGAAGCGCTGCAGCCCGGGCGAGGGCACCCACGGGAGACGGGCCGTGGCGGCCTGCAGCGCGGCGTCGCGCTCGGCGAGCGCCCGCGCCTCCGCCTCGGCGCGCGACTGCACCTCCCAGATCTCCTCGAGATGGCGGCGCAGATGCCAGAGCCGGCGCCAGCGCACGTCGACCGTGTGCGCGCCGTCGAACACGTCGCGCGCCAGCTCTTCACGCACCTCGGTGCTCAGGCGACGCGCCGTCGCCGCGGCGTCGGCCGCAGCCCGCGCGGCGGCATCATCGGCGGCGCGGGCGCCGACGACGCGCGCCTGCCACTGCACGAGCGCGTCGGGATCGACGCCGAGCTCGTCGCGCAACGCGGCGGCGTCGGGTTCGAAGGCGGCGAGGCGCTGCCGGCAGGCGGCGATGGTCTGCTCGATGGTCGCCAGGTGGGCGCGCGCCGCGGCAAGTTGCAGGAGCCGGGCGCGGTACTCGGCCGCTTCGTTCAGGCGCTCGAGAATCCGGTCGGCGTCGGGTGGCGCGTCGCCGTCCGGCGCCTCGCGCAGCTGCACGTCTTCGGCGCGCAGGGCGGCGAGCCGCAGGCGGGCCGCGAGCACGGCATCGGCGGCGGTGTTCGGCGACTCGACCGATGCCTCCGGTGCCGGCGCGGCGGCGGCCGCAACCGGCTGCGCGTCGCCACGGCGCGCCTGGCGCGAGGCGTGCAGCGCCTCGGGGGTGCGTCCTTCGGCGAGCGCTTCGAGCAGGCGGGCCTTCTCGCGGCCGTCCGCCGCGACGAGAATCGTCAGCGCAGCGGGATCGTCGCGCGCCTGCGCGTGCCCCGGCGGCTGCTCACGCGGCGCGGTCTGCCCGTCGAGGCCCGACTGCGACGCTGGCGCGGGATGAGCTCGTTCCAGCGGCATCGTGAATGGCGGACAGCTACCATGTGCCTGCGCGCGCACACCACGACATTTAGGAACGAAGTTCGCGCGGAATGTGGCGTCCGCGCGTTGCGCCGCTGGGTCGCCGACGCGGCGATGCGGTCAGTCGCCGTAGCGCTCGTCGAGCTCCCGCTGGAGTTGGGCGAGCTCGAGCGGCAGCGCGGCGGGGAATGCGTCTTCGGCGCGCGGATGGCTGGCGAAGGCGGCGAGGAGGCGCTGCAGCGAGTGCTCGCCGAAGCGGCTGACGAGGTGGTGCACGGCGAGGTAGCTCTGCGCGTACGCCGCTGCCGCCTGAGTCGGCGACAGCCGCGCGAGCGATCCGTCGAGCTCGCTGAGCCGCATGCGGCGGCGTTGGAGCTGCAGGGCACCGAGCGCCCATGCCTCCTGCTCGCCGGGGCGCGTCTCCTCGGCCCACATCGCGACGCCCTCGTGCAGCCAGGTCGGGCAGCGCCCGCCGCTGATCGTGGTGATCAGCGCGTGCGCGTATTCGTGGCGCAGCGTGCGCGCCAGCTCCGGCGTGTCGGGGCGGACGCCGCCGACGGGCACCTTGATGCGCCCGTCGTACAGCGCGCCGGCCCAGCCCGGCGCGTGCGTCACCGCCTGGAAATCGCGCTCGGCGTAGAGCACGACCGGCGTGAGGTGGTCCGGGTACCGGCCCAGCTTGTGGCCGACGACGAGGTACGCCTCTTCGAGATGCCGGGTGACGATGTCGGCGGCGACGTGATCCTCGCCGGCGTCGAACGAGATCGTGAAATGCGCGCTGCGCTGCGAGTCGAACGCCGACTCGGCGTCCTGCTCGGCGATCACCGTGTGCTTCATCGCCTCGAACTCGCGGCCGCTGGCGCCGTGCTGCTGGGCGCGGTGCAGCATGTCGACCGCGGCATCCTGACGACCCTGCTGGCGGTAGAGGCCGGCGAGCGCGAGGAACACCTTCGGATCTTCGCTGCCGAGCTGCACGGACTGCTCGTACGTCGTGCGCGCCCCATCGATGTCGCCGCGCAGCGCGAGCAGTTCGGCGCGCAATGCCGTCAGGGCGGGATCGCGATCGGCATGCGGCGCCTCGGCGAGCGCGCGCTCGGCAGCCGGCAGGTCGTTGCGCGTGATGTGCTGGCGGATCTGCGCGGCAATTCGCGCCTCATCAGCAGTCCGGGCACCAGCAGCCCGGGAACCGGCAGCCCGGGCACCGCCGGCCCGGGCGACAGCCGCCGGGAGCCGGGTGGTCGCCTCGGAAGGCGGCGCTTCCAGGGCGGCGCGCTGGCGCAGCAGGTGCACCGCCCCGAGCAGCCCGAAGATGCAGATGAGCACCAGCCGCACGTTGCGCGACGGCAGTGCCGCGGCAAGCGACGGCCGCGGCGGCGGTGCCGGGTCCGGCGCGAGAAAGGCCGCCCGCGAAACGTCCTCCGTCTCCGTGGCGGTGGCGTCGGCCGGTGCGGGGCTGATCCCGAGCGGTTCGACGCGCACGATGGCGCCGAGGGCGTCGAGCTCCGCGGCGAGACGCGTGCCCGCCGCGGCGTCGACCGCGTCGCTCACCGTGCAGGGCGGAACCGGGTCGTCACGCAACCCGAGCCGCTCGCGCAGCACCGGCAGCACGCGGTGCCGCGCGAGATCGTTGCGGAAGCCGCGCAGCACCAGGCGTACGTGCTCGCCGGCGGGCGCGTCGGCGTCGGAGGATTCGAGACGGAGATCCACGGGCGGCCGTCCTCAGCGCCATGCGCGGCGCGCGCTCACTGCGCCTCGACCGTGGCCGTGACCGCGCCGTTGCGGCGGACGCTGAGCACGACCTGCACGTTCTCGTTCGCGGTCGATACCGAGCAGAACGCCGAGCCCGCCTGCGGCGGCTTCACCTCCATGGCGTAGCGGTCGCTGCCGTAGTTCTCGCCCTTCTTCAGGACGCGGTCGGTGCGGATCTCCACCTTGCCGCGGCACCGCGTCGGGCAGAGCATCTCGCACTGCAGCGCATCGCCGAGCTGCGGGTCGAAGGCGAGGGTGGGCGTGGAGATGAAGCGCTCCGGTGCCTGCGTCGGCCGCACCTTCGGCGCGAGCTGCGCGCACTTCTCGCGCCCCTGCTCGAGACAGCGACGGTACGCCTCGGAATCCCACCATTTGCCGTACTTGTCGACGTACTGCTGGCAGGCGCCTTTGGCCGCCGCCTCGCACTCGAGCTCGACCTCGCCGCGCTCGCGCCCGGTCGTCTCCAGGTTCTTCGAGCCGGGCGGGGGCTGGTTGCCGAAGTGCACCTTCCCGGATTCGTCGGTCCAGCGGTAGATCTGCTGCGCCGACACGACGCTGCCGGCGAGCACGAGTGCGCCGAGCAGGGCGATGGCAATGACACGGGTGCGCATGTCCCGATCGTCTCCCTTCCGTGCCGGTCGCCGCTTCGCGGGCGCTCTCGGCACGGGGCGCGATTGTAAGGTGGCAGGCGGACGCGTCCAGCGGAATCTGCAGCACCTGCCGGGACGCCGAGCCGAAGGCGCTCGCGCCCTGCACGAGTTACAGGTACGGCGCTGCACGGGGCGCCGGCCGACGCGCGCGCGAGGATGGCGGCGGGCTTGCAACAGGAGCGGCGCATGCCCGCTGCAAGACAGCCGATCCCGACCCCGACCCCGGCGGCGAGCAGCACGTGGCTCGGTGCCTGGTCGGGGGCCATCTTCGCGGCGCTGAGCGCGGCGCGCGGACGGCGGATCTTCCATCCCGACGGCGTGAGCTTCACGGCGACGTTCACCTCGTCGTTCTTCGACGTCGACGACATGCCGGCGATCGTGCGTGTCTCGCGTGCGTTCGGCCTGCCGGCCGCGCTGCCCGACATCCCCGGGCTGGCGATCAAGATTCCCGACCTGCACGGCCGCGGTCGCGACCAGGACTTCCTGCTCATCGCCGTGCTCGATCGGCCGCTCCTGCGGCTGCTGCCGCGCCTCGGCTGGGGGATGATCGGGGATGTCTACTCGACGCTGCTGCCGTATCGTCTGCTGTCGGGCGCACACGTCGTGATCGGCGCGCGCCGCATCGGCGAACGCGCGACGCTCGCGGGGGCGCCGGGCCACCTGCGGTTCGAGTTGACGATGGCGCACCCGCGCCGGCGCGCCGCGCGCATCGGCACGCTGCAGATCGAGCGCCGGCTCGCACCGGCGACGGGCGAGGCGTTGTGCTTCAATCCCTGGAACACGGGCGCGCTCCTGCGGCCCGCCGGGCTGCTCAACGCGCTGCGGGATCGCGCGTACCAGGGCAGTCAGCGCGCGCGCCTGCGCACCGTCCGGCGGCCGGTGGCCGTGCGCCCGGCGGCGTGAGCGCTCCGACGGTACGGACGCTCCGTCGCGCTCGTCGCCGGAGCGCCCAGGCGCTTTCGAGCCGGCGGTGCGCGGCTATTGTTTTGCCTTGAACTTGCCGGCGTCGTTCTTCGCCGGCGGGTCGGAGAAGGTTGCCTGCCAGCACTGCGACGTCAGCCCGTCGTCGACCAGCAGCTGGACGATCACGGGGGGAATCAGCGGCAGGCTCGGCACGGCGAGCTGCGCACCGGCGGCTTTGGCGAGAATCTTCGCCTTGCCGGCGACTCCGCTCTTGAGGTTCAGCAGCGTGAGGCCGTCGCTGTCACCCAGCTTGTCCTTGTAGCGATATCCCTTGATCCCGGTCGCCTTCCAGCACGGCGCACCGCTGCAGGTGCCGCCGGCGGTGGTGCCGACGTCGAGGAGCGGCTGCGGTGACAGCGACGCATCATAAAGACAGACGTGGTACGTGGCCGCGCCGCCGACCGCGTCGCCGAAGTCGGCGAGATCGGTGGCGGCGCCCTTGAGCCACTTCCACAGGAAGCGGTCGCGGTCGGCACCATCCTTGTCGACCACCAGCGCCACCGACTTCCCCGGAACGCGACATCCCATCGCTGGCGTCGCCTCGCAGGGTGACGCGAGCGCGTCGGCGATCACGAGCGCTTCCTTCAACGCGTCGAGGATGTGCTGCGGCTCCTCGCGCACGTCGGGGTCCTGCTCCAGATGGTAGAAGCGGCCGCTGGCGGCCAGCGCCGGAGTGTTGCATTCCACCCCGGAGGCGACGCCGTTCGTGATCCGACCCTGCAGGTTGGTGGTGGCGCCGAGGAGGTTCGTGTCCTCGCCGAAGATCGCCACTGTCGTCAGATCGACACCGTCGGCGAGGAAGTTCTGCGCCTCGATGCGATCGGCCCAGATGCGCCCGAAGTCGGACACGACCGGAACGGCATCGAAGCCGTTCGTCACGACGGAGTCGTCGCCGAGGCCGGCGTAGGTTCCGGCGCCGGGACAGCAGAAGCCGTGGAACTGCACCGTGCGCATGTCGGGCAGATGACTCTCGAGCCAGATGTGCGCCGCATGAAACAGGTTGTCCGGGTGATGCGCGACGTCGCTGATCCGGAAGTCCTCGCCACCGTCGAACTGCCCGTCACAGAGCGACACGTCGAGGTGGTTGTTGCGGTGCGTTCCGGCAATCGCCAGCACCCGCGGCCGCACGTCGGGCAGCGCCAGCGCGCCCTGCTCGAGTGTGTCCGAGTCGAACACCGGATGCGGGATCTCGATCACCAGTCCGTCGCGCACGCCGCTGCCGGTGAAGAAGGCGAACACGCCACCGCCGGTGAAGCCAGGCTCGCCGGGGACGAACCGCTCGCGCAGGATGTGGAACGTCTCGCCCGTGGCGGTGTCGAGAAACTCGACGACCTCGTAGCCGATCGCCGCCGCGGCGGCGAAGGCATCCGGCCAGGCTTCGCTCATCGCCAGCGCCAGTACGGCCGTGAACGCCGCCTTCTCCGGGGCGCCGGCGGGGACGAAGTCCGCCGGATCCTGGTCGGCGAAGCGCGCGATGCGCCGGTCCGGGAACGTCGTGGTCTCGATCTGGCCGAGCCAGGCGGCGAGATCGTCGGTGATGCGGATGGGCTGCAGGCCCATGCCCGACGGTACGTCGTCGCTGGCGTTGCCGAGCGTCGCCCGGTGGCGCGGCACGGCCTCCCACTGCGCGGTGCCGTCGGGGGCGCCGACATCGAACACGCCGCCCGTGCTGCGGCGGCGGATGGCACCGCCGCCCCAGGTCGACACCGCGGCCAGGCCGGTGAAGTCGACGGCGGCGGCGTAGTACTCCGCGTCGGAGGTGATCGTTTCGATCGCATCCCACGCGGCGGTTCCCGGCGTGAGCCCGTAGTCGAACACCGCGCCGGTGACGGCCGAGAGATCGTCGTATGAATCCGTGGTCACGGGCGTCCCGGGGGTGGCCCAGGCGACGAAATCGACCGGGGTGTTCGCCGCATCGGTGAGCAGCAGCTCGTCGCGGTCGGACCCCAGGAAGCTTTCTGATTCGAGCGGCGCGACGATGCGCACGCCGTAGTTCGTCGGCCACCACGCTGCCGTGCCGGCGGCATCGACGAAGTCGATCACCGCGAACTCGCCCGGCTGCAGCGGGGCGACGGCGAGGCCTCCCGGCGCAAACGTCGCATCCTGTGGCACCCCGGCAACCGGGTCATCGTCGAGATCGGTGAGAATCCAGCCGGTGAGATCCACCGCACCCGGCCCCGTGTTGTACAGCTCGACGACGTCGCCGCGCGTCGCGGTCGTGGTGACGTTCGGAATCACCTCGGTGATCAGCACCTCTGCGCCGGCGGGGGTCGCCAGGCAGCTCAGCGACAGGACGAGGAAAGCGAAGGAACGGGACCAACGGTCGGGCATGAGCGCTCCTGGAAGTCCCCGAGGTGGAGACGGTCGGATTAGCGGGCAGGCCTCCTTTGTTAGTTGACTCGGGAGCCGTAAGTCGAGCGCCGAGTGACGGCGGCAACGGGCCAGAAGCCGATGAAGCGGCGACGGCGGGCGCACCGCGGCCGGCACCACCGTGTTCCTTCGCGGTCGATCAATGGGCACCGACAGGTTGCGGTTCCGACGGCGCGGCAGGGAATGACGGCCGCGACGCCGTGGCCGGGTCGGCACCGGCGGTTGCCGCGTCAGTCGGCGTCGGCAGGCGGGGGCGGTGGCAGCGGATCGGAGAATGCGAGCTGCAGCGCCGTGCGCAGCTTCTCGCGCGCCGCGTCGCGAACCGCGGCGACGCCCGCCGCCCAGGTCGTCACCCGCTCGGCGCGCACGCCGAAATCGGCGTCGGGCGCCTCGTCGGGATCGTCGCTCTCGAGCAGACCGGCGATCGTGCCGACGAGGCCTTCGTAGGCCTGCTTCAGGAGTCCGTCATCGGCGTCCTGCTCGGGATCGTGCACGTCGACGTCCTGGATTGCCGGCCGGAACTCACCGTTCAGCCGGCCGGCGCGCAGGTCGAGCCGCGAGGTGACGAAGAGCCGACCGGAGGCGACGTCGAGATCGGCGAACGCGCGCAGCGCATCGTTCATCGTCTGCAGCTCCGCGTTGCGCAGCCGCAGCGCGAAGGTGAACGCCGGATCCTGCCAGCGTGCCGGGAAGCGCAGCTCGGCGCGCAGCGAACCGGTCTCTTGCACGGCACCGCGCACCGTCAGGTGCGCCGGTGCCGTGGCGCCGGTGTCGAAGTCGCGCAGGTGCACGTCGGTGTCGGTGAGCGCGATGCGGTAGTGCGGCTCGGTCGTCTCGCTGACGAAGCCGAGCGTGCCGTCGGCGACGGCGAGCTCGTCGATGCGCACCGCGATCGGCTGACCGACGAGCTGCTCGAGCAGCGCCATCCCCTGCTCGAGCCGGTGCGGCTCGGCGGCGGCGACGGCGGGCGTGCGGACGTACTCGGCGTCCAGGCCGGCGACGGCGAGGCGGCGCAGGTGGGCGCGCTGCGCGTCCCAGGTGAACGTCACGTGTCCCTCGCCGGCGGCCGTGCCGCCGCGCAGCCGGACACCGAGCGCGGCGCTGACCGGATCGAGCGCGTCGACCGGGATGTCGTGCAGCAGGAGCTCGGTATCGACCGCCGGCCGCGCCGGGTTGGTGACGTTGGCGGCGCCGTCGAGGCGCACGCGTCCGCGGCCGAAGACGGTGGCGGTGATGCGGATCGGTGAGGGGAACGTGCCGTCCGCGCCGCTGCGCGCGAGCCCCTCGGCGTCGACGGCGGTGGCGGACACGCGCAGCGGCGGTGCGTCCGGCCGGGCGACGAACGACACCGCCGCGTCGGCCACGTGCACGCGGTTGATCGGCAGGGGGCTGAGGGCGCGGAACCCGTCGATCCACCCCTTGTCGAGCAGCAGGGTGTCATCGGCGAGCTCGGCGGTGACGTGGTGCGGCGCCAGGCCGAGATGCGGGCGCTCGACCCGCGCCGCGAGGCCGAGCTCGCCTGCGAGCAGGCCGCGCCAGTCGAGGCCGGTGACGACGCGCGGCACGGTGGCCACCGGCGGATCGGGATGCGCCTGCTGGACCACCGCGACGTCGCGCAGGACCACCGCGCCGCGCAGCAGCGCGAGGCGGGCGTCGCCGATCTGCAGCGTGTAGCCCTGCAGGTGGCGGTTGAGCGTCGGCACCGCCCAGCGGTCGACGACGAGCGGTGTGACGAGCACGGCGACCAGTGCCACAGCCAGCAGGACCGCCAGCGCGATGAGCAGCCACAGGGTCCAGCGTGCCGGCCGCCGCGGCGCGACTCGTGCGCCGGCGCGCGCTGCCGTGGTCGTCGTCGCCATGCAACCGCCGACCGCAAGTCCTGCACCAGTGCCGGGCACGCCCGCCGGCCATGCGGCGCCGGCCGCGGAACGTACGGATTACAGAGTGCGGCAGCGGCGGCCGAAACGGCCGCGCGCAGTCACTCCTCGAACACCGTGATCTCGAGGCCCTTGTACGCGGCGTCGTCGCCGGAATAGTCGATCACGCCGACGGTGAACGCGTAGCTTCCAGCGGCGGTGGGGAGGCCGCGCAGGTCGCCATCGTCCTGCAGGCCGATGCCGGGCGGCAGGGTGCCGCTCTGCAGGAACCAGAAGTCGCCGCCGCAGTCGCTGTCGAGATCGGCGGCGTAGCTCGTGCCGACGATGCCGTCGGGCAGCGCGTTGGTGTCGACCTTGAGCTCACAGTCCGAACAGCCGGCGACGGCGATCGCCAGCCCGGCGAGCCAGAGCGCAGCGCGAGGACGGCGGAAGCGGGCAGGGGACATGCCCGGCAGACTAGGCCCCGCCGTCGGGCTGCCGTCAAGGACGAATCGGCACGCGGCGTCAGCGCACGAGCCCGCGTTGCGGCGTCGCCGCACGCTGTGTAGCTTCGGCGCTCGGCGGCAGCGGGAGACGGACGGGACATGGATCGCAGCAGCGTGCAGGTGCCTTCGGACTTTATCCGCGACATCGTCGCGCGCGACCGGGCTGCCGGGAAGCACGATGGCCGCGTGGTGACGCGCTTCCCGCCCGAGCCGAACGGCTATCTGCACATCGGCCACGCGAAATCGATCTGCCTGAACTTCGGCATCGCGCTCGAGCACGGCGGCCGCTGCCATCTGCGCTTCGACGATACGAACCCGGCGAAGGAAGACGTCGAGTACGTCGAGGCGATCCAGGAGGACGTGCGCTGGCTCGGCTTCGACTGGGGCGAGCACCTCTATTACGCCTCCGACTACTTCGAGCAGCTCTACGGGTATGCGGTGCAGCTGATCGAGGCCGGCAAGGCGTACGTCGACAGCCTGTCGCCGGAGGATATCCGCGACTATCGCGGCACGCTGACCGAGCCGGGGCGCGACAGCCCGTACCGCAACCGTCCGGTCGAGGAGAACCTCGACCTGTTCGCGCGCATGCGCGCCGGCGAGTTTGCGGAGGGCGCGCACGTGCTGCGGGCGCGGATCGACATGGCGTCGCCGAACATCAACCTGCGCGACCCGACGCTCTACCGGATCAAGCGCGCGCTGCATCACCGCACCGGCGACCGCTGGTGCATCTATCCGATGTACGACTTCGCGCACGCGCTCTCGGACGCGATCGAGCACATCACGCACTCGCTCTGCACGCTGGAGTTCGAGGATCACCGGCCGCTGTACGACTGGGTGATCGACAATCTGCCGGTGCCGGCGCGGCCGCAGCAGATCGAGTTCGCGCGGCTGAACCTGACCTACACCGTGCTGAGCAAGCGCAAGCTGCTGACGCTGGTCCGCGACGGGCACGTCCGCGGTTGGGACGATCCGCGCATGCCGACGATCGCCGGGTTGCGCCGCCGCGGCTATCCGCCCGAGGCGATCCGCGCCTTCTGCGCCGCGATCGGCGTCGCCAAGCGCGACAGCGTCGTCGACGTCGCGATGCTCGAGCATGCCGTGCGCGACGATCTCAACCGTCGCGCGCCACGCGCGATGGCGGTGCTGCGGCCGCTGCGGGTGGTGATCGAGAACTATCCCGAGGGGCAGGTCGAGGAGCTCGAGGCGGTGAACAACCCCGAGGACGCGAGCATGGGCACGCGCCGCGTGCCGTTCTCGCGCGAGCTCTACATCGAGCAGGACGATTTCCGGCTCGATCCGCCGAAGCAGTTCTTCCGCCTCGCGCCGGGGCGTGAGGTGCGGCTGCGCTATGCGTACTTCATCCGCTGCGAGCGCGTCGTGCAGGACGCCGAGGGGCGTGTCGTCGAGCTGCGCTGCACGTACGACCCGGCCACGCGCGGCGGCGATGCGCCCGACGGCCGCAAGGTGAAGGCGACGCTGCACTGGGTGTCGGCGGCACACGCCGTCCCCGCCGAGGTCCGCCTCTACGACCGTCTGTTCACGGTCGAGAATCCGAACGCCGAGAAGGACGGGCAGCCGTTCACCGCACAGCTCAACCCGCAGTCGCTCGAGGTGTTGCGCGACTGCCGGCTCGAGCCGTCACTCGCCGACGCGGCCGTCGGCTACCGCTGTCAGTTCGAGCGCCACGGCTACTTCTGCGTCGATCCCGACACGCAGCCGGGGACGCCGGTCTTCAACCGCACCGTCGGCCTGCGCGACAGCTGGGCGAAGGTCGAGAAGAAGCTGCAGGGCTGAAGCACATCTCACACGGAGAAGCGGAGCAAGGGAGAGGACCGCGTATGTGCCGCTGCCCTCTGTTTCTCCGCTTCTCCGTGTGAATTCCTCTTCAGGTCGCGGCGCCGACGAGCGGCAGGGCGGCGTCGAGGCGGGCGAGGGTGCGCGCGCGGCCGAGCACCTCGGCGACATCGTAGATGCCGGGGCTCACCGTCCCGCCGGTCAGTGCGACGCGCACCGGCTGGGCGAGCTTGCCGAGCCCGATGCCGTGACGCGCGAGCACCGCCTGGAAGGCCGCTTCGATGGCCGCCGCGCTCCATTCGGGGGTGGCGGCGAGCGTCTCGCGCAGATCACGCAGCGCCGCCGGGCTCGCCTTGCCGAGATGCTTCGCCGCCGCGGCCGGATCGATCTGCACGGTGTCGCTGAAGTAGTACGCCGCCTGGTCGAGCAGGTCGACCAGCGTCCTGGCGCGCTCCTGCAGCGTCGCCGCCATGCGCGCGAGCCACGCGTCGTCGCCGGGGATCGTCCAGCCGCGCGCGGCGATGAACGGCTTCAGCAGCGCGGCGACGGTCGCCGCCGGCGTCATCTTCAGGTGCTGCTGGTTCACCCACTCGAGCTTCTCGGGATTGAAGACGCCGGCCGACGCGCCGACGTGCTCGAGCGAGAACTTCTCGATCAGCTCGGCGCGGGTGAAGATCTCCTGGTCGCCGGCCGACCAGCCGAGGCGCGCGAGATAGTTGTTCAGCGCATCGGGCAGGTAGCCGTCGTCGCGGTAGGCGAGTACGGCCGTGGCGCCGTGACGCTTGCTCAGCCGCGTGCGGTCGAGGCCGAGGATGAGCGGCACGTGCGCGAACAGTGGCGGCGTGAAGCCGAGCGCCTGGTAGAGCAGCACCTGCTTCGGCGTGTTCGCCAGGTGGTCGTCGCCGCGGATGTTGTGCGTGATGCGCATCAGCGCATCGTCGACGACGACGCAGAAGTTGTACGTCGGCGAGCCGTCGCTGCGCACCAGGATCAGGTCGTCGATCTCGGCATTGGCGAACGTGACCACGCCGCGCAGCGCATCGTTGACGAGCGTCTCGCCGGTGAGCGGCGCCTTGAGGCGGATCGTGAACGGGGTGTCGCCGGCCGGCAGGTTGCGATCGCGGCAGCGGCGGTCGTACATCGGCCGGCGGCCTTCGGCCTGCGCGGCGGCGCGCTGCTGCTCGAGGTCGGCCGGCGTGCACGTGCAGCGGTACGCGTGTCCGGCGGCGAGCAGCTGTTCGGCGTGCTCGCGGTAGAGCGCCCCGCGCTCACTCTGGAAGAACGGCCCCTCGTCCCACTCGAGCCCGAGCCAGCGCAGGCTGTCGACGATCGCCGCGGTCATCTCCGGCGTCGAACGCTCGCGGTCGGTGTCCTCGATGCGCAGGACGAACGCGCCGCCGTGGCGGCGGGCGTAGAGGAAGTTGAAGAGCGCGGTACGTGCCCCGCCGATGTGCAGATAGCCCGTCGGGCTCGGTGCAAAGCGCGTGCGGACCGCCGTCATCAGTGGCGGCTAGCAACGGCCTCCCGGTGAGTCAACGCGCCCCGCGACGACGTCGCAGCATCCGCTGCGGGGCCGCGCGGCGGGCAACCGCGGCTGCGATCGGCGCCTCCACCGCCCGTGGAGAAACCCTTTCTTGACCCCCCGGAACCGAGTTGATAGCAGAGCGAATTCAGTCTGTTTCAAGAACTTGCGACGTCGGAGCGCGCTCCGACGGGCGGGAACGGAGCGGCAGGACGGCGGAACGACGTACAGGCACGTAGCTCAGGGGGAGAGCACTTCCCTGACACGGAAGGGGTCGGCGGTTCAAATCCGCCCGTGCCTACCATGAGTGCGACGCCGTACCCCACCGGGTGCGGCGTCGCACGCGTTTCGCACAGCCGATCGGCACATGCCCATCACCATCATCCTGGCGGACGGCACGCGGCACGAAGTCGCGCCCGGCACGACCGCCGTCGCGGCGCTCAAGGCGGCCGGTGCCACCGCCGAGCTGAAGGGAGCCGTCGCCGCGCGCGTCAATGGCCGCGTCGTCGATCTCGGCTTCCCGCTGCGCGAGGACAGCGAGGTCGCGGCGGTCAGCGCCGACTCGCCCGAAGGGCTCGACGTGCTGCGCCATTCGAGCGCACACCTGATGGCCCAGGCGGTCAAGCGCCTGTTCCCCGACACGCAGATCACCATCGGCCCGGTGATCGAGGACGGCTTCTTCTACGACATCAAGAAGGACACGCCGTTCACGCCCGAGGACCTCGAGCGCATCGAGGCCGAGATGCGCGCCATCGTGAAGCAGGACTTCCCCGTCACGCGCGAGGAGATGGATCGCGACGAGGCGATCGCGTTCTTCCGCGCCCAGGGCGAGGAGTACAAGGCGGAGATCATCGCCGGGCTGCCCGATGCGCGCGTCGGGCTCTATCGCCAGGGCGAGTTCATCGATCTCTGCCGCGGGCCGCACGTGCCGCGCACCGGCGTGCACCGCGCCTTCAAGCTCACCGGCGTCGCCGGCGCGTACTGGCGGGGTGACGAGCGCAACGAGATGCTGCAGCGCATCTACGGCACCGCGTTCGCGAGCAAGGACGCGCTCGCCGAGCATCTGGCGCGCATCGAAGAGGCGAAGAAGCGCGATCACCGCAAGCTCGGCCGCGAGCTCGACCTGTTCTCGTTCGATCCGGTGGCGCCGGGCAGCCCGTTCTTCCACCCCAAGGGCGCCCTCGTCTACAACGAGCTCGTCGCCTACGTGCGCGGCCTGTACCGCAAGTACGGCTACGACGAGGTCATCACCCCGCAGGTGATGGACGTCGAGCTCTGGAAGCGCTCCGGGCACTACGACAACTACCGCGAGAACATGTACTTCACGCAGCTCGAGGAGCGCGAGTTCGCGGTCAAGCCGATGAACTGCCCCTCGCACTGCCTGATCTTCAGCACCCGCAAGCGGTCGTATCGCGAGCTGCCGATCCGCTACGCGGACTTCGGCCGGCTGCACCGCGCCGAGCGCTCGGGGACGCTGCACGGACTGACGCGCGTGCGCAGCTTCGCGCAGGACGACGCGCACATCTTCTGCATGCCCGAGCAGATCGGCGACGAGATCGGCGCCTTCCTGCGCATGGTCGACGAGGTCTACACCGACTTCGGCTTCCACGAGCGGCGCGTGCTGCTGTCGACGCGGCCGGAGAAGTCGATCGGCAGCGACGCGATGTGGGAGCAGGCGGAGTCGGCACTCGCCGATGCGCTGCGCGGCGCCGGCATGCCGTACGAGATCAACGCCGGCGACGGCGCGTTCTACGGCCCGAAGATCGACTTCATGATCGTCGACGCGCTCAAGCGCGCCTGGCAGCTGGCGACGGTGCAGCTCGATTTCGGCGCGCTGCCCGAGCGCTTCGATCTCACCTACGTGCGCCCGGACGGCAGCGAGGCGCGGCCGGTGATGATCCACCGCGCCGTGCTCGGCACGATCGAGCGCTTCATGGGCATCCTGATCGAGCACTGCGGCGGCGCCTTCCCGCTCTGGCTCGCCCCCGAGCAGGCGCGCGTGCTGACGCTCACCGAGCGCCAGCAGGCGTACGGCCACGAGGTGTGCGCGGCGCTCAGCGCCGCCGGGCTGCGTGCCACGGTCGACGACCGCAACGAGAAGCTCGGCTACAAGGTGCGGGAGGCGCAACTCGCCAAGATCCCGTACATGCTCGTCGTCGGCGACAAGGAAGCCGCCGAGCGCACCGTGGCGCCGCGCAGCCGCCGCGGCGGCAACGCCGCGGCCGTTCCCCTCGACACCATCATCGCGCAGCTGCGCGAGGAGCTGACGCGCCGCGGCGCGGCGTGAACGGAGCACAAGGAGGCAGCGATGCCGAAGCTGAAGACGAACCGGGGCGCGGCGAAGCGCTTCAAGAAGACGGGCACCGGCAAGATCGTGCGCAAGAAGGCGTATCTGCGCCACCAGCTCACGTGCAAGACGCGCAAGCAGAAGCGCAACCTGCGCCAGTCTGCGGTGGTCGATCCGACCAACGCGCCGGCGATCAAGAAGCTGCTGCCGTACATCTGACGCGCGCGGCCGGGCGGCTCCGCCCGGTGCGCCGCGATGCAAGAAAGGACACACGCCCATGCCACGCGCGAAACGAGGCACCAAGGGACTCGGAAAGCACCGCAAGATCCGCAAGCTCGCCAAGGGCAACGTCGGCGGCCGCCGCAAGCTCTACCGGCAGGCGCGCGAGACGGTCGAGAAGGGCCTCACCTACGCCTATCGCGACCGCCGCGTGCGCAAGCGCGAGTTCCGCAGCCTGTGGATCGTCCGCATCAACGCCGCCGCGCGGCTGGTCGGCCTGACCTACGCGCAGCTCGTCCACGGCCTGCGCAAGGGCGGCATCGAGATGGACCGCAAGATGCTCGCCGATCTCGCGATGCGCGACCCGAACGGGTTCAACGCCGTCGCCGAGGTCGCGAAGGCACAGATCGCCGCCTGAGCGCGGCGGCCGCGCCGCGCCTCCGCCGGGCGCGGCGGCGGCTGTGCGCAGCGCGTGCATGAAGGCAGCGCTCGAGAGGATCCGCGCCGAGGCCGAGGCGGCGCTGGCGACCGCCACCGATGAGGCGGCGGTCGAGGCGCTGCGCGTCCGCTTCCTCGGCCGCAAGGGCGAGCTGACCACGGTCGTGCGCCTGATGCGCGACGTCGCCCCGGAGGACCGGCCGGCGATGGGCGCGCTGCTCAACGCGACCAAGGACGCCGTCGAAGCCGGCGTCGAGGCGGCGCTCACCGCGGCGCGCCGCGCGGCCCGCGCGCAGCGCGCCGCCGAACGGATCGACGTCACCGAACCGGGCCGCCGGCCGGTGCTCGGCCGCGTCCACCCGCTCATGCAGGTGATGGACGAGATCGTCGAGATCTTCCTCGGCCTCGGCTTCAGCGTCGCCGAGGGCCCGGAGCTCGAGGACGACTACCACAACTTCGAGGCGCTGAACTTCCCCGCCGATCACCCGGCGCGCGACATGCAGGACACGCTGTTCACCGCGTCGGGGTACCTGCTGCGCACGCACACCTCACCGGTGCAGATTCGCGTCATGGAGTCGCGCACCCCGCCGCTGCGCATCATCGCGCCGGGAGTCGTGTACCGCCACGACAGCGACACGACGCACTCGCCGATGTTCCACCAGATCGAGGGCTTCATGGTCGACCGGCACGTGACGTTCGCGCACCTCAAGGGCGTGCTGACGCACGCGCTGCAGGCGGTCTTCGGCGCGGCGCTGCCGGTGCGCATGCGGCCGAGCTTCTTTCCGTTCACCGAGCCGAGCGCCGAGGTTGACGTCGGCTGCTTCGCCTGTGCGCGTGACGGCCGCGCGTGCCGGGTCTGCAAGAGCAGCGGCTGGGTCGAGATTCTCGGCGCCGGGATGATCGATCCGAACGTGTTCCGCGCCGTCGGGTACGACCCGGAAGTGTACTCGGGCTTCGCCTTCGGCCTCGGCATCGAGCGCATCACGATGCTCAAGCACCGGATCGACGACATCCGGCTCTTCTTCGCCAACGACGTGCGCTTCCTGCGCCAGTTCTGAGCTGCGGCCGGGGGTGCTGCCGTGAAAGTCCTTCTCAGCTGGCTGCGCGAGTTCGTGCCGATCACGCTCGACACGCCGGCGCTGTGCGAGCGGCTGTCGCTCGGCGGCCTGGTCGTCGACGCCGTCGAGGCGCTCGGGGCCGAGCTGCGCGACGTGGTGATCGCCGAGATCCTCAGCACGCGCCCGCATCCCGACGCCGACCGGCTGACGCTCTGCGAGGTGCGCACCGGGCCGGGCGCCGCCGATACCGTCGTCTGCGGGGCGCGCAACATGCGCGCCGGCGATCGCGTCGCCTGGGCACGCCCCGGCGCGACCCTGCCGGGCGGGCGGCGCATCGAGGCCGCCACCATCCGCGGCGTCGCCTCGGCCGGCATGCTGTGCTCGGAGGCGGAGCTCGGCATCGGCCCGGCGGACGAGGGCATCCTCATCCTCGATGCGGCTGCGCCGCTCGGCATGCGGCTCGCGGAGCACCTCGCGCTCGAGGACACACTGCTCGACATCGACGTCACCCCGAACCGCGGCGACTGCCTGAGCATCCTCGGCATCGCGCGCGAGATCGCGGCGCTGACCGGCACCGCGCTGCCGCGGACCCGGCTCAGCGTGCGTGAGAAGGGCGCGCCGGCAGCCGATGCCATCGCGCTGCGCATCGAGGACCCGGCGGGCTGCCCGCGCTATGCGGCGCGCGTGATCCGCGGCGTCACCATCGGCCCCTCGCCGCGCTGGCTCGTCCGCCGCCTCGAGGCCGTCGGCCTGCGCGCCATCAACAACGTCGTCGACGTGACGAACTACGTGATGATCGAGCGCGGCCAGCCGCTGCACGCATTCGACTACGACACGCTGCCGCGACCGGAGATCGTCGTGCGGCGCGCCGGGGCCACCCCGACGCTGCGCACGCTCGACGACAGCGAGCGCGCGCTTGCCGCCGACGACCTCCTCATCACCACCGGCGCGGAGCCGATCGCGCTCGCCGGCGTCATGGGCGGCGCCGAGACCGAGGTCCGCGACACGACCCGCACCGTGCTGCTCGAATCGGCGCACTTCGATCCCGCCGCGATCCGGCGTACGGCGCGGCGGCTCGATCTGCGCTCGGATGCGTCGTTCCGCTTCGAGCGCGGCGTCGATCCGGAGGGCGTGCCGGCGGCGCTCGACCGCGCCGCGACGCTGATCGCGCAGCTCGCCGGGGGCACGATCGCGCCCGGCATCGTCGAGGCGTATCCCGCACCGGAGCGGCCGTCGCCGATCCACCTGCGCCCGAAGCGGGTCGAGGAGCTGCTCGGCGTCGAGGTCGGCCGCGGCGAGATGAGCGCGGCGCTCAAGGGCCTCGGCGCCGCCATCGGCACCGCGCCGCGCGGCGCGATGATGGTCACGCCGCCGAGCTGGCGGCGCGACCTGACGCGCGAGATCGATCTCGTCGAGGAGATCGCGCGCGTGCTCGGGTACGACCGCATTCCGGGCGCGCTGCCGCTGGTGCCGCTCGAGCGCGGCCTGCTGCCGGCGCGGCTCGAGTGGGAGCGCCGCCTGCGGGCGCTGCTGACCGCGGCGGGCTTCCACGAGGCGGTGATGCTGAGCTTCGCCGCGCCGCGGGCCAACGCGCTGTTCCCCGGGCTCGAGCCGCTCGGCGACCCGGTGCCGCTCGCCAACCCGATCAACCGCGACGAGCCGGAGATGCGGCGCAGCCTGCTGCCCGGGCTGCTCGGGGTCTGGCGCACGAACCGCAATCAGCGCCAGCGCGGGCTCGCGGCGTTCAGCATCGGGCGCGTGTATGCCCAGGGCGGCGCGCCGCGCGAGGCCTGGCGCCTGGCCGGCATCGTCGTCGGCGAGCTGCCGCGCCGCGGCCGCGGCGCGGCTCCCGTGGCGACGTTCGCCGACGCGAAGGGCGCCGGCGAGCAGATCCACGAGCGCCAGGCCGAGCACGAGCGCGTCACCTGGCAGCGCACCGATCGCGCACCGTTCCACCCCGGCCAGAGCGCCGCGCTGCACTGCGACGACGCGCTCATCGGCGTGGTCGGCACGCTGCATCCGGAGGTCGCGTTCGAGCTCGAGGTCGAGGACGCCTGCTGGCTGTTTGAGCTTGACACCGAGAAACTGCTTCCGTACGTAGCGCAACAACGCGTTTTTACTGGCTTGCCGCGCTTTCCTGCGGTGACACGGGACATCGCGGTGGTCGTCGACGAAGGGTTTGCGTCGGAGCGGATCGTGCAGTTCGTTCACCAGTGGCAACCCGACCTGATCGCCGAGGTGACCTTGTTCGATGCGTACACCGGAGCGCCGATACCCGCCGGCCACAAGAGTCTGGCGTACTCGGTCGCCTACCGCGCGGCGGACCGCACGCTGACCGACGATGAGGTCAATGCCCTGCAGCAGGCATTACGCGACGCGCTCACCCGTGAGCTGGGCGTCGCCCTGCGCGAGTGACAGCCGAGCGGAGGAGCGATGGCGTTGACCAAGGCGGACATCGTCGAGCGCATCCATGAGCGGGTCGGGTTCTCGAAGAAGGAGGCGAGCGAGGTCGTCGACTCGATCTTCGAGGTCATCAAGCGGCAGCTCGAACGCGGGCAGAAGGTGAAGGTCTCCGGCTTCGGCAACTTCGTCGTGCACGAGAAGCGTCCGCGCAAGGGACGCAACCCGCAGACCGGCGAGACGATCACCATCCGCGGTCGCCGGGTGCTTGGCTTCAAGGCCAGCCCGATGCTCAAGAAGAGCATGAACCGCGAGGCGTAAGCCGATGACGTCCGGTACTCCGGACCTGCCCGACAAGCTCTACTTCAAGATCGGCGAGGTGGCGAAGCTCGTTGGCGTGAAGCCGTACGTGCTGCGCTACTGGGAAACCGAGTTCCCCATGATCCGGCCGGGGAAGACGCGCTCCCGGCACCGCCTCTACCGCCGCCGCGACGTCGAGGCGCTGCTCGAGATCAAGCGGCTGCTGCACAACGAGCGCTACACGATCGAAGGCGCCAAGCGCCGCCTGAAGAGTCTCGGCAAGGCGCCGGCGCCGGCTCCGGCCCCGACCCCGGCCCCACCGCCGCCCGAAACCCGCCCGCAGCTCAGCCTGCCGCTCGGCGAACGCACGTACCGCAACGCGCTGGTGCGCGTGCGCCAGGAGCTGATGGAGCTCTACGAGCTGCTGCGCAAGCCGGAGTGAAGCCGGAATCAAACCGCCAGGGACGCCACGGTCGGAGCGAGAGGACCGGGAACCTTGGCGTCCTTGGCGCCTTTGGCGGTTCGGTTCGCTGACGGCTGTCAGTACCAAAACCGTCACTTGATCGCCGCGTGCGCTGCCAATTCCGTACGCCCGCGCGAGGCAGGGCGGCAGGGTGGCGCGTCGCTGCTGGCATATCCGTTGCTCAAATGCGCGACGCCATGGGTGACGATTTCGCCGACGTTCCACCGCGGGCGCGCACGCGCGCCGAGGCGGCGTTTGCCGTGCTGCGCACGCTGATTCGCGGCCAGGTGATGTTCGCGGGCCATTCCGGCGTGCCACTGGAGATGGTGACGATGCTGGTCGACGCGCCGCCGCCGGTGTTGCGGTCGGCGCTCGAGCGGCTGATCGCCGAAGGAGTCGTGACGTTTGCTGCGGGGACGCTGCGCCTGAGCCCGCAGACGCTCGCCGAGCTACGACCGGCCGTGTCCCGCCTGCACTGAGCCGCGCAGCGCGGCGGCGACGCTGCCGACCAGGGCGAGTGCCGCATCGGCGGTCGCGGCATCGACGCCGCCGAGTCCGCACGCCGGCTGCAGCCACAGCGTGTCGTGTGCATAGCGGGCGAGGAGCGGCTCGACCGTGCGCGCCAGCGCGGCGACGGGCTCGATGTGCGGCGCGCGACCGTCGACGATGCCAAGTGCGAGCGGCTTGCCGGAACCGGTGGCGGCGATGGCCGCGGCGGTCTCGGGCCGGCCGGCGCAATCGACGGCGATCACGTCCCCGGGCAGCGTGTTGAGCTGCGCGTAGACGGCGCCGGCATCGGCGCCGTAGACCGACACGAGGACCATCGCGCTGCCGAGCGCGGCGTCGTAGAGCGGTTCGAGCAGCGTGCGCACGACCCGCGCCGCGCCCGGGTCGGCGAGCAGCAGCGGTTCGTCGATCTGCAGCACCGCCGCGCCGGCGGTGACCAATGCCGCGACCTCCTGGGCGAGCAGCATGGCGAGGTCGGCGGCGAGATCCTCGCGGTGCCGGTAGGCGGTCGTCGCGACCTCCGCCGCCTGCGCCAGCGTGTACGGGCCGGTCAGGGTGACCTTCACCGGCCGCGAGGCCTGCGATGCGACGCGCCGGTAGGCGGCGAGCAGCGGCGCGTGATGGCGGCGCAGGCGCGACTCGACGATCGGCCGGGCCGCCAGCGACAGTCCGAGCGGCAGCGTCACCGGCGCGCCGAGGCGCACGCCGGCGAGCGGCGTGAGCAGCGGCGTGAACGGATCGCGCCAGCCCGGCTGCCCGTCGGTGATCACGTCGAGGCCGAGCGCCACCTGCCGCTGCAGCGCCGCCATCACCGCGGCATCATCGGGTGCGTCGCTCGCGTACGGCAGAGCGCTGTGGTTGGCGGCGGTGATCCGCATGCGGCAACCGATACTCGCGCCGTACCGGGGTGCACAAGGGCCGCTGCGCGGCCAGTGACCCGCCACGGAGGCGCAGAGGACGCGAAGTCGAGTCAATCAAGTCCCATGAGCAGATCCGATGACCAGCGACTTGGTGTCCTCTCCGCCCTCGGTGGCTGAAGTTCGGGATTGGTGGCAAAGCCCGTGGCCAGTGATTGACTCGACTTCGCGTCCTCTGCGCCTCTGTGGCCAACGTCGATTCTCCGACCGCGTTTCGCTGCGGCGGGCTGCGTGCAACAATCCCGCCGATGTTCGACGTCGTCGTGCTCGGAGGCGGGCTGATCGGGTGTGCGAGCGCGCGGCTGCTGGCGCGGTCCGGGCTGCGGGTCGCGGTCATCGAGCGCCGCCGCTGCGGCAGCGAGGCCTCGGGCGCCGCGGCGGGCATGCTCGGCGTGCAGAGCGAGAGCGACGATGCGCTGATGCTCGAGCTGAGCCGCGCCAGCAGTCGCCTCTATCCGCCGCTGCTCGAGGCGCTGCGCGAGGAAACCGGCCTCGCCGTCGAGTTCTGGCGCGAGGGCACGGTGCAGGCGGCGCTGACCGCCGCCGACGAGGCCGAGCTCGCGGCGCGCCGCGACTGGCTGCTCGCCGCCGGCACGCCGGTGGAGTGGCTGAGCGCCCGCCAGCTGCGCACGCTCGAGCCGGTGCTGAACCCGCGGGTGCGTGGCGGGCTGCTGCTGCCGCTCGATGCCCGGCTCGACAACGTCGCGCTGACCGCGGCGCTGGCGCGCGCCGCGGTCGCCGCCGGTTGCGTGCTGCGCGAGGAGGAGGAGGTCCGCTCGGTCGTCGTCGAGCGCGGCGCGGTGGCGGGCGTCGTCACCAGCGCCGGGCGCATCGCGTGCGGCGCCGTGGTCAATGCGATGGGTGCCTGGGCAGCGCGGGTGCGCGGCATGACGCCGCTGCCGATCGAGCCGGTGCGCGGCCAGATCGCCGTGCTGCAGGCCGGGCGGCCGCCGTGCCGGCACGCGCTCGCCTCCTGCCGCGGCTACGCGGCGGCACGCCGCGACGGCCGCGTCCTGCTCGGCAGCACGCAGGAACGGGCGGGCTTCCGCAAGCGGGTCACCGCGGGCGGCCTCGCCGGCATCCTCGCCCATGCCCTCGAGCTGGCACCGGCGTTCGGCCGGCTGCCGCTCGTCGCGAGCTGGGCGGGCTTGCGGCCCGGCTCGGCCGACGGCCGGCCGATCATCGGTCCCGACCCGGCCGTGCGCGGCTACCTCGTCGCAACCGGCCACTTCCGCAACGGCGTCCTGCTCGCGCCGCTCACCGCCGAGCTCGTCGCCGGCGCGCTGCGCGGCGAGCGCTCGCCGTGGGCGGACGCGCTCGCGGTCGATCGCCGGACGCCGGCGACGAGTGCCGCCGCGTTGACCCTGTGAGCACCCGTCGATAGAGACGCCGTCGAGCGCTGATCGCCGTGTTCGAATCCCTCGCCGTGACCCTCGACATCTACCGGCGCGCGCTCGCCCGCGGCGCCGTGCTCGCCGTGCGCAACTGGCCGGTGCTGCTGTCGGTCTTCGCCTACTGGGCGATCGTGCAGTTCGGCGGCCGCATCGCGCTGATGTTCGGACTCGCCGGCGGCCTGATCTTCTCGCTCATCACCTCGGCCTGCATCGGCTCGTTCCTCTATCTCGTCGAGAACATCGTTCGCACCAACCGCGTCACGTGGGAGGACTTCACGCGCAGCTTCGGCGTCTATCTCTGGGACGTCGTGGCGGTGAACTTCGTCCTCTGGCTGTTCTGGTTCGTGCTCACGCCGGCGCTCGCGCAGACCCCGCAGGGGCCGATCATCGTGCTGGCGATCCAGCTCGTGCTCTTCGTGCTCCTCAACGCCGTGCCCGAGCTGATCTACCTCGGACACGCCGGGGTCATGGATCTCCTCGCGCGCAGCTACCAGTTCATCGCCGCGAACTGGATCGAATGGTTCCCGCCCAACCTGCTGCTGCTCGCCGGTCTCTTCGCGCTGTGGGCGGCTCCGCTGCCGTTCGGCGACAACCTGGCGCTCAGCCTCCTGCGCAGTGCCGCGACCGCGCTCTTCCTGTACTTCGCCATGGTCGTGCGCGGCTTTCTCTTCATCGAGCTCGACGGCACCTCGCGCCGCGCCCGCATCTTCCGCCACAAGATGGGCCGCTGAGCGCGACGCGCGCATGGCGTCTGCCCCGGCGGAGGCAGCGTGGATCCGGGCAGGAGATCCGGCCCTGCGCTCAACGCCCCTGATCTCCGGTTCGAGCGCACTGTGGCGCGCGCAGCGCGCTACGCGCCGCCATCGGCCGGGCGGCGGAGCTGGCGCGGCACACGGACGGTGAACGTCGTGCCCACACCGCGTGTGGATTCGACCTGCACGGAGCCGCGCAGCAGCTCGGCGAACTGCCGCACGATATAGAGCCCGAGGCCGACGCCCTGGGCGTTGGTGGCGACGGCATCGGGAGTGCGGCGGAACGGCGCGAAGACGTGCGCGAGGTCGGGGGCGGCGATGCCCATGCCGTGATCGCGGACGCTGATGCGGATCTCGTCGCCGCCACGCTCCGTCGTCACCTCGACCAGCACCGGCTTCCCGGCGCCGTACTTTTCCGCGTTCTCGACGAGGTTGCGCAGGATCGTCAGCAGCTTCTCGCGGTCGGTGTAGAGCACGGGCAGGTGCTCGGCGTTCGGCCAGCGCACGGTGCCGCCGGCGTCGGCGTCGGGGAAATCGTGGCGCAGCTCGCTGAACAGGGCGCTGAGCGAGAACTCCGAGCACATGATCGCTTCGCGCCCGGACTGCAGGCGGTTCACGAGGCGGCTGATGTCGAGCAGCCGGGTGAGATAGCGATGCAGGTTGTCTCCCGCCGCCTGGACCTTGCCGAGCACGGCGCGCTGCTCCTCGGGTACCGGGCCGAACTCCCCGTCGAGGAGCAGGTCGACATAGCCGAGAATCACGGTCAGCGGCGTACGCAGCTCGTGCGAGATCGTGCCGACGAACTCCGTCTTGATGCGGTCCGCCTCCTCGGCGCGGTGGCGCTCCTGGCGCGTCCGGTCGACGAGGTAGCCGTAAAAGGCGGCGGCGGTGAACAGGAAGGGAATGCGGATCAGCGACGGCGACGTCCACCACGACCAGTCGCCGCCACTCGCCGCGAGGACATAGACGTAGGCCGTGCACACCGCGACCGCGGCGAGGGCGATGAGCCACAGTGTTTCACCGATCGCCGCGAGCAGCAGGATGAAGAAGTACAGGAAGTAGAACTCGGCGTTGAAGCGGCCGCTGATGAGCAGCGCCGCCGTGATCCACAGCGTGTCGATCGCGATGATCGCCGGACCGAACCACGGCGACGCGGTGGCGCGCAGCGGCAGCAGCGGCAGGAGGACGTTCGAGGCGAGCGCCGCGGCGATGAGGAGCAGCGCCGCCACCGGGGGCAGTTGCAGGCTCTCCTCGACGAGCAGCAGATAGGCCGTCGCGATGATCAGCGTGTAGCGCAGCAGCAGGAAGGCCCGCTGCGGCGACAGGCCTTCGGCGACCGGATCGTGGCGCGCCGGTCGTGGTGCACGGGCTCCGGGCGGCATCTCGCCGGAGGCGGTGCTCGGTGGCTGGCGCACCGCAGGTGATGCCACGCTGGTCACTCCTCGTCCCGTGCCGGATCGTCCGGCCGCGTCGCGGCGCACTCGACCGCAGAGCGGCGTCAGCGCGCCATACCTGCCGGCTGCGACTTTGGGAAGAGGAGCGCACGGCACCCGGCACGGCACCGCGGTGCCGCGCCGCGCCGGCGCGCGGGCCACACGGGCGGTTCATCCGCCCGCGTGGCGCGTCTCACGCCGGAGCGTGTCAGCTCTTGCGTGCCCGCCGCGGGCGCGGCGCCGACTCGCCCGCCGCGGCCGGTTTGGCGGCGGTGGTGCGCTTGCGCGGCGTCGTCGTCGTGCGACGGGTCTTCGGCTTGGCGGCGGCCGGATCGGTCGTCGCGGCGGCCGCCTTCTTGCGCGGCGCGCGTGGCGTCGCTGGTGTCGCCCGCGTGCGCGTGCGCCGCGGGCGTGCCGGGGCGGGCGGGGCGGCCGGCTCGTCTGCCGGGAGTGCCGCCGGTGCCGCTTCGTCGCGCTCGGGCGCGGCCGCGGCCGGTTCGGCGGCCGGCGGCTCGGTCGCGCGCGGAGCGGGCGCCGGCTCCGGAGCGGCGGGTGAAGCGGGCGCGATGGCCGGTTCCGCGGTGTGCGGCGGCGTCGTGTCGGCTGCGGCGACATCCGGTGCCGGCGGCGGCGTGGAGCCGGCGGTCGTCTCGGCCGCTGCCGGGCGTCCACCGCGACGCGTGCGGCCGCCACGCCGGCCGCGGCTGCGGCGGCTGGCGCCGGTCGACGGTTCGGCCTGTGCCGGTGCGCCGGGCGTCGCGACCGCGGCGTCGGCAGCGGGTTCGGCCGCGGTGTCGGTCACCACCGCCGCCGCATTGTGCTCGGCGGCGGCGGGCGCGGCGGCCGCGAGGTCGACGTCGGACTCCGCGGACGGCGTGTCCGCCGCCTCGATCTCGGCATCGGAGAGCTCATCGGCGTCGAGGTCGGCGTCCGCGACATCGGCGAGTGCCGCGGCGCCGTTCATCGGCTGATACGGTGCCGGCTGGTTGCCGCCCAGCGTCGCCAGCGCGATGCCGATCGCCTCGGCGGCACGCAGCGCACCGCCGCGCTTGCGGCCGCGGCGGCGCCGCTTCTTCTTGCCGCTGCCGTTGGCGGCCGGGGCGGCGCCGTTCGTCGCGGCGCGCGCCGTCGGGTCGTCGGCGGCGGCCACCGTTCCCGGCGCGACGACCGGCGCGCGCGCCGCGGTCCCCACGCGTTCGCGCACCTCGATCTCGACCTGGTGCGGCATCAGCCGCTCGCTCGGTTCGATCTGCAGGCGCGACGCGTAGCGTTGCTCGAGGCGGGCGAGCTCATCGCGCTTGTGATTGAGGAGATAGAGCGCGACCGCCGGCGGCGCCGCGGCGCGCAGCGTGGCGACATCGCCGAGCGCGACACGATTGTGGATCTTGCGCAGCGCGACGAGCGCCGCCGATTCGGTCGTGCGCACCGCGCCGTGCCCCTCGCACATCGGGCACGTCGTGTACGTCGTCGCCATCGCCGCCGGGCGCAGGCGCTGGCGCGAGATCTCGAGCAGGCCGAGGCGCGAGATGCGGCCGAGCTCGTAGCGCGCCTTGTCGGGTTTCATCGCCGTGCGCAGCGCCTGCTCGACCTCCTGGACGTGCTTGTGCTCGCGCATGTCGATGAAGTCGACGACGATCAGGCCGCCGATGTCGCGCAGGCGGAGCTGGCGCGCGACCTCATGCGCCGCCTCGACGTTGGTGCGGAACGCGGTCTCCTCGGGATTCGGCCCGCGCACCGAGCCGCCGGAGTTGACGTCGATGGCGGTGAGCGCCTCGGTGCCGTCGATGACGATCGTGCCGCCCGAGCGCAGCGGCACGCGGCGCTTGAAGACGGTTTCGATCTGCGACTCGACGTCGAACGCGGAGAAGATCGGCTGCTCGCCGCGATAGCAGTGCAGCACGTGCTCCTTGCCGGGCAGCACGTTGCGCAGGAAGTCGCGCGCGCGCAGGAAGACGTCCTCGTTGTCGATGTGGATCTCGTCGATGTCGGGCGTGAAGAGGTCGCGGATCGTGCGCAGGACGATGTCCTGCTCGCGGTACACCAGTGCCGGGCCGCGCCGGTGGCGCGCGCTCTCCTGCACGCTCTCCCACAGCCGCAGCAGGTACGTGAGATCGCGCGACAGCTCGGTGGTGTCCTCGTCGAGTCCGGCGGCGGTGCGGACGATGAGCCCGTAGCCGTCGGGCGGGTTGAGCTCGTCGACCAGCTTGCGCAGCCGCTGGCGCTCCTCGCCCTCGATGCGCCGCGAGATGCCGGTTTCGTCCGAGCCGGGCAGCAGCACGAGGTAGCGGCCGGGCAGCGAGTAGAACGTGGTCAGCGTCGGCGGCTTGTTCGCGAACTGCTCCTTGGCGATCTGGACGAGGATTTCCTCGCCGGGCTTGAGCAGGTCGCGGATGCGCCGCCGCTGCTTCTTGCCGTGCTCGTCGACCGGCTGCGGCGGCACGGCCGGGAGATTGCGGAAGCAGATCTCGTCGAGCGGCAGGAACGCGTCGCGCTCGGCGCCGATGTCGACGAAGGCGGCCTCGAGCGCCGGATGGATCCGGTGCACGACGCCCTTGTAGATGTTCCCCTTGAGGTGCTCGCGGCTGAGCGATTCGATCTCAAACGATTCGAGCGTGCCGTTGGAGATGATCCCCACGCGGCTCTCTTCCGCGTGGGTGACGTTGATGAGCATCAGTTTCGGCATTGATTCTCCTCCCACCGCCGGTCTCGACGGGCGCGCGCGGCGGGGCGGCAGGCCGGGAGGGCGCGGCGGGAACCGGCAAGGGGACGCGGTCCTCACGCATCGCGCACCTCGGCGAGCCGCAGCAGCGGCACCGACGCGTCGAGCGGCGGCAGGGTCCGCTTCGCGAGCGGACGGAAATAGTGGATGAAGTCGGAGGTGGTTGCGCGCAGGTCGAGGCCGAACAGCATCGGCAGGCGGGCCGCCGACTCGGCCAGTTTCGCAGTCCCTGCGTGCGCGAGCGTCGCCGCACCGGGCAGCGACCCCACATGGATCTTGAGCAGCGCCGCTGCGGCCTGGATGAGGCCCTGCAGCGCCTGGCGCGCGGCGCTGTGTCGCGGGGCGGCGCGCCACAGCGGCTCCCAGGCTTCGTGAGCCTCCCAGAAGTAGAACGCGTTGAAGCAATCGACGCCCGCGGCCCACGTGTCCGGCACGAGCACGGCCGGGTGCTGCCAGTCGATCGCACCCGGCAGGGCATCCGCGCGGCCGTAGGAATGGCCGTCGGGGTGATGCGTGGGGTGCGGGTGCAGACCGGGCACGAAGCGGTAGGGGGGCAGGGGGCGGTCGGGGCGGTAGCGCGGCACTGAACGGCTGGGCGGGTGGATCTCGGACGGCATTCAGGCCGGCGGACAATCAGGTCTTCCGCCTACCTACTGAATCGGCCACCGGACCACAACCGTCTGTTGCTCCCGTGCCGGGAGGCTGGTCAGGGACGTGCCTCGAGGACGAGGTTGAACGGCGTCTCCGCCGCACGGCGCACGCGGCGGAATCCCCCCTCCGCGATCACCTCGCGCAGCCGCGCCTCGCCCGCCTGCGCGCCGAGCGCGAGACCGACCTCCTGGGCGAGCGAGGCGGGCGTGCAGATGAAGGTCGACGCCGAATAGAAGACGCGGCCGATCGGGTTGAGGTTGTCCTCGACGCGGTCGTGGGCGAACGGCTCGACCACCATCCACGTGCCGTCATCGTCGAGCGAGCTCCGCACGTGGGCGGCGGCGCCGACCGGATCCCCCATGTCGTGCAGGCAGTCGAAGAACGTCACCAGGTCGTAGCGCCCGGGATACTCCTTGGCGCTCGCCACCTCGAAGCGCACGCGATCGCCGAGCCCTTCGTCGGCGGCGATGGCGCGGGCGCGCTCGATCGAGTGCGGGTGATAGTCGAAGCCGACGAACGTCGACGCGGGGAACGCGCGCGCCATCAGCAGGGTCGAGATGCCGAGCCCGCAGCCGACGTCGGCAACCGATGCGCCGCGGGTGAGCTTGTCGACCACTCCATCGAGCGCCGGCAGCCACTGCGGCACGAGGTTCGTCACGTAGCCCGGCTTGAAGAAGCGCCGGGTGCCCTCGAAGACGCCCGGGTCGTGCTCGTGCCAGCCGACACCGCCGCCGCGGCGGAACGCCTCGCTCAAGCGCGGCTCGACGCGCAGTGCGGAGACAATCGACTGGAAGCCGCCGGCGACGAACGCCGGGCTGTTCTCGTCGGTCAGCGCCATCGCCTGTTCCGGCGGCAGGCGGAAGCGGCCGGTCGCGGCATCGTATTCGACGTAACCGGCGGCCGCCTGCGCGGCGAGCCACTCGCGCACGTAGCGTTCGACCGTGCCGCTGCGTTCCGCCACCTCAGCCGCGGTCATCGGCGTCCCGTCGGCCATCGCCCGGTACAGGCCGAGCTTGTCGCCGATGACCACCAGTCCCGCGGTCATCGCGGCTCCGAGATCGCCGAGCGCGCGCTGCACGAAGTCTTCCAGTTTCGCCTGATCGACCGTCATCGCGCTTCCTCCGCAATGCGGGGACGCTACGTCCGCCGTCGCCGCGCCGTCAAGTATCGACGTGAGGCGGGCGGGCGGCGCCAGGCGCTGCCCGCCCGCGTGGGGCTCAGGTGCGCAGGCGGCGGATGCCGAGCAGCGCGATGCCGGCGAGCGCGAGCAGCGCCGTCGCGGCGGCCGCCGGCGACAGTGCCGGCGCCGGGGCGGCGTTGCGCAGGCAGAGCGCGTTCGCCGTCGCGTTCGCCAGGTCGACGTCTCCCGCGGTCTCCGCCATCGCCGTGTTGGTGATTGCCGCCGGCGCATCCGCGGCGACGAGGACCTGCACGGTGATCGGCGGGGCGATCGCGCCGGCATTGAGGATCGCGTTCCGCACGCAGAGCAGCTGCGCGGGCGTGGACGCCGAGCAGTCCCAGCCGGCGCCGGCCGCGGAGACGAGTGTCAGGCCGGCGGGCATCGGATCGGTGATGGTGATCGGCCCACTGGTCGGCCCGTCGCCGACATTGCGCGTCGAGAGCACGAAGCTCGTCTGCGTGCTCGGCCGGCAGAGTCCGGTGAACGCCTTGCTGAGGTCGATGTCCGGCACCTGGACCGGAATCGGCGTGATGTCCTGGAACGTCTCCGTCGGCGTCGGGGTCGCGGTGACGGTCGGCGTCGGCGTCGCGGTGTCCACCGGCGTGCTCGTGGCGGTGTCCACCGGCGTGCTCGTCGCGGTGTTCTCGGGCGTGTTCGTGGCGGTGTTCACCGGGGTGTTCGTCGCGGTGTTCACCGGGGTGTTGGTGGCCGTGTTCACCGGGGTGTTCGTCGCCGTGTTCACGGGCGTGTTCGTGGCGGTGTTCACCGGGGTGTTCGTCGCGGTGTTCACCGGCGTGTTCGTGGCCGTGTTCACCGGGGTGTTCGTGGCCGTGTTCACGGGCGTGTTCGTCGCCGTGTTCACGGGCGTGTTCGTGGCGGTGTTCACCGGGGTGTTCG
>CBFGUK010000020.1:0-44132 GCA_965651925.1 uncultured bacterium | reverse complement strand
CGCGCTTGCCTCGTCACGCGCTGGAGGGCCGCGCTCCCGCGCGGCCGCGGACGCCTTGCAGCAGCCCGCAGCGCAGTGACCTGCAGCGCTCACTCGCACGTCGGCGCCTTGTAAATTTTCGGCATTGAGGATCGCGCGTGCACGCGAGTAGGACGGCGGCACGGTCATGTCCCGTCCAGCGCCGCACTGGAGCCGCTGCCAGCTCGTCATCCCGCCCGTTCTGCTGACGCTCATCGCGGCGGTTCCGGCGGCGCAGGCGCAGGTCACGCTCGCGACCGGAGCGCAGCAGAAGGCGGCGCACGCGCCGGGGCTCGACGATCCGGCGGTGATCTATTTCGTCGGCCCGGCGTGCGACACGCCGGGCGTGCCGAACGAGACGTCGCCGGCGCGCATCGTGCGCGTGCCGACGCTGGGCGGCACGCCCCGTGACCTCGCGGTCTTCAATCCGGAGCGGCCGGCGGGCACGTGCAATCCGTTCCGGATCGCATCGAACATCGTCGTCGACGAGCAGTCCGTTTTCTGGATCGACAACGAGGGGCCGAACGGCGGTGGCGTGAAGCGGCAGGCGCGGCTCGCCAATCCCGAGGATCCACCCGTCGAGCTCGTGCCGCTCGGCGGCCTGTCGGGCGAGCTCGTCTCGGCGGGCAGCCGTCTGTACGTGATTCTCCGCAACGTCGTCCGCGTCGGCACCGACAGCGCGGTCGACCTCCTGACCGAGGTCGAGAAGGACGGCGGGACCTCGCGGGAAGTCTACTTCACGGCCGCGGACACGATGTTCG
Organism: uncultured bacterium; assembly: GCA_965651925.1. GTDB lineage: Bacteria > Desulfobacterota > Binatia > HRBIN30 > CADEER01 > CBFGUK01. Next base: position 43,353 of record CBFGUK010000020.1, on the reverse strand, counting down.
ACCTGCAGTTCGACGGCCGCTGGGTGTGGTGGCGCGAGGACACCCGGCTGCTGCAACTGCGCCGCTACGACACGGTGTCCGGCGCGGTCGACCTCATCGACGACGCCGTCGACGGGTACCTGTCGAGCGGTGACGAGTCGCAGTGCATCCCCGGCGAGGGCTGCGAGGACATCAACACGCTGTACTTCGGCACCGGACGCGAGCTCCGCGTCCGCAACACGTTCGACCCGGCAACCGAGCGCACGCTGTACACGAGCCCGCGCGCCGACGCGACGCTGCGCGAGATCGTGCGCGACACGCAGTGGATCTTCTTCTGGGAAAGCGCGCCGTCCGGCACGCTCTTTCGCGCGGACCACTGGCTCTACCGTCTGTCCCCGATCGGCGGCACGCCGGATCTCCTGCAGGGCCCGCTCGAGCGCGTCATCTTCGGGCCGAACCGGCTGTCGACCGACTACATCCGCCTCTACTGGCACGACAGCGGCAATATCTTCCGGCTGCCGAACAACGCCGAAGCGCTGCCGGTGTTCGACGTCGTCGCCACCGGCACCGAGGTGAGCCAGGGCATCCAGAATCCGCGCCACGCCGTCCGCCTGATCGAGGGGCGGCGAACGGTGGTACGCGTCCATGTCCGCTCCGAACGCGGTGGCGACGCCGCCGACGTCGCCGCCGCGCTATCGGGAACGAATCTGTCCGGCCTGCTCGGCGTGCTCGAGCCGGTCAATCGCACCGGCAAGCGCATCGTCGTCCGCGCGAACCCGCGACGCGCCCAACTCGACCACTCGTTCCAGTTCGAGCTGCCGCTGCACTGGACCACGGGCGGCCCGCTGCAGCTCACGGCGCGGATCAATCCGGACGAGACGACGTACGAGGACAACATCGAGAACAATGCGATCACGGCCGGACCGTTCGAGTTCTCGGCCTCGCCCCGCCTGCCCGTCCGCTACGTCAACTTCTGGTACCGCGATGTGTCCGTCCCGGCACTGTACACGACGAACTGGGCAGACGAGGCTGCCAGCCGCGAGTGGATCCGCACGGTCTATCCCCTGCAGCGCCTGCCGTCGGTGAGCCCCGCCACCCCCGGGCTCGATGAGACGTCGACCGACGTGGTGGACGACGGCATGCTGACGCGCGTCAATCGGACGGCCGACGACTGCCGTCGCTTCCTGGACACCAGCGCCATGCCGCCGGTCGACGACCGCGACATGTGCGCCGCCGCCTACGCCGGCGAGCGCATCGCCGCGATGCTGCGCAGCGGCGAGCTGCTCCCGGGCCGCATCTCGTACGCCAACATCGCGCAGGCCCCCGGCTTCTTCACGCGCGGCTTCTCGCGCGGCGACCGCATCTGCATGGGCCCGAGCGGTGCCGCGAGCAATGACCTGTTCCTCACCTACGCCGCGCACGAGATCGGCCACGAGCTCGGACGCAATCATCCGACGCCCGCCAGCGACGTGTGCGGCCATTCCGCCAGCGATCCGGCGTTCCCATATCCGCGCGCAGCGATCGGGGAAACGTCGCCGCTCGCTGTCGATCCCTTCTTCGGACTGGACCTCGGGCAGTACTCGTTCGATCCACTGCGGGTCCTGTCGGGACGGTCGCACCGCGATTTCATGTCCTACTGCAGGCCGAAGTGGATCAGCGACTACACGTACGAGGGCATCTATCAGCGCCTCGCCACCATGCCGGTCACCGCCGCGGTGCGGCACGGCACGACGGCCGGACTGGTGGAGGGCGACTGGCTGATCGCGACCGGCATCCTCACGCCGGCTGCCGGGAACGGCGGCTTCGGCATCGTGCGCCGCGTGCCCACCGCCGGCGACCCGACGCCGCCCGAGCCCGGCCCGTTCACGCTCGAGCTCGCCGCCGGCGACGGCGTGCTCGCCAGCCATCCGTTCACCGCGCTGCCGATCGCCGATGGCGCGCCCGGCTACGTGGCGTTCGATCTCATGGTGCCGTTTCTCCCCGGCACGACGGCGCTGCGCGTCGTCGAGAACGACACCGGTCGGGCGCTGGCGAGTGCTGTCGTCAGCGCCAGCCCGCCGGTCATCTCCGACGTCGCCCTGCCGGATGCGCCCGATCCGGTCGACGGGCTGGTCACCGTCACGTGGACCGCCAGCGATCCCGACGGCGACGCGCTGCAGTTCGATCTCTTCGCCACCCGCGACGGCGGAACGACGTTCACGCCGGTCGAGCTTTCGATCGCCGGAACGACGCTGTCGCTCGACTCGACCCGCCTCGCCGGCGGGCTGACGCAACTCCGCGTCGTCGCCACCGACGGCGTGCACACCGCGGCGGCGCTGAGCGCGCCGTTCACCGTCGCCGCCCGGCCACCCGAGGTGGTGATCGTGTCGCCGCCCGACGGCCAGCGGGTCGACTGGAACCAGCTCGTCACGTTCGAAGCCGCCGCGCGCGATCTCCAGGACGGCACGCTTGTCGACGAGGCGATCGTCTGGGCGAATCAGTACGGGGACATCGGCACCGGCGCGGTCGTGCAGACCAGCGCGCTGCAGGTCGGCACCAATACGGTGAGCGTGACGGCGACGAACAGCGCCGGCCTGTCGGCCAGCGCCTCGATCGTCGTCGAGGTCGGCGACGCGCTGGCGCCGCTCGGCCCGACCCTGTCGGTCGAACCGCAGGCGATCGGCTGGCACGTCGACAACGGCGACCTCCCGTTGCAGACCGAGATGCTCGAGATCTCGAACGCCGGCAGCGGCACGCTCGAGTTCGAGGTGCAGAGCGACGCGGCATGGCTGCTCCTCGATGGCGCGCTCGGCGCGAGCGGCGTGGCGCCGGCCGTCCTCACGGTCAGCGCCGATCCCGCGATGATCCCGCCGGGCACGGCGGCGACCGCCATGCTGACCGTGCGCGCGACGGACAATGCCGACGACGAGCGGATCGTCACCGTCGAGCTCGCGCGCGGCGACGTGTTCAACCAGACCGGTTCGGTCGATGCCGACGGCGACGGCGTGATGGACGCCGTCGACAACTGCCAGGCGGTCGCGAATCCCGACCAGACCGACGCCGACGACAACGGCATCGGCGACGCCTGCGAAGGCAGCGAACCGCCGGCCTGCGCCGGCGATTGCGACGGCGATCGCGCGGTGGCGATCGACGAGCTCATCCGCGCCGTCACCATCGCGCTCGGCAGCGGCGCAATCGACGACTGCGCCGCCGCCGACGGCAACGGCGACGGCAACCTCGTGATCAACGAGCTGATCGCCGCGGTGAACGTCGCGCTGCTCGGCTGCTGACACGAAGGCGATGTCACGGGGTGCGAGAGTGCCGCAATCCGCAGATTGCGCAGATGGCGCAGATCCGGATCCGCTCTGCGACGCGCGGAATCTGCGGATGCTTGCGTCTTCGCCGTGGTGACGGGAAGAGACCGACATGGCCAGGACACCATTGAAGCTGTGGCTTGCGGTGCTGGCGTTCGCGCTGTGTTCGACCAGCGACGCGGCCGCGTTCTCGCTGCTCGATGATCCGGGCGGCGACGACATCGATACCCGCCTGGCGGCGGCGGCGCGCTGGTCGGCCGAGCCCGACCCGTTCGGCCGCGGCACCGGGCTGCACGACGGCATCCAGGTGGCGATCGAGCCGGACTTCGCGGCCAATCTCGGCACGGCGCGCGTGCAGGCGCACTACGACGTCAGCGAGACCGAAGTCGCGGCGCTGGTCGAGGAAACCGTACGCCGCGCGTTCGCCGCGTGGGAGTCGCCGGCGCTGCGCTTCGAGCTGCACTTCGACGGTGCGGCGGTGGAAGGTCCGACGCAGGGGCTGGAGATCGACGTCTTCGCCCGGCCGCTGACGACGACGTTCTTCGGCTTCGCCGACGCGGAGATCCTCCCGGCCGCGGCGCGGCGTCTGACAAACGGCCAGGTGCTGCCCGGCGACGTCATCGTCGGCGCCGACGTCTTCCTCAACCGCACGCGGCTCGAAGGCGGCATCGATCTCCTCGCCGGGCTCGGCTTTCCGCTCGAGTCGCTCGCCAGCGCGCTGCAGATCCTCATCACCCACGAGGTCGGCCACGCGCTCGGCCTCGGCCATCCGAACGATCATCCGTTCTTCGACACCGACACCGACCCGTACAACGAGATGCCGATCGACCCGGCGAATCCGTTCGCGGGGTTCATGCTGTCGTCTATCCCGCTCGACACGCCGGGGGCGCAGCTGCCGATCATGTGGGGCGGCCTGTCGCAGGCGAATCCCGAGGATCTCCTCGGCCTCGCCGCGCGCCTCGCCGACCCCTCGCTCGCCCCCGACGACCGCGGCGGCCGCGACGTTCTCTACCCCGCCCTGCCCGCGCCGCCGTGCGCCGGCGACTGCAACGGCGACGGCGCGGTCAGCGTCGAGGAGCTCGTCGCCGGCGTCGCCATCGCGCTCGAGCGCATGACACCCGACAGCTGCGCCGGGCTCGACCGCGATGACGACGGCGTGCGCATCGACGACCTGCTGCGCGCCGTCGCCGCCGCGCTGCACGGCTGCGCATCCTGAGCCGCGGAACCGGCGACCGAGATGTACCGCTGACCCCAACCCTATAGGCTGGTGGGCTGGGGGCCGGGGGCTTTGCACCCACAGCGCCTTGACGTCCACGAGGTTGTTAGTTGTTGGGTTATTCCGTTGTTAGCATGAAGCTGTGAGCCGATGCGCACTAACAACCTGACAACCAACAACCCAACAACCTGTCGCTGGTCGACGGCGACGTGTTCAGGCGCGAAGCCGGGTTTGGGGTAGAGGCGGTTGGGGGAGCTCGCCCGGGCGAGCTTCGACCTTGACTGGCGACACACCGCCGCCTAGCGGGGACGCATGCACGGCGCGTCGCTGGTTGGCCTGGTCGTCACCATTCTCGGGTTCGCCGCGGCCGCAAGCGCCCAGCCGGGGCCTGGCTCGCAGCTGATCGACTGCAGCCGGGCGGCGGATCTCGTCGAGATCACGCAGGACTCGCACCTCGATCCGTCGTGCGAGTGGACGCGCGGCATCCGCATCCACACCTCGAACGTCACGCTCGACTGCCAGGGCGCGCGCCTCTACGGTCCCATGCGCCAGCGCGGCATCGAGATCAGCGCCCCGACGGACACGCCGCTGGCGAACATCACCGTGCGCAACTGCGAGATCGAGGGCTTCCTCAACAACATCCGCATCACACGCGACGGCTTCCGCGAGCTCGGCGAGGGGGTCGAGTACGAGAACGGCTTCGCGAACATCCTCATCGAGGACGTCACGCTGTTGAACTCGCGCGGCGTCGGCATCTTCGTCGATGGTTACGTCACCGACGTCACGCTGCGCCGCCTGCACGTCGAAGGATCCGGCAGCTCGGGCATCTACCTCGAGCACGGGTCGAAGGACACGCTCGTCGAAGACTGCGACATCATCGACAACGGCTTCGGCGAGAACGGCCCGCACTGGCAGGTCTTCGACCAGAGCGGGCTCGACAACCTGTGGTACTACGGCACCGGTCGCGAGGGCCTGTCGATCGACGGCGCGCGCACCAGCACCATCCGCAACAACCGCTTCGCCGGCAACGCCTACGGCGCCATCTTCCTCTACAAGAACTGCGGCGAGTTCGTGACGCTGCGGCCGGAACGCTGGTGGCATCGCCGCTACGGTGCCGATGGCAACCTGATCGAGCACAACACGATCACCGGCGGCACCAACGGCATCTGGATCGGAGCACGCATGGGCGAGAACGTCGCGCCCATGCAGTGCAGCGATCCGCAGTACGCGCCCGGCTACACGCTCGACCAGGCGGACGGCAACGTCATCCGCGACAACGTTTTCCAGAACGTCACCTACGGCGTGCGCGTCGAGGACGATCACAACGAGATTCTCGACAACCAGTTCACCGGCGATGGCGCCCAGCAGGCCGTGCTGATCGGGACGCCGGTGCGTACTGCCGAGCTCGTTCAGCCGGTCAGCGGCACGGTGGTGACCGGCAACGTCGCGACCATCCCCGCCAATTCCAGTCCGTATCGCTGGGTGCACGGACACAGCGCAACGACGTTCAGCAGCAACCTCAGCCTCGGGGTGCCGGCGCGACTCTGCCTCGGCCTCGAGCCGGCGCGCGGTCCGTTCGTGATGACGGTCGCGTTCGTCGTCAGCGACGAGCAGCCCGTCGATCCGCCGCCGCCGCTCGGCGACCCCGGCCCGCTCGGCCCCTGCCCGCTCGCCTGCGCGAGCGCGGCGCCGATGACGCGCTCGGCGCTGCGCGTCGCGCGCCTCGACACGCCGCCGGGTGACGAGACGCTGGCGTTCAGCGGCCGCGTGGTGCTGCCGCATCCGTTCACTCCGGGACTCGACCCCCTCGTCTCCGGCATCGGCATCGTGCTCACGGACGAGCTCGGCACGGCGCTGCTCGAGACGTTCATTCCCGGCGGTCCGTACGACACCGTGACGAAGACCGGGTGGCGCGTGTCCGCGACCGGCCGGCGCTGGCGCTACGTCAACCGGAGCGCGATGCCGCCGCACGGCATCACGTCGGTGGTGATCAAGAACTTCTCCCATCGCGAGCCGGGGTTGATCGACTTCAGGGTGACGGGACGCGATGCCGCGTACGGCCTCACCCCGGACGCCGCCGCCGTCACCGGCACCCTGATCGTCGATCCGCCGAGCGCGGAAAGCGGCCAGTGCGGCACCACGACCGCCGCCTGCAGCGGCCGTGGCGGTGCGGTGCGCTGCCGATAGCTGCCCGCGGCGAGCCCGATGCGGCTCAGGGCGGCCTGGCGCCCGGTGCGCCAGGCGCGCGCGGTGGCGCCGGCGATCGCCGCCGCAGGTCCCGCAGCGCGCCGCGTCTAGTCACATCGGCAGCGCGTCGTGCGCTCGCACACGCAGTCGCGGTCGCCGCCGGGCGCGCAGCGGCCGCTGTGGCAGACCGCGCGCGTCCCGGCGGGACACACAATCGAGCAGTCGCCGCCGCAGTGCGCCGGCCCGCTCGCCGAGCACGTGCCGTCCGTCGCGCCGCTGCGCGGCGCGCGGTCGCCGTCGCGACAGACGCAGCGGTCATTCTCGGCCACGCACGTCTGCCCGGCGCGGCACTCGCCCCCGCCGCACTGCGGAGCACGGTGCAGATTGCACGTCGTCCGCGCCGCGGCGGGCGCCGCGGCGAGCCCGCCGGCGCAGCACACCGCGAGCAGCAGGAACACGATCCGACGGGTCACGCCGGCGTTGTACGTCAGGAGCCGCAGGCTCGGACAGCCCCGAAACCAGTCGGCCACCGAGAACGAGAGGACACCGAGTCGCTGCTCTCTCGGATTCGAGATGACGGGATTCACGCCACTCCCTGTCCTCCCGCGCCGCGGCGGCTGCTCGTGTGCCTCGCCTCGCCCGCCGCCATGCGGTGACGAGCGCCGGCGCATCGATGCGGTGACGACATTGCAGGCCGCGGCCGCCTGGCGCTAGCCGCGGGCATGGCCTGGCGTCGGGGCCGCAGCGCGCGGCGGGAGCGTGACAGGAATGGCGAGCGTCAATTTCGTACCTCGCCCGCGTTCGGATTTGTACGATGCCATTCCACCCGCCGGCGCAGACGAAATGCTGCACGGCGCGATGCCAGGCCACATTCTCTCGATTTCCCGTACCGTTGCACGGCGAAGCGCATGGCGGATGCGGCGCCGGGCCGGCGCGCGCAGCGTTTTTACGTCACGTGGCACGTTAGCTGCTGTCCCCCGCGGGCCCACCAGCGGCCGGACGGGGGAATGGACAACAAAGCTTCGTTGCTGATCGTCGATGACGAGCGCGGACCGACCGAGTCGCTGCGCATGGTCTTCAAGTCCGAGTTCGACGTCTACACCGCTCCCGGCGGGCAGGAGGCGTTGAGCATCCTGCACCAGCAGCCGATCGACGTCGTCACGCTCGATCTGCGCATGCCGGGCATGCCGGGTGTCGAGGTGATGGAACACATCAAGCGCCATGACCCCGACATCGAGATCATCGTCGTCACCGGCTACGCCTCGCTCGATTCGGCCGTCCGCGGCCTGCGCAACCACGTCTTCGACTACGTCACCAAGCCGTTCGACGTGCCGCAGATCTCCTCGCTCGTGCACCGCGCGCTCGATCGCCGCCGCGAGGCGCTGCGCGCCCGGCGCGCCAAGGACGACTTTCTCGCCAACCTCTCGCACGAGCTGCGCACGCCGCTGAGCGCGATCATCGGCTACAACTCGATCCTCACCGAGGAGCTGCACACGCGGCTCACCGACGACCAGCGCGTCGCGTTCGATCGCATCCAGGCGAACTCGCAGAAGCTGCTCAACCTGATCGAGACCGTCCTGCTGCTCAACTCGCTCGACGCCGGCGAGCTGCGGCTGACGATCTCGACGTTCGATGCGCGCGAGACGCTGCGCCGCGTCGGCCGCCAGTTCGCCGCCGCCGCCCGGCAGCGCGGCCTGACGCTCGCGGTCGAAGGCGATCTGACGCCGCTGTGGATCACCAGCGACGAGCACAAGCTCGAACGCATCCTCTGGGCGCTGATCGACAACGCGGTGAAGTTCACGCCCGACGGCTCGATCGCGCTCGGGGCGCGGCTCACCACCGACCGCACGCAGGTCGAGCTGTCGGTGCGCGATACCGGCATCGGCATCCACGACGCCGACATCGCCCAGCTCGTCGAAGACATCGTCCCCGGGCCGGCGCCGCGGCCGCGCGGCCTCGGGCTCGGGCTGCGCATGGCGTCGCGGCTCGCCGAGTTCCTCGCCGGTTCGCTGCGTGTGCGCAGCGGCGACAGCGGCGGCACGCACTTCATCGTCGCCGTGCCGGTCGTCAGCCCCGAGCAGCGCCCGCCGAAGGTGCCCCATGCCTGAGCGCCCCGGTCGACGCGACCAGTTCCTGCTCTGCCGCGCCTGCGGGCGGCTCACCCCGCTGTCGCTGCCCGGCTTCGATCCGGCGCACGACGAGGACGCGGCCGAGCTGGCGGCGTTCCGCGCCGCGCACGAGGCGCACGGCATCATCCTCGCCGAACGCAGCGGCGACCGGGCCGCGGTCGATCGCCCGGTGTGGGATCCGATGGCGACGCGCTGGTTCACGGTCGCCACCGCCGGCAGCGAGTTGCTCGCGGTGCGCAGCTGGCGCCCCCATGCCGAGGGACCGCGGCACTACGAGCTCGTCCAGGGCGGCCCGCCACCGCTCACCGTGTGGGTCGACGTCGACGAGCCGCTGCTGCGCCGCGCCCTCGACCGGCACTTCTACCCGCACGTCATCAGCGACGCGCAGCTCGACGCGATGATCGCCGCGGTGCGCACGATCCTCGCGCCGCTCGACCCCGAGGCGGTCGACATCGCGTTCGACGACGCCGCGCTGCCCGACACCGGCATCGGCGCCCTGCCCGAGCCGTGCGCCGCGCGCCTGCTCGACGTCTGCCGCACGCTGTTCGACCCGGTCTCCTTCGAGCGCGCCGACAGCTTCGTACGCGAGCACGCCGGGCCGGACGGGGCGCTCGCGGTCCGCGTGCATCGCGCCCTCACCTCGCGCGCCGCGTAAGCACGGGCGCCCGGCATCCGCGCACTCGGCATGGCGCGGCCGGGTGCTGACGCCGCCGCGCCTGCGCGCCGGGCCGCCGTCACCTTGACTCGCCGTCGGAGCGCTCCCTATACCCCAACAGCGGCACGCGCCCATGTACGGGATGTACGAGACTGACGGTGCCGACGGACAGCTCGCTGCCGTCGAGGCCCCTGCCCGCACGGCGCTCGAGCGGGCGCTCGCCGGCGAGGCACTGACCGACGCCGAGGCGCTGGCGCTGCTGGCCATGCCCGCGGCGCACACCGCCGTGCTGCTCGCCGTCGCCGGCCGCGTGCGCACGCGCCACAAGGGCACGCAGCTCACGTATTCGCCGAAGGTCTTCCTGCCGATCACCAATCTCTGCCTCGACCGCTGCTCGTACTGCACGTTCCGCCAGGATCCGGACGCGCCCGACGCGTGGACGATGCTGCCCGAGGAGGTCCGCGCCTGGAGCCGGCGTGGTGCGGCGCAGGGATGCCAGGAGGCGCTGCTCTGCCTCGGCGACAAGCCCGAGCGCGCCTACCGCTCCTACCGGACGACGCTCGCCGTGCTCGGGCACGCATCGACGATCGACTACGTCGCGCAGTGCTGCGCGATCGCGCTCGACGAGGGGCTGCTGCCGCACACCAACGCCGGCGTGATGACGCGCGACGAGCTCGTCGCGCTGCGCCCGCTGAACGTCAGCATGGGGCTGATGCTCGAGTCGATCAGCCCCCGCCTGCGCGGCCGCGGCGGCGCGCATCAGCAGGCGCCGGACAAGGACCCGGCGCTGCGTCTCGCGATGCTGCGCACCGCCGGCGAGCTGCGCATTCCGTTCACCACCGGGATTCTGCTCGGCATCGGCGAGACGCTCGCCGAGCGCGTCGCCAGCCTGCGCGCCATCGGCGACCTGCACGCCGCGTACGGGCACATCCAGGAGATCATCATCCAGAACTTCCGCGCCAAGCCGCGCACGCGCATGGCGGCGGCGCCCGAGCCCGAGAGCCTCGACGTCGCCCGCACGATCGCCGTCGCGCGCCTCATGCTGCCGGCGATGAACATCCAGGCGCCGCCGAATCTCAGCCCGTTCGACCACCGCCTCTTCCTCGCCGCGGGCATCAACGACTGGGGCGGCATCTCGCCGGTGACGCGCGACTACGTGAACCCCGAGGCGCCGTGGCCCGAGGTCGAGGCCCTCGCCGCGACCTGCCGCGCCGACGGGTTCACGCTGGCGCCGCGCCTGCCGGTTTATCCCGAGTACGTGGCCGCCGACGGCTGGATCGACCCGGCGCTCGCGCCGCGCCTCGCCGGCCGGCGCGCGCAAGGAGAGCACCATGTGGGATGACGTTCGCGCGGTGATCGGCGATCCCCGCCCGCTCGCGGCGCTGCTCGGCGCCGCGACTCCGCCCACCGCGGCACGCCTCGAGCGCGCCCTCGCCGGCGGCGAGCTCACCGCCGAGGACGGCGAGGCGCTGCTGCAGGTCGACGGCGACGATCTCGCCGCGCTGGTGCGCGCCGCCGACACCGTGCGCGCCGCCGACGTCGGCGACGAGGTGACGTACGTCATCAACCGCAACATCAACTGGACCAACGTCTGCTTCGTCGGCTGCCAGTTCTGCGCGTTCGCGGTGCACCGCAAGGACCCGACCGCGTACAACCATTCGCTCGACGACGTGCTGGCGAAGGTGCAGGACGCGGTCGACCGCGGGGCGCACGAAGTCTGCATGCAGGGCGGCATCAATCCGGAGAGCGACGCGTTCTTCTACCGCGACCTCCTGCAGGCGATCCGCGCCCGCCATCCGCGGCTGCACATCCACGCGTTCTCGCCGATGGAGGTCATGTACGGCGCCCGGCGCACCGGCATGACGTATCGCGACTACCTCACCATGCTGCGCGATGCCGGTCTCGGCACGATCCCCGGCACGGCCGCCGAGATCCTCGACGACGACGTCCGCGAGGTGCTGAGCCACAAGAAGGTCGACGTGCGTACCTGGGTGGAGATCATCACCACCGCGCACGAGCTCGGCCTGCGCTCGAGCGCGACGGTGATGTACGGCCACATCGAGACGCCCGGCCACATCGCGCGCCACCTCGTGCTCATCCGCACGCTGCAGCAGCGCACCGGTGGCTTCACCGAGTTCGTGCCGCTGCGCTTCATCCACACGCTGACGCAGCTCTACCGCAAGGGGCTCGTCATGCCGCCGCCGGTCGGGCTGCTCGACCTGCGCGTCTACGCGACGTCGCGACTCCTGCTGCGCGGCTGGATCGACAACCTGCAGACCTCGTGGGTGAAGCTCGGCACCGAGCTCGCGCAGCTGACGCTGCAGGCCGGCTGCAACGACTTTGGCGGCACGCTGATGGAGGAATCGATCTCGAAGTCGGCCGGCGCCGACTTCGGCGAGTACCTGCCCGAGGCGGACATCATCGCGCTGATTCGCGCGGCGGGGCGCATCCCCGTGCAACGGACGACCACCTATGGGCGATTCGCGGCGGACGGCGGCACCGAGCCGGGTCGCGGTGCTGGCTGGCGGCGTGGGGGCAGCGCGGTTCCTGCGGGGCCTGTGCACGCTGCTTGACCCGGCGCGGCTGACCATCGTCGTCAATACGGCCGATGACGACACGTTCTTCGGCCTGCACGTCTCGCCCGACCTCGACACGGTGACGTACACGCTCGCCGGGCGCGTCGGCCCGCACGGCTGGGGCCTCGCCGGCGATACGTTCACCTGCCTCGAGGCGCTGCGGCGCTACTACGCCGATACCTGGTTCCAGCTCGGCGATCGCGATCTCGCGACGCACATCTTCCGCACCGAGGCGTTGCGCGCCGGCCGCCGGCTGAGCGCCGTGACGCGCACCATCGCCGCGCGCCACGGCGTCGGCCAGCACCTGCTGCCGATGAGCGACGACCCGGTGCGCACGCGCATCACGCTCGCCGGCCGCGGCACGATCGCCTTCCAGGATTACCTCGTGCACCGCCGCGGCCGCGGGCGCGTCCAGGCCGTGCGCTACGCCGGCGCGCAGCGCGCCCGTCCGGCGCCCGGCGTGCTCGCCGCGCTGCGCGGCGCCGACGCGATCATCCTGCCGCCGTCGAACCCGCTGGTCAGCATCGGCCCGATCCTCGCCGTGCGCGGCGTGCGCGACGTGCTGCGCCGCCGCCGCTCGCGCGTCGTCGCCATCTCGCCGCTGGTGCGCGGACTGCCGATCAAGGGCCCGCTCGACCGGATGCTGCGCGGCCTCGGCCACGAGGTGTCGGCCGTCGGCGTCGCCCGCCTCTACCGCGATCTCGCCGCCGTGTTCGTGCTCGACGAGCGCGACGCCGCGCTCGCGCCACGCATCGCCGATCTCGGGCTGCGGCCGGTGATCGCCGACACGATCATGCGTACGCCGGCCCGCTCGCGCGCGCTGGCACGCACGGTCCTGCGGGCGCTCGGAGACCCGTCGTGACGCGCGCCCGGTCCGGACAACGGCAGGGCGCCGCTCCGTCGGCGCCTGCGATCGGGGCGCGCGCTCGTGGCGTCTGGCCTCTGGCCAGCAGCCTCTCCGGCCATAGGCCATAGGCGGTCCCACGGATGAAGAAGCGCACGCCGATTCCCGCGGCTTGTATGCAACGCCGGGTGATGGAGGACCCATGACCATCGCGATCCTTCCGATCCCCGGCCTGCCGGCGATCCAGCCCGACGACGATCTGCCGGCGCTGCTGCTCGATGCGCTCGCACGCGCCGGCCAGGCGCCGCGCGACGGCGACGTGCTGGTCGTCTGCCAGAAGGTCGTCTCGAAGGCCGAGGGCCGCCTCGTCGACCTGCGCACGGTGACGCCGTCGGCGTTCGCGCGACAGCTCGCGGCGCAGACGCAGGGCAAGGATGCGCGCGTCGTCGAGGTGATCCTGCGCGAGACGCGGCGCATCGTGCGCATGGACCGCGGCAATCTCATCGTCGAGACCGGTCCCGGCTGGGTGTGCGCGAACGCCGGCGTCGACGAATCGAACAGCGGCGACCCCGAGGTCGTCGTCCTGCTGCCGCTCGATCCCGATGCCTCGGCGCGCGCGATCTGCACGGCCATCGCGGCGCGCACCGGGCAGCAGATCGCCACGATCGTCACCGACACGTTCGGCCGTCCGTGGCGCCAGGGACTCGTCGACTTCGCGCTCGGCGTCGCCGGCATGCCCGCCCTGCTCGATCTGCGCGGCAGCACCGACCTCGACGGCCGCACGCTCAAGCACACCGTGCAGGCGCAGGCCGACGCGCTCGCCGCCGCCGCCGGCCTGGTGATGCGCAAGGGCGCCGGCCTGCCCGCCGCGCTCGTGCGCGGCTACGAGTTCACGCCCGGCGAGGGCTCGGGACGGGAACTGATTCGGGAGAAAGAGTTCGATCTCTTCCGGTGACAGCAGGTTCTCAGGTTGTTGAGTTGCTAGTTGTCAGGTTTCTTGGATCTCTCGACCTAACAACCTGACAACTAACAACCTATTCATTGATGATCACCGGCGTGCCGATCGGTGTGATGTCGAAGAGGTACTCGATCTCGTCGTTCGACACGGCGATGCAGCCTTCGGTCCAGTCGATCGGGGCGTAGGCGCGGTGCCCGAAGCCGTGGATGCCGACCCAGCCGCCGAGGCTCGTGCTGGCCGACGGCATCTGGCCGCTGAGGTTGGCGAAGAAGATGTCGGCCCACTGGCCGGCGTTGATCAGACCGCGCTGGTAGCCGCGTTCGGCGTCCTCGACATTCGGGTAGCTGATGCCGAGGAAGCGGTGGAAGCGGCTGTATTTCTTGTGGCTGATGTAATAGCGGCCGACCGGCGTGCGCAGGTCGCCGCGTTGTTCCTTGGCGTAGCGCGGCGCCCGCCCGAGGACGATCGGGAAGCGGCGGATGACTTCGTCGCCGGCGCGCAGTTCCATACGCCGCTCGCCCTTCCAGACCTCGATGACCGGACGGCGCCGCACCGCGGCGCGCAACTCCGCTTCCGTTGCCCGTGCCGGCGCGGTCGCGCCGATGACCGCCGCCACCAGAAGACATCCCCACACCGCCACTCGCACGTCGTGTTCCTCCTGCTGCAATCGATCGAAGAACCACGATCCCGGCAGGTGGTCAAGGGCACATTGGTTGGCCAGCTCCCCGCCTTCCGCTGTCCGCCGTCCGGGGGCCCGCTCTCCGCCGCCGCCCGCTTGCTGAGGGGGTGTGAGCCGGGGCTCACCGGTGAGGGGTGACAGCTGACGGCTGGCTGGACAATGTCGCGCCTGTGGTACGAAATACGGCACCCTGCCCGAGGAGGACCGATCCGTGAGCACGACCAGCGCATTTGGCGCACCGTCGGAAACCCAGGCCGAGCTGATCGCCACCATCCGCCGCTTCGTCGAGCGCGAGGTCGTGCCGGTCGCCAGCGACCTCGAGCACCGCAACGAGTACCCACACCGGCTCGTCGCCCGCATGCAGGAGCTCGGGCTCTTCGGCGCGACGATCCCCACCGAGCACGGCGGTCTCGGGCTCGACTTCTCGACCTACGCGATGCTCATCGAGGAGCTCTGCGTCGGCTGGATGAGCCTCAGCGGCATCCTCAACACGCACCTGCTGCTCGCCTACCTGATCCGCACGCAGGGCACCGAGGACCAGCGGGCGCGCTATCTCGCCCGGATGGCGCGCGGCGAGCTCCGCGGTGCGCTGTGTCTCACGGAGGCGCACGCCGGCAGCGACGTGCAGCGCATCCGCACCGCCGCGACACGGCGCGGCGACACGTACGTCGTCAACGGCAGCAAGATGTTCGTCACCAACGGGCGCGAGGGCAATCTCTTCGCGCTGGTGTGCAAGACCGACCCGCATGCCGAGCCGGCGCACCACGGGATGAGCCTGCTGATCGCCGAGAAGGGTCCGGGCGTGACGGTCAGCCGCGACATCCACAAGATCGGCTACAAGGGCGTCGACACCGTCGAGATCGCGTTCGAGGACTTCCAGGTGCCGGTCGCCAACCTGCTCGGCGGCGTCGAGGGCCGCGGCATGCAGCAGGTGCTGAACGGGCTCGAGGTCGGGCGCATCAACATCGCCTCGCGCGCCGTCGGCGTCGCGCGCGCCGCGTTCGAGCACGCGATCCGCTATGCCCAGCAGCGCGAGACGTTCGGCAAGCCGATCTGCGAGCACCAGGCGATCCAGCTCAAGCTCGCCGACATGGCGACGCGCATCGAGGCGGCGCGGCTGCTCGTCCGTCAGGCGGCGTGGAAGAAGGACGCCGGCGAGCGCTGCGACCTCGAGGCGGGCATGGCGAAGCTGTTCGCCTCCGAGACGTGTGGCTGGGTGACGCTCGAGGCGATGCGCGTCCTCGGCGGCTACGGCTACACGACCGAGTTCCCGGTCGAGCGCTTCTACCGCGACGCGCCGCTGATGATCATCGGCGAGGGCACGAACGAGATCCAGCGCCAGATCATCGCGCGCCAGCTGGTGAAGCGCTACGCGATCTGAGCGGCGCCGCGCCGCTCAGGCGAGGTGCTCGAGCAGCCGGGTGAGCACGCGGCCGGCGGCGAAGTGCTCGACGGCGAGCGCGCGCGCCGCCTGCGCGTGGTGCGCGTAGCGTCGCTCGACCGTCTCGAGCGCGCGCACGGCGCTCGCGACGTCGTCGAAGACGAGCAGCCCGTCGCCGACCGGCAGGTGCGCGCCGATGCCCGTGTCCTGCACGATCGCCGGCCGCCCGGCGGCGAGATAGCAGACCGTGCGATCGCTCACCCAGCCGGTGCGCCCGGCGACGTAGCCGTGCTTGGCGACCGAGAGCTCGCCGCGCGAGGCGCGCACGTACGCGCGGTAGGTGTCGGGATCCGCCGCATGCACGTGCGGATCGACCAGCCGCCAACCCGCGGCACGCAGACGCGGCAGGTCGGGCTCGTCGGGATGGATCGCGAGACAGAGCTCGAGCGGCACGCCGACGCGCCCCGGCAGCTCGAGCAGGCGCAACAGCTCGTCGGCCTTCTGCTTGTACCAGCGCCCCTGCCACTGTACCGGCCCGTAGCCGCGCCAGTCGGCGACGGTGGTGTACGCCGCGCCCGGCTCGCCGGCGGGCAGCCACGCCTCGAGCACCACCGGCGGCGGCAGGTGCAGCCACGCGAGGCCGAGATCGGGCAGCGGACACACCGGCCGGCCGAGGTTGGCACCGACGGTGACGTACACGTCGTGGCCGGCGAGATGCATGTCGACGCCGTACGCCGCCTGCCAGATCTGCGTGAAGCCGGGATCGAGGTCGACGTAGACGCGCCGGCGCGCGCCGGCAGCGCCGAGATGCCAGCGCCCCGACAGGTTGATGAACACGTCGGCGGCCGCGATGCGGTCCCGCACCTCGACCGGCGAGAGCCCGGCGACGGCACCGCCGTCGCGCCGCAGGAGCCCGCCGGGAATCGCGTGCGCCGCCAGCACGCGCTCGAACCAGGCGGCGTTCGCCGATCCGGCAGGCCGCGCCGGCTGCCCCGCGGCGTCGCGGCAGTCGCCGGGATCGAGATGCTCGATGTAGGTCACCTCGGCGCCGAGGCCGCGGAAGCCGAGCAGCCACTGCAGCGGAATCCAGGCGTACCCGCCGGCGGCTACCGGGTGGTGCGCGAGGCCACCGGCCACGACGACGCGCAGGTTCATCCCGCCATCGAGGTGTCGGCGACCTGCGCCGTGTGCAGGCGGGCGAACGCGCCGCCGCGCGCCAGCAGCTCCGCCGGGGTCCCGAGCTCGACCAGCGCGCCGTCCTCGAGCACCGCGACCCGCGTGGCGCGGCGCAGCGTGCTCAGGCGGTGCGCGATGATCAGCGTCGTGCGCCCGGCGATCACCGTGTCGAGCGCGCCGAGCAGCGCCGCCTCGGTGGCGGTGTCGAGCGCCGCCGTCGGCTCGTCGAAGACGAGGATCGGGGCATCGCGCAGCACGGCGCGGGCGATCGTCAGTCGCTGCCGCTCGCCCTCGGAGAGGGTCGCCCCCTGCTCGCCGAGCACGGTGTCGTATCCGGCCGGCAGCCGGGTGATGAACTCGTGCGCCTGCGCGAGGCGCGCCGCCGCTTCGACGCCGGCGCGCGACGCCGCGGGACAGCCGTAGGCGATGTTGTCGTGGACGCTGGCCGGGAACGCGATCGGCGGCTGCAGCACCATGGCGATCGCCCGGCGCAGCGCCGCGAGCCGCAGGGTGCGCACGTCGAGGCCGTCGATCAGCACCGTGCCGGCGCTGGGATCGAAGAGCCGCGGCAGCAGGCTGACGAGCGTGCTCTTGCCGGCGCCGCTCGCGCCGACGATCGCCAGGCACTCGCCGGGCTCGATGCGCAGCGTGATGTCGCGCAACGCCGCGCGGCCGTTCGGGTAGTGATACGAGACGCCGCGCAGCTCGATGCGGCCGCGCACCGGTCCCGGCCAGTCGCGCGTGCCGTCGGGCATCGGCGGCTCGCCGTCGAGCACCGCATAGACGCGCGCGACGCCGGCGCGCGCGCCCTGCACGACACCGTAGGTCTGCACCAGCGTGTTCACCGGCGCGTACAGCCCCGCGACGTAGCCGAGAAAGACGAGCAGCTCGCCGACCGTGATGTGGCCTGCCCACACCTGCCAGCTGCCGGCGACGAGCACGACCGCGGTGCCGGCGGCGGTCAGCACGCCGCTCGCCGCGCCGTACGCGGACTGCATCGTGTAGAGCCGCAGGCCGCTGCGCAGGCTGGCGCGACTGCGGGCGAGAAACCGCCGCTGCTCGCCGGCCTCGGCGGCGAACGCCTGCACGACGCGGATCGCGGCGAGCGTGCGCTGCACGAGCTGGAAGACGGCGCTCTCGCGGACGCGCTGCTCATTGGCCGCGGCGGCGAGCGGCCGGTTCGCCACTGCGATGCCGGCGAGGAGCAGCGGCACGATACCGAGCGCCACGGCGGTCAGGCGCACGTCGAGCTGCAGCATCACGGCGGTCATGCCGGCGAGGAGCAGCACGGCCGAGACGACCGGCACGAAGCCGTTCATCGTCAGCGTCTGGATCGCGTACGTGTCGCCCGTGACCCGGTAGAGCAGATCGCCGATGCCGGCGCGGGCGTGGAAGGACAGCGACAGGCGCTGCAGATGCGCGTACAGCCGCGCACGCAGATCGGTGACCAGCGCCTGCCCGACGGAGACGGTGGTGTGGATGTTCCAGACGAGCAGCGCCCCGCTCACCACCCAGACCAGCACCAGGCCGGCCGCGGCGCCGACGAGGAGCGCCTCGCGCGACCAGCCGTGCAGGAGCGGCCAGCGCGGCGGCTGCCCGCCGAGCACCGAATCGACGACCAGCTGCAGCGGCCACGGCTTGAGCAGCTCGACGAGGCTGATGGCCGCGATCTGGCCGAGCGCCAGCAGGACGCGCCAGCGATACGGCCACAGCGCGGCGGCCGCGCGGCGCGCGATCATGGCGCCGTCGCCGTCCGCGCGGCGGCCGCCGCCACCGGCACGAGGCCGAGCCGCGCAGCGACGAGCGCCAGCACCTGGCGCAGGCGCCGCGCCAGGCGGACGACGGCGCGCGCGATCGCCAGCAGGCCGACCGCGGCGAGCGCGGCGCCGGCGATGCCGACCGGCCGGCCGCCGGCGCCGGCGCTCACCGCCGCGACGCACAGCGCGCCCGCCGCCACCCACGCGGCAACCGACGGCCGCGGCGTGCAGCGCACGCGCAGGAGACGGGTGCGCGGGCCGTGGTACTCGACGGCAACCAGCACCGCGACGCGCGCCCAGACGCCGCCGTGCACGTCGAGATCGGCGGCGCGCCACCCCTGATCGACGCTCACCTGCGCCATGCGCGGCGTCAGGAACTCGATCAGCGCGGCGAGCAGGTGCTCCTTGTCGTGCGCGGCGTCCGACCAGAACGCGCTCTCCACCGCGCCCTGCCGCCACGCGTACCGTACCACCGGGACCGGCGGCGGCAGGGCGGCCGGGGCGATGCCCGGCGCGCGCTGCAGGCGCGAGCGGTAACGCTGCCAGCCGCGCACCAGCGGGCCGAGCACGGTGAGCAGGGCGACGAGCGCGCGCGCCCGCCAGCCGTCGTGACGCGGCTCGAGCCGCGCGCGCCATCCCGCCGCCACCGCGGCGCCGACGGTCAGCAGCAGCGGCACCGCGGCGAGCAGCACCGGCACACCGCCGAGCGCGGCGCCGACGAGCAGCAGCAGCGCCGCGAGCAGCCACTCGACGCTGAACGGCAGGTAGGCGATCGCCGCGCCGGGCCGCTCGTAGAGCGTCTGGAAGAGTGCCCGTCCGAACGTGCCGTAGTAGATCACCGGCCGGCGCGGCAGCGGCACGACATCGAGTCCGCCGTAGATGCGGCCGAGCCAGCGCGACTGTCCGACGGCGTTGAAGCGCGCCGGGTGCTTGCGCGCCAGCAGCGCCTCCGCTGCCCCGTAGCCGCGCTGCTGGGCGAGATACGCGCGCACGGTGTTGCGGCGGAAGTGCCAGACCACCGCCGCCGGACTGAAGCCGATGCGGTGGTCGCGGTCCTGCAGCCGCCAGCACACGTCGACGTCGTCGCCGGCGGCGCGGAAGCGCGCATCGAAGCCGCCGAGCTCGACCAGCACCGCGCGGCGGAACGCCATGTTGCAGCCCGGGATGTGCTCCGCCGTCTCGTCGTCGAGCAGCACGTGCGCGGGTCCGCCGGGCGCCGCGGCGACGCACGCCGCGGTGCACGACTCCTCCGCCGGCGACAGGTTCGGTCCGCCGACGGCGGCCACCTCGGGGGCGGTGAAGCCGTGCACGAGGTAGGTCAGCCAGTCGGGATCGGCGACGCAATCGGCATCGGTGAACGCGACGATCTCGCCCGTGGCGGCGGCAATGCCGGTGTTGCGCGCCGCGCTGAGGCCGCGGTTCTCGTGCGCCAGCAGGCGCACGCCGGGCGCCGCGGCGGCGATCGCCGCCGTCGCATCGGTCGAGCCGTCGTCGACGACGAGCACCTCGTAGTCGGGATAGCGCAGCGCCGCGAGCGCCTGCAGGCAGGCGCCGAGCGTCGCCGCAGCGTTGTACGCGCAGACGATCACCGAGACGCGCGGCGGCGGCGCCGGCACGGGCGGCAGCGGCGCCCGGAAGACGCGCTGCACGGCGGCGTAGGCGGGCTTCGGCGCGCGCGTGCGGTCGACGAGGCCGAAGGCCCACTCGCTGATCTCGCGCCCGCCGGTGAACCACTCGTCCGTCCACGCGTACACCGCCGCCCCGGCGACGCCGAGCTCGTACGCGGCGCGCAGCTGCCAGGCGAGCATCGCCGCCTGCGCGTCGCGTCCCTCGCGCAGCGCATCGATGCCGAGCTCGGTGAGCACCAGCGGCCGCTCGCCGGCGAGGTTCTGCAGGCGCCGCACGTAGCGTCGGAACTCCGGTTCGTGGTGCAGGTAGACGTTGAAGGCGAGGAAATCGAGCTCGCCGGGATCGAGGTACTCGGTCGGCGGATAGCTCGCGTAGGCGACGAGCGCCCCGGGATCGGTTTCGCGCACCGCGGCGGCGAGTGCCGTGACGAACCGCCGCACACGCGCCGCACCGCTCCAGCGCACGACGTCGGGCGGGATCTCGTTGCCGACGAGATAGCCGATCACCGCCGCGTGCCCGGCACAGCCGGCCACCGCAGCGCGCATCGCAGCGCGGATGCGGCGCGCCAGCGCGGCATCGTCGAGGAAGCAGACGTGCTGGGTCCACGGCACGCCGACGAGCACCGCCAGCCCCTCGGCCGCGGCGGCATCGAGCCACCAGCACGGCGGCACGGTGAAGGTCCGCACCGCGTTCGCGCCGAGCGCGGCGATGAGCGCGAGATCGCGCCGCGCAACCTCGGGCGGCGGCACCTGCGCGCCGTCCGGACCGGGCGCAAACGGCCCGTACGTCACGGCGCGCAGCAAGACCTTCTCCGCGCCGCGGAAGAAGAACTTGCCGTGCACGGTGAGCCGGGCGTCGGCCGCGGGGTGCGGCGCGATGTCGCGCGGCACCGGATCGAGCCGCGCGGCGCTCATTGGGGGCACGCCCTGCCCCCGCGCGCGCAGCAACCGCCTCATGACGCGTGTCTCTGTGCCGGGAACCACCTGGCGAATCAACCGCTCTCGGGGGCCCGTCGGTCCAGTGGTGCAGCAGTGAACCAGGATGGACGGGAGCAGCGCTGGGGTGCGAGGCACGGCTCGCGCCGGAGGCGGGGGGCATGGCAGAGTGCGCGGCGCTGGAAGGAGGCCGCATGACCCCTGTCGATCTCGATTCGCAGTACCTCGAGGGCACGCTGCACGACGGCGTGCTGCGCGTCGTCATCAACCGTCCCGAGCGCCGCAACGCCTGCACGATCGAGATGTATCACGGCATCAAGAAGGCGGCGGTCATCGCCGATCGGGACGCGGCGATCGATGCCCTGGTGCTCACCGGCGCCGGCGACGTCTTCTGCGTCGGCGGCGAGATGGGTGGCCAGCACGAGGGCGGCGCGCGGCTCGATCGGGAGACCGACGGCCTCGACCTGCTGCCCTTCCGCGCCCTCGAAACGACGTCGGCCATCGTCGTCGCGGCGGTGAACGGCCTCTGTCAGGGGGGTGGGCTCAACATGGCGCTGTGCAGCGACATCGCCATCGCCTCCGCGCGCGCCACGTTCCGCGCTCCGGAGCTGCTGCGCGGCGTCGCCGATCCGTTCCTGCCCGCCCGCCTGCCGGGGCGCGTCGGCACCGCGCTGGCGAAGTACCTGCTCTTCACCGCCGCGGTGATCGATGCGCCGACCGCCGAGCGCATCGGCCTCGTCGCCCGCGTCGTGCCGCACGACGACCTGCCGGCGGTGATCGACCAGACGCTGGAACAGATCCGCCTCACCGGCCCCGCCGCGCGCGCCGCCGTCAAGCAGGAGCTGAACCGCGCCCTGCCCGAGTTCAACATGCCGATGTTCGCCCGCTCGGTGCGCAGCACGGAGTGCGCGGAAGGGTTCAAGGCGTTCGTCGAGAAGCGGCCAGCGAAGTGGCCGAGAGGAGAAGGCTGAGAAGGCGTCAGGTTGTTAGGTTGTTACGTTATTACGCCTGGAGGGCACCGGTCCCTCGGCGCCTGTTGGATCAGGCGTGCGCCGCTCAATCCAACAGGCGCCGAGGGACCGGCACCCTCCAGAGCGCTTCAATGAACGCTTAGTGTCTATGAAATCCAACAACCCAACCCCTCGTCCTCACCGACCCCGGAACCGCGGGCGTCGCTTCTTCAGAAACGCGCGCACGCCTTCGGCACGATCCGCCGTGGTCTGCAGCAGCACGTAGAGGTCCTGCTCGAGGCGGATGCCGGCCGGGAGCGGCAGGTCGCTGCCGGCGAGCACCGCTTCCTTGGCGAGGCGGAGCGCGATCGGTCCCTTGGCGCACAGCTCGGCGGCGAGCGCGCGGCCGGCGGTGACCGGCTGGGTCGCCACCTGGGTCACGAGGCCGATGCGCAGCGCCTCGCGCGCCCCGACGCGCCGCCCCGAGAGCAACAGCTCGAGCGCGCGCATGCGCCCGATGAGCCGCGGCAGGCGCTGCGTCGCGCCATGCCGCGGCAGCGTACCGGCCGCGAGGTGCGGAAACGCGAAGCCGGCGCGCGGGCCGACGACGCGCAGGTCGGCGGCGAGCGCCAGCTCGGCGCCGCTGCCGGTGGCCTCGCCGGTGACGATCGCAATGACCGGGACGGCGAGGTTGGCGATCGCGCCGACCCAGTCCGGCCACTCCGGCGTCTCGCCGTCGCTGCCGAGACAGAAACCGGCGCGCGGCCCCTCGAGCACCGCGACGCGCACCGACGCGTCGAACGCGATGCACTCGGCCGCGTCGCACAGCGCCTGCGCCTGCGCGAGGTCGACCCGCGGGCGCAGCAGTGCGAGCCAGGCGACGCCGTCGCGGACGCTGTACAGCACGCCGCCGCGTGCCGCGCCGGTGCGCGATGCCCGGGAGGCGCTCACGAGGCCGCGAACAGCGCGCGCAGGTCCTTCTTCAGCACCTTGCCCATCTGATTCTTCGGCAGCGCGTCGACGAAGTGGACGATCTCGGGGGTTTTGAACGACGCGAGCCGCTGGCGGCAGAACGCCGCGAGCTCGGCGGCATCGAGGGTCACGCCGGGCCGCGGCGCGACCACCGCGGCGACGCGCTGGCCCCACTCGACGTCGGGCACGCCGATCACCGCCGCCTCCTCGACGCCGCTGTGCGAGTAGAGCACCGCCTCGATCTCGGCGGGCGAGATGTTCTCGCCGCCGCGGATGATCATGTCGTCCTTGCGCCCGGCGAGGAAGATGTAGCTGTCGCGGTCGATCCAGCCCATGTCGCGCGTCGGCAGCCAGCCCGCGAGCGCCGGATTGGTCACCGCGCCGTCCTCGCCGGCGTAGCCCTTCATCGTGCGCGGCGTCGACACCCACAGCTCGCCGATCTCGCCGCGCGGCAGCTCGGCGCCGGTGTCGTCGACGACCTTCACCTCGACGTCGGGCAGCGGCCGGCCGATCGACACCAGCCGCTTGAGATTGCGCTCGACCTCCTCGGGGGACCCGTCGAGGCGGTGGTCCTCGGGGCCGAGGACGGTCAGCGTCGAGGTCGTCTCGGTCTGGCCGAACGCGTTGACGAAACCGGTCGAGCGCGGGAACAGCTCGATGGCGCGGCGGATCACCGGGAACGGCATCGCCGCGCCGCCGTACGACAGGTTCTGCAGGCTCGACAGGTCGGTGCGCGCGAAGTCGGGGTGATCGATGAGCTGCTTGAGCATCGTCGGCACGACGAACGCGTGCGTCACCCCTTCGCGCGCCACCGCCGCGAGCCACGCGCCGGGCTCGAACTGCGGCAGCACGACGAGCCGCCGCCCGGTCCACAGCGAGGTCATGATGTTGGTCGCGCCGGCGATGTGGTAGAGCGGCGCCGACAGCAGCCCGGTGCCGCGCGGCGTGCCGTCGGCCATGTCGGTGGTGCCGACGACGTAGGCGGTGAAGTCGGTGTAGCGCAGCATCACCCCCTTCGGCAGCGATGTCGTGCCGCTGGTGTACATGAGGATGCTGACGTCGTCGTCGTCGATCGGCGCCTCATCGAGCTCCGGCGCGGCGGCGGCGATCAGCGCCTCGATCGGCTCCATGCCCGGATGCGCGCCATCGAGCGTCACGAACGTCCGCACCGTGCCGAGGCGCGGGCGCAGCTCGTCGACGAGCGGCAGGTAGCGCCCGCCGACGAGCAGCACGGCGATCTCGGCGGTGCTGATCATGTACTCGAGCTCGGGCGGCTTGGCGCGGTAGTTGAGCGGCACGAACACCGCGCCGATCGCCGCACTGGCGTAGTAGGCGGTGACGTAGTGGTCGGAGTTCGTCTGCAGCACGCCGACCCGGTCGCCGCGCCCGACGCCGAGCGCGCGCAGCGCGTTGCCGAGCCGGCCGATCTGCTCCCACAGCGCGCCGTAGGTGAGGCGCCGCTCGCCGCAAACGAGGATTTCCTGATCGGGAAACATCTGCGCCGGCAGGCCGACGAAATTCGCGGTGTTCATGCGGACCTCACTGGGTACGGGGCGCCCGCCGCCGCAAGCCGGCGCTCGAGGGCGAGACCGGCAGCGAGCGGCAGATCGGCCCCCTCGCGCACGGCGCGCCGGCAGCG
Source organism: uncultured bacterium (assembly GCA_965651925.1). Lineage (GTDB taxonomy): Bacteria > Desulfobacterota > Binatia > HRBIN30 > CADEER01 > CBFGUK01. The sequence continues at coordinate 18,398 of CBFGUK010000020.1, read as the reverse complement.
CCGTACCAGCCCGGGATCGAGGCGTGCTGCGCGCCGCGCCGCGGCCAGCGCGGCGGGGAAGAGCCGCTTCTGCGCGACGACGCGCGCGACGAGGCCGAGCTCGCAGGCGGCCTTCGCATCGAGCCACGCGCCGCTGAGCGCGTGATGCAGCGCGCGCCCGGTGCCGGCGAGGCGCGCGAGCGTCTGCGTGCCACCGACGCCGGGGATCATGCCGAGCCCGGTCTCGGGCAGGGCGAAACGCGCATCGGCGGCGGCGATGCACTGATCGCAGAGCAGCGCCATCTCGAAGCCGCCGCCGACCGCATAGCCGTGCACGGCGGCGATGGTGACCGCGGGCAGCGTCCACAGCGTGCCCCACACGTCGCGCAGCCAGCGCACCTCGCGGGCGCGCAGCGGCGACGGCGCGCTGCCGAATTCCGCGACGTCGCCGCCGGTCGAGAATGCCGGCCCGTTGCCGTGCAGGATCATCGCGCGCACGCCCGGATCATCGCGCACGGCCGTGAGGATGCCCTCGAACGCGTCGCGCATCGCCGTGTCGTAGGCGTTGCGCCGCTCGGGCCGGTTGAGCGTGACGACCGCAATCTGCCCGTCGTCGAGCAGCTCGAACAGGACGGCGTCCTGCGCTTCCCCCCGTCGCGCCATGATGCCGCTGCGCCGCCCTCGCCGCCGCGCCGCTCAGTCGCTCGACGGCAGCGGCTTGGCTTCCTTCAGCTCCATCGGCTGGCCGTCGTAGCGCAGATCGCACGGCCCGGGCTTGTTGATCAGCACCTCGACGGCGCCATCGGTCGACTTGTAGCGCTTGCCGAGCTGCAGCACCGTCGTGCCCGCCGGCGTGCCCTCCGCAAACTTCTCGCCCGCATCGGCGCGCCGCAGCGGCGTCTCGCCGTCGCTGAGCACGCCCGGTCCGCCCTTGGTGACGATCAGCTGCATCCCCCCGGGCGACACGTAGATCTTGCCGAGCTGCGTCATGTCTCTCCGTCCTCCCCCGCGTCGGCCCGCACGAACGGCCGCGCGGCGACGGTCGCCGCACCGCCGTCGCCGCGCGCCACCCGCTCGCCGGGCGTCGCGTGTTTCCGATGAATGATCGCCAGCGCGATCGGCCGCTCGAGCAGCGGTGAGCGCACGGCGCTGGTCACATAGCCAACCTCGCGTCCCCCGGCCAGCACCGCGGTCCGCCGCGCCGGCACCGCCTCGCCATCGAGCACGAGGCCGACGACGTGCCGGTTCACATGGCCGCGTGCCGCGATGCGCTCGACGACCTCCTGACCGAGATAGCAGCCCTTGGTGAAGCTCAGCGCCGCATCGCGCCCGGCTTCCTGGAACAGCGTCGTGTCGTCGAGGTCGATCCCCGGCCAGGGGATGCCCGCCTCGATGCGCAGCGTGTCGAGCGCCCGCATGCCGGCGGGCACGGCGCCCGCCCCGCGACAGACGTCGAGGACGTGCAGTGCCGCCTCCGCCGGGCCGCAGAACAGCACGCCGTCGGCATCGAGCTCCGAGGCGCGGATCACGAGCAGCGGCGCGCCGCCGAGACTGGCGCGCTCGATCGCCAGCGGCGCCGCCGGCAGCGTCGCCGTGCCGAGCGCCTCCTGCGCCACCGCGGTGGCCAGCGGTCCTTCGAGCTGCGCGAGCGGCTGCAGCTCGGCGTCGGCGAGCTCGACATCGTCGGCGATGATGTACTGCTCCAGCGCCGCGGTGAGGGCCGCGGCCCGCCAGGCGAGGACGTCGAGCAGCAGGCGCTCGGGCTCGGCATGGACGCGCAGGTCGGTGACCACCTTGCCGGTCTGCGTCAGCAGCGCCGCATAGAGGCCGGCGTTCGGCGCCAGCGTCTTCACGTCGTTACTCAGCATGCCCTGGAGGAAGTCGGCGCGATCGTCGCCGCTGGCAGCGATCAGGCGGCGCAGGCTGCCGGGAAAGATCGCCGCGCCTTCGCGCGCAGCGCGCCATTCGCGATCCGGGTCGCCGAAGTGCGCCGGGAGCAGCACGCCTTCGAACGGCTCGAGCACGGCGCCGCGCGCGGTGAGGCCAGCGGTGAGCGCGTCGTCCATCGCCGTCATCTCCGCCCGGTGTTCCCCGGCCTCACCGCGCCGCGGACAGCACGCGCCGCGGGCGCCGGACGCCGAGCTCGGTCATCGCCGCCACCGTTTCCGGCCGCAGCCAGTCCTCGCTGATCCGCGCCAGCCAGTCGTCTGCCATTTCGGCATCGACCTGGCGGTGCTGGTGAAAGTTCGGGTCGCCGAGATGCGGGTTCATCTCCGGTGTCGCCGACAGCTGCCCGACCTGCGACTCGCGCTCCAGCCCGCTCGCCGCGCAGAGCCGCGCCAGCTCGGTCTCCGGCGCGCGCACGAGATCCTCGAAGTGGATCGTGCACTGCCGGTCCTCCGGAACGGTGCGCAGGAACGCCGCGATGTTGCGGTTCTGCGTCACCCACTTCGCCTCGCGCACGCGCGCGACGCGCTCGTCGTGGCCGCGCAGGCGGCGGACGACGTCACCGACCTCGGCACGCAGGCGGCGCGTCAGCCCGCCGCGCTCGGCCTTGCGGCGGCGCAGCTTGGCCTTCAGCCGCACCTGCGAATCGATGACGCCGAGCGGATGGCGGATGAGCCACACGTAGTACGGTTCCAGCGCCCGCGTGCGCTCGAGCGTCGCGGGCTCGTTCGCGTAGGCCGGCGTCTTGTCGACGAGCATGCCGCGCGGCGGCAGGAACTCGAGCAGCCAGCGCACGACATCGACCGCCGAGCGGCCGCGGCATGCCGCCTCGACCTCGGCGGCGCGCATCGGCCGGCCGACGAGGCGGAAGTACTCGAGCACGCTTTCCATCGCCACGCCCTTGCGCGCCCGCCAGGTGTCGAAGTCGGGATAGCGGAGCACGAACAGCTCCTGCGGCGACACGAGCCGGCTGTGCTCGCCGAGCAGCGAGCGCAACAGGGTCGAGCCCGACCGCTCGGAGCTGAGGACGAGCAGCAGACGGGCATCGGCGCGCTCGGCCCAGCGCGCCGCGGTGGGCGTCGAATCGGTCATGCGGGTGATCTTCGTCGCTACCACCGGGGGTGGTGGTACTCAACCGATCAGCCGGGTCACGCCGCCCGGAGACGCTCACAATGCCGCCTCGCTCCACCACGCTGGAGGGCCGCGCTTCCGCGCGGCCGCGGACGCGCGTCGCCTCATGCCAAGAGGCAGCGTGCGTTGGCGGCCGCGCGGAAGCGCGGCCCTCCAGCGCGTGGTGCAGTGGCGCTCCGGTCACACGGCGATGAAGATTTCGCCGCCCTCGACCTTCACCTCGAAGCAGTCGAGGCGCGCCTCGGGATCGTCGGGCGTGGTGCCGCTGGTGACGTCGTAGGTCCAGCCGTGCCAGGGGCAGGTGACGACGCAGCCGTCGAGGTCGCCCTCGGCAAGCGGCCCCTGCTGATGTCTGCACACGTTGTCGATCGCGTGAAACGCGCCGCCGACGTTGAACACCGCGATCTGCCGGCCGCTGACCGCGAACATCCGTCCCTGCCCGGCCGGGATCTCCTTCACCGTTGCGACCCGCACGAAGTCCGCCATCGCCGCGCCTTCTAGCGCCGTCGCGCCGCGAATGCGACCGCCGCACGTCCTCGAACCCGTCCTGCGCGACACGTTCGGGACTGGCCGCGCCCGCGACGCTCGTCTACTCGTCAGCCGTGGCGCTGACCAATGCCGAGCTGGCCGACCGGCTGCGCGAGCTGGCGCTGTTTCTCGACATGACCGGCGTGCCGTTCAAGCCGCGCGCCTTCGAGAAGGCGGCGGACGCGGTCCAGGGGGTTGCCGAACCGCTCGCCGCCGTGCACGCCGCCGGCGGCGTGCGCGCGCTCGCCGCGCTGCCGAACATCGGCAAGGGCATCGCCGAGCGGATCGGCGAGCTGCTCACCACCGGGCGCCTCGAAGAGCTCGAGGCGCTGCGGCGCGCGACGCCGGTCGACATCGTCGCGCTGACCGCGATCGAGGGCATCGGTCCGAAGATGGTGAAACTGCTGCACGAGGCGCTCGGCGTGCGCACGGTCGACGACCTCGAGCGCGCCGCGCGTGCCGGGCAGGTGCGCGGCCTGCCGCACTGCGGCGTGAAGACCGAGCAGAAGATCCTGCGCGGCATCGGCTTCCTCAAGCAGCAGTCCGGCCGCCAGCCGCTCGGCGCGGTACTCGACCTGGCGCGCGAGATCGAGCGCCGCCTGCGCGCCGTGCGCGGCGTGCGCGAGGCGGTCGTCGCCGGGTCGGTGCGCCGCCACAAGGAGACGATCGGCGATCTCGACTTCATCGTCGTCGCCCGCGCCGCCAGCGCGGTGATGCACGCGTTCACGCACATGCCCGAGGTCGTGCACGTGCACGGCAGCGGTGCCACCAAGGCCTCGGTCCGGCTCGCCACCGGCATCGATGCCGACCTGCGGGTCGTGCCGGCGGCGAGCTTCGGCGCGGCGCTGAACTACTTCACCGGCTCGAAGGACCACAACGTCGCCCTGCGGCGGCTCGCGCTCGAGCGCGGCCTGAAGCTGAACGAGTACGGCCTCTTCGATGGCGAGCGGCAGATCGCCGGGGCGACCGAGGCGGAGCTCTACGCGGCGCTCGGGCTGCCGTACATCCCGCCCGAGCTGCGCGAGATGCGCGGCGAGCTCGAGGCGGCGCGCGCCGGACGCCTGCCGAAGCTGATCGAGCCCGGCAGCCTGCGCGGCGACCTGCAGATCCAGACGCAGTGGACCGACGGCAAGGACAGCCTCGAGGACATGGCGGCCGCGGCGCGGGCGCGCGGCCTCGAGTACATCGCGATCACCGATCACACCCAGGGCCTGGCGATGATGGGGCTCGACGAGCGCCGGCTGCGCGAGCAGCGCGAGGCGATCCGCACGCTCAATCGCCGCCTGCGGGGCTTCCGCGTGCTCGCCGGTGCCGAGGTGAACATCGATCGCGACGGCGGGCTCGATCTCCCCGATGCGCTGCTCGCCGAGCTCGAGTTCGTCGGCGTCGCCGTGCATTCGCACTTCCACCTGCCCCGCGCCGAGCAGACCGCGCGCGTCGTGCGCGCGATCACCCATCCCCACGTCGATGCGTTCTTCCACCCCACGGCGCGCAAGCTCGGCCGCCGCGAGGCGATCGACCTCGACATCGACGCCGTCATCGCGGCGGCGAACCGGAGCGGCACGGCCCTGGAGATCGACGCCTACCCCGACCGCCTCGACCTGCGCGACGAGTACGTGCGCAAGACCGTCGAGGCGCGCGTGCCGCTGCTGATCGACAGCGACGCGCACGCCATCGCCCATCTGCGCTTTCCCGAGGAATACGGCATCGGCGTCGCGCGGCGCGGCTGGGCGACGAAGCGCGACGTGCTCAACACGCTGCCGCTGGCGACGTTCCGGGCGCGATTGAAGCGGGCGCGCAAGACGGGCGCTCGCCGCGATGCGACGAAAGGAATCCGCAGATGACGCGGATTACGCAGATGCCGGCAGAAGCAACGCCCGTTGGGATGAACCGCCGTATGGGACGCGCGGCCTTGGCGGGACTCGTGCGACAGGATCTGCGGCCCTCTGCGTAATCTGCGGACGGCCCGGGTCTTTCAGATGAAATCGGCGATCGCCGCCAGGCGTTCGCGCCAGTCTTCGGGGATGAGCGTCACGCTGCCGCCGAACTGCTTCGTGTAGAGGACGATCTTCGCCGTCTCCTCGAGCAGCATGGCGCGCGTCGCCGCCTTGCGCAGGTTCGGCCCGACGGTCATCAGGCCGTGGTTCTGCAGAATGCAGCCCTTCGAGCGCTGCATCGCCGCGCCGACCGCATCGGCGAGCTCGACCGAGCCGGGCATGTACCACGGCACGGTGACCGTGTCGGCGAGGAACACCGCATCGGTATTGATCGGCGGGAATGTCTGGTTGGTGATGCCGAACGCCGTCGCGATCGGCGCATGCGTGTGCACCGCCGCCGTCGCCTCGCCGCGCGCCTCGTAGCAGCGCCAGTGCATCTGGAACTCGACCGACGGCACGCGGTTGCCCTCGACCACCGTGCCGTCCGGGGTGATGCGCACGAGGTCGGCCTCGGTCAGGCCGCCCTTGTACATCTGGCTCGGTGTGATCCAGAGGGTCCTTTCGTCCGCCGCCCGGGCGCTGATGTTGCCGCCGGTCGCCGTGAGCAGCCCCATCTCGAAGAGCTCATTGACGATCTGAATGATCTGCTGGCGCGCTTCGCGGTCCGTGAGCATCGGCGACCTCGCTCCCCCCTGTGCGCCTCTTAGGAAGCGGCCACCGGAGTCGCAAGCGCTCGTTGCGCGACGCTCACTCGACGACGACGCGCACGGCGCGGCGCTTGCCGACCTCGAGGACGAGCTCCGTCCCCGCCTCGCAGGGGAACTGCTCCTGCTCGACGGTCACGCCATCGATGCGCACGGCGCGCTGCCGGAGCAGCCGGCGCGCCTCGGAGTTCGAGCTCGCGAGCTGGTGCGCGGCGAGCAGCCCGGGGAGCCACAGCGCGCCGTCACGGCGCGGCGCGGTCACGACGGCGAGCGAACCGGTATCGAGCTGGCGCTGCTGGAAGCGCTGCTCGAACGCCTGGCGGGCGGCGGCGGCAGCGGCGGCATCGTGGAAGCGCGCCGCCAGCGTCTCCGCCAGCGCCTTCTTCGCCGCCATCGGATGCTCGCGTCCGTCGGCGAGGCGCTGGCGCAGGTCGGCGACATCGACATCGGTCAGCAGCTCGTACCAGCGCAGCATCAGCTCGTCGGAGATCGACATCGCCTTGCCGAAGATCTCGCCCGGCGGCTCGGCGACGCCGATGTAGTTGCCGAGCGACTTGCTCATCTTCTGCACCCCGTCGGTCCCTTCGAGGAGCGGCAGGATGACCGCGACCTGCGGGGACTGCCCGGCTTCCTTCTGCAGATGGCGGCCGAGCAGGATGTTGAACGTCTGATCGGTGCCGCCGAGCTCGACGTCGGCGCGGATCTCGACCGAGTCGTGCGCCTGCATGAGCGGATAGAGGAATTCGTGAATGCCGATCGGCGCCCCCTCGCGGTAGCGCTTCGCGAAGTCGTCGCGCTCGAGCATGCGCGCCACGGTGCTCTGCGCGCCGAGGCGGATGACGTCCTGGAACTGCATGCGGCCGAACCACTCGCCGTTCCAGCGCACCTCGGTGCGCGCGCGGTCGAGCACCTTGAAGACCTGCTCCTGATAGGTCTGCGCCGCCGCCTCGACGTCGGCGCGGGTGAGCTGCGGGCGCGTCGCCGAGCGGCCGCTCGGGTCGCCGACCATGGCGGTGAAATCGCCGATGATCAGCACCGCCTGGTGCCCGAGGTCCTGGAACTGGCGCAGCTTCGTCAGCCCGACCGTGTGGCCGAGATGGATGTCGGGCGCGGTCGGGTCGACGCCGAGCTTGACGCGCAGCGGCCGCCCCTCGCGCAGCTTCGCCAGCAGCTCCTCGCGCGGGATGATCGATGCCGTGCCGCGCGCAAGGCGTTCGAGCTGTTCATCGGCGGACATCATGGCCGTTCCACCACCTCCTGAATGCGGCGGATCGCCGTCGCGCGTCCCGTGCCGCTGTCGATCTCGATCACCGCGCCCTGCACCAGCGTCGGACCGCTCGCCGTCTCGAAGCGCACCGGCAGATGCGTCACGAAGCGACGCAGGGCCAGCTCGGGCCGGACGCCGATGATCGAGTCGACCGGCCCGCACATGCCGGCATCGGTGAGGAACGCCGTCCCGCCGGCGAGGACGCGCGCGTCGGCGGTCTGCACGTGTGTATGACTGCCGACCACGCCGCTGGCGCGTCCGTCGAGGTGATACGCCATCGCCGCCTTCTCCGAGCTCGCCTCGCAATGCATGTCGACGAACCACACCGCCGCCTGCGCGCGCATCCGCTCCGCGATCGCCTCGGCCGCCTGGAACGGGCAGTCGACGGCGTCCATGAACACCCGCCCGATCAGGTTGGTCACGCCGATCTTCGTGCCGTCCGCGGTGGTGAACACATCCGCGCCGCGGCCCGGGGCGCCGGGCGGATAGTTCGCCGGCCGCAGGAGCCGCGGCTCGCGCTCGAGGTATTCGAAGATCTCCTTGCGGCGCCAGATGTGGTTGCCGGAGGTCAGCACGTCGACGCCGGCGTCGAGCAGCTCGCGACAGCTGTCCGGATCGACGCCCGCGCCGCTCGCGACGTTCTCGCAGTTGGCGACGACGAAATCCGCCCGCTCGCGATGGATGAGTTTCGGCAGCAGCTGCCGCACCGCGAGGCGGCCCGGCTTGCCGACGATGTCGCCGAGGAAGAGGAGAATCATGGGGGGAAGAGGCTTGTCAGGCTGTTAGGGGGTTAGGCTGTTAGGGGTCGGAGGGTGGAACTCGAGCACCACGGTGCTCGGGTGCTCCGCGGTCCGGCCCCTGACAGCGTAACAGCCTGACAGCCAACAGCCTTCAGCGGGCGAACTCCGACGCCCGGATCTCCCGGATCACCGTCACCTTGATCTGCCCGGGGTACGTCATCTCGCTTTCGATCTTGCGCGCGACCTCGTGGGCGAGCATGGCGGCCTGGTCGTCGCCGACGACGGTCGGCGCGACGATGATGCGGATCTCGCGCCCGGCCTGGACGGCGAACGAGCGCTCGACGCCGGCGAACGAGTTGCTGATCCGTTCGAGATCCTCGAGCCGGCGCACGTAGCTCTCGAGCATTTCGCGCCGGGCCCCGGGGCGCGCGCCGGAGAGCGCGTCGGCCGCGTCGACCAGCGGCGCGAGGATGGTCTCGGCCTTCACCTCCTCGTGGTGCGCGGCGATCGCGTTGACGATCTTCGCCGACTCGCCGTACTTGCGCGCGATGTCGGCGCCGATCAGCGCGTGCGAGCCTTCGACCTCGTGCGTCAGCGCCTTGCCGATGTCGTGCAGCAGCGCCGCGCGCCGCGCCTGCTTCTCGTTCAACCCGAGCTCGGCGGCCATCGCACCGCAGATGAACGCCGCCTCGATCGAATGGCTGAGGACGTTCTGCGCGTAGCTGTAGCGGTACTGCAGCATGCCGATCAGCTTGACGATCTCGGGGTGGACGCCGTGGATGCCGACCTCGAGCACGGCCTTCTGCCCGGCCTCGCGCACCGTTTCCTCGACCGACTCCTCGGCCTTGCGCACCACCTCTTCGATGCGACCCGGGTGGATGCGGCCATCGGAGATCAGCTTCTCGAGCGCGCGCTTGGCGATCTCGCGGCGGATCGGGTTGAAGCACGAGATCACCACCGCCTCGGGCGTGTCGTCGATGATCAGGTCGACGCCGGTCGCCGCCTCGAGTGCGCGAATGTTGCGGCCCTCGCGGCCGATGATGCGGCCCTTGAGATCGTCGCTCGGCAGGTGGACGACCGACACCGTGCGCTCGGCGACGAACTCGCCGGCGAGGCGCTCGATGGCGATCGACACGATCTTCTTTGCCTGTCGATCGGCCGATTCCTTCGCCTCCTGCTCGACGAGGCGGATCTGCCGCGCCGCCTCGTGGCGCGCCTCGTCGACCATCGACTGCACGAGCTGCCTGCGCGCCTCGTCGCGCGTCAGGCCGGCGGTCTGCTCGAGCTGATTGCGGGTCTGCTCGACGAGCGCCTCGAGCTCGCCCTGCCGGGCCGAGAGCGCCTGCTCGCGGTCGCGCAGGGACTGGTCGCGGCGCTTCGAATCGGCGTCGCGCTTTTCGATCTGCTCGGTGCGGCGGTCGAGCGTCTCCTCGCGGCCGGCGAGCCGCTTCTCGCTGTTCAGGATTTCCTTGCGCTGTTCACGGACCTCCTGTTCGAACGCCTCCTTGGCCCGCAGGACCGCTTCCTTGCCGTCGAGCTCGGCCTGCTTGCGGATCGCCTCGGCCTCGCTGCGTGCCTCGTCCAGGACGCGTTCGGCCGCCGCGCGCGTCGCCTGCGTCTGGCCTTCAGTCCGTCGCCGGCGCCACCAGTCGATGCCCACCGCGAGCACCGCGGCGAGCACCAGTGTCAGGATCACACTCATCGCTTCCATTGTCGCGAGCACCCTCCTTGGGAAACGGGGACCCGGGCTCCCCGATCCGGCAGTCGACGACGCCGCGTTCGGTGATCACGCGGTCGAGCCGTACGTCCCACGGGTCGTACGGCACGCGGTCGACCTGCTGGAATGCATGGGCGAGTCCGACCAGGCAGGCTGGACGCTGCGGACCCGCAAAGGTGCGGTCGTAGTGACCGCCGCCGCGGCCGATGCGCCACCCGGAACGATCCCAGGCGACGACGGGCACCACGGCACAGGCGGAGCCAAAGGCATCCGCCGCCAGCACCGGCCCTTCGGGTTCGGCGATGCCGAACGCGCCGGGACGCAGTGCGCCGCCGAGCCGGTGCTCGGCGAATTCCATCTTCGGACCGGCACAGCGCGGCAGGAACACGCGCTTGCCGGCGGCGAGGGCCGCCGCGATCAGCCCTGCGGTCGGCACCTCGTGATCGGTGGCGACATAGGCGATCAGCAGCGGCGCTGCCTGGAGCTCGGGCAGGGCGAGGACGAACGCGGTCGCCGCCGCGCCCGCGGCGTCGACCGTGGCCGGTGCGAGCGCACGCCGCTGGCGGCGCATCGCCTGCCGGATCGCTGCTTTCGACTCGTCCATCCCGTCGACATCGTCGAGCCGGGACGGGTGCTTACGGTCGGATCGTCAGGTTTCTGCTCGAGCTGTCCACCCCAAACCGTCCGGCGCAGTGCCGGGCGGCTGATCAATCCTCGCTGGCGTCACTCGCCGTGCTGTCCCCACGTTTCGTTTCGCACTGGACCCGAGTAGATCGGTCCGTCGTCCGGACCCGTGTCGTGCTCCCCAACCCCGACCGTCTGTCACAGTACCGTCCGCCCCCCCGGGCCCGGACGGTGTCACCCGTTCCGTATCGCGTTCTCCTTTGCATCCCCCGCCACGCCGCTGGTGTCGTCCAGCCGGGCAGCGAGGCGATCGATCGCCGCGTCCATCTCGGCGACATTCTGGCGCAGTTTGTGCCATTCGCTGGCGATATTCAATGCAGCGAGCACGGCGGCGGTGAAGGAGGACACGACCTTGCCGCGGGTCGCGATCTCGCGCATCGTCCGGTCGACGTAGGCCGCAACCTCGCGGACATGCGCCTCGCCGTCGTCGCTGGTGACGGAGAAGGTCTGTCCCATGATCACGACCTCGACCGGTTCGGCCATGGCGTCAGCCGAGATCGAGCCCTTCGAGGCGGCCGAGGATGCTTTCGACACGGGCGCGGATCTGGCCGCGCTCCTGTTCGATCGCCTCGAGCTGCGCGGCGAGCTGGGCGATGCGCTGCCGGGCCTCGCGCAGCTCCTCCTGCAGGCGGTCGCGTTCCGCCACCACGGTCGCGTGGCGACTGACGATGCCTTCCACCCGCCCCTCGAGAACCTTCAGTTTGTCGAGCCCCATGGACTGCTTCTCTTCAAGCACTGCTTGACCCCCGTATACGTGCTGCTCGGAACTGCTTTCAAGCGCCATCGGCGCCCTCCTCCTCGTCCGTGAACAATGCCGCCGCGAACGCCTCGGCGTCGAACGGCGCCAGGTCGTCGGGCTGCTCGCCGAGCCCGACGTAGCGGATCGGCAGCCCGAGCTCGCCGCGGATGGCGAGCGCGACGCCGCCCTTGGCCGTGCCGTCGAGCTTGGTGAGCACGACCCCGGTGATGCCGAGCGCTTCGTTGAAGATGCGCGCCTGGGCGAGCGCGTTCTGGCCGCTGGTGGCATCGATGACCAGCAGCACCTCGTGCGGGGCGCCGGGCACCAGCTTGCCGGTGGTGCGCGCGATCTTCTTCACCTCTTCCATGAGGTTGGCCTTCACGTGCAGCCGGCCGGCGGTGTCGACGATCACCACGTCGGCACCGCGCGCCTGGGCCGCCTGCACGCCGTCGAACGTCACCGCCGACGGGTCGGCGCCGTGCTGATGTCGGACCAGGTCGGCGCCGACGCGCTCGGCCCAGGCGGCGAGCTGCTCGATGGCCGCGGCACGGAACGTATCGCCGGCGACGAGCAGCACGCGTTTGCCCTCGCCGCGCAGCCGGTGGGCGAGCTTGCCGATGGTGGTCGTCTTGCCGACGCCGTTGACGCCAACGACGACGATCACCTCGGGCGTCGCCGCCGGGGGGTCGCGCGGCGGCGCGGCGAGCAGGTCGCGGACCGCGTCGCGCACCACGGCGCGGAGCTCGGTCGCGTCGCGCACGCCGCGCGTCGCGCTGCCGAGCCGCTCGAGCAGGGTCTGGGTCGCCCGCACGCCGACGTCCGAGCTGAGCAGGATATCCTCGACCTCGAGCAGCCAGGCGGCACGGTCGCCGCCGCCCCACGCGTCGAGCAGGCGCCGCGCCAGCGCCCCGCGGGTCTTCGCCAGCCCGCGGGTCCACGACGTCGCGGCCGGTGCCGCCGCCGCGCTCCCGGCCGCCGCCGGCCGCCGGCGCGCGCGGCGGACGAGCAGGACGACGAGGAGCAGGACGAGCAGCGCCGCGCCGGCCGCCGCCACGAGGACGAGCTGCTCCGGCGTCAGGTACTGCGTCAGGATCTCGGGGAGCTGCGGCAGGTCCAAGGGGAACGGCGGGTGGCGATCAGTCGATCGCCACCGAGATCACCTTGGACACGCCGGGCTCCTGCATCGTGACGCCGTACAGGATGTCCGCGCTCTCCATGGTGCGCTTGTTGTGAGTGATTAGGATGAACTGCGAGTGCGCGCTCATTTCGCGGATCATCTGGCTGTACCGGCCGATGTTCGCATCGTCGAGCGGCGCGTCGACCTCGTCGAGAATGCAGAACGGTGTCGGATTGATCAGGAAGAGCGAGAAGATCAGGCTCACCGCGACCAGCGCCTTCTCGCCGCCGGAGAGCAGGCTGACGGTGTCGAGGCGCTTGCCCGGCGGGCGGACGACGATCTCGACGCCCGATTCGAGCAGGTCGTGCTCGTTGGTGAGCACCAGCTTGCCCTCGCCGCCGCGGAACAGGCGCGGGAACACCTTCTGGAACGTCTCGTTGGCGCGCGCGAAGGTCTCGGCGAACTTCGTACGCGAGGCACGGTTGAGCTTCTGGATCGTGCGCTCGAGATCGGCGAGCGAGCGCTCGAGGTCGTCGCGCTGGGTACGCAGGAACGTGCCGCGCTCCTCGAACTCGCGCAGCTCGTCGATCGCGCCCATGTTCACCTCGCCGAGCCGCAGGAGCCGCTGGCGCACGGTGTCGACGCGGGCGCGCTCGTCCTCGTCACTGCCCTCGGGCTCGCCGGCGTCGATGGTGTCGAGCTCGATCTCGTACTTCTCGCGCATCGCCTGGGCGAGATGCTCGCCGCGCAGGCGGGTCTCCGAACGCGCGAGGTCGGCCTGGCCGCGCGCCGTGCGCAACTCGTCGAGCGTTCCCTGCAGCTCGCGCTGACGGCGCTCGACACCGGCCAGCGTCGCCGCCGCTTCCGCCGCGGCGGCGGCCGCCGCCTGCACCGCCGTGTCGAGCGCGGCGCGTTCCTCGACCTGCGTCGCGGCGCGGGCCCGCGCCGCGGCGATGTCGTCCTCGAGCTGCGCGCGCTCCTGTGCCGCCTGGGCGCGGTCGGCCTCCAGCGTGGCGAGCCGCGTCGCGAGATCGGCCGCCTGGGCGCGCAGCGACTCGACGGTGGCGACTGCCGCGGCCTGGCGTTCGCGGCGTTCCGCGGCGCGCACCTTCACGGCGGTCACCGTCGCGGCGAGCGCCTCCGTGGCGGCCTGCGCGGCATCGGTCTCCTCGCGGCACGCCGCGAGCGCCCCCTCGAGCTCGTGCTGGCGGGCGGCGAGCTCGGCCTCGCGGGCGCGCGCCGCCTGCTCGTCCGCCGCCGCGGCGCGCTCCTCCTCGGTCAGCGTCTCGATCTCGAGGCGCACGACGTCGCGGCGGCTCACGCATTGCGGCCGCTCGATCTCGAGGCGCTCGATGTCCTTCTCCGCGGAGACGATCTGCACCGTCAGGTCGTGCGCCCCCTGGCCGAGGGCGCGCACCGCGTCCTCGGCGGCGGTGATCGCCATCGCCATCTGGTCGAGCTCGGCGCGCGCCTGCGTCAGCTCCTGCGTCTGGCGCTCGCCGGCGACGCGCAGCGACTCGATCTCGCGGCGGCGGGCGAGCAGCTCCTCCTCGATCGGCCGGTCGGAGCCGCCGGTGATGACGCCGTTCGGATCGAGCACGTCGCCGTCCGGCGTGACCAGCGTCACGCGCACGCCGTGCTGCCGCCACATGGCGATCGCGGTGCCGAGATCGGGCACCAGCACGACCTCGCCGAGCAGCGCCTGGGCGACGCCGCGGTACTCGTCGCGCACGCGCACCAGCTCGAGCATCTGCCGCGAGGTCCCGTTCAGGCTCTGCACCGCGGTGAGGTCGGGCACGCGCGGCTGCAGCGGGATGAAGCTCGAGCGACCCGAGGCCTCCTCGCGCAGGCGGCCGACCGCCTCCGCCCCTTCCTCCTCGCCGCGCACGATGACGTACTGCAGGCGCTCGCCGAGCACCGCGGCCACCGCGCGCTCGTACTGCTGCGGGATGTCGATCACGTCGGCGACCACGCCGAGCACGCCGTCGGGATGCTGCTCCTGGCGCATGATCGCGCGCACGCCGCGGTGGAATCCCTCGTAGTTCGCCTGGATCTGCTCGAGCGACTCGAGCCGCGAGCGCGTCTGCACGAGCGCGCTCTCGAGCTCGACCGCTTCGCGCTCGCGGCGGCGGCGCGCCTCGGCGAGCGCGCGCAGCTCGGTGGCGCGCGCTTCCTGCTCGCCGGTGGCGCGCGCCAGCTCGGCACGCAGCCGCTCGAGGTCGGCGCGGCGCGTCGCCAGCTGCGCCTCGATCACGGCGCGGCGCTGCTCGAGCGCGGTGTCCTCGGCGCGCAGCTTGTCGAGCTGGCGCGCGATCTCGTCCCGCCGCCGCACGAGCGCGCTGAGCGCGTTGCGCGTCTCGACCTCGCGCGTCACGTGCTCGAGCAGCGCGTGCTTGGCGGCCTCGAGCCCCGCGGTGTGCGTCGCCAGGCCGGCGCGCGCCGCGGCGAGCTCCTCCTCGCGCACCTGCAGCTCGCGCTCGTCGAAGCGCAGGTAGGCGATCGCCGCCTCGCGCTCGCGGTCGGCCTGCTGCAGGCGCTCGGCGGTGGCCGCCTGCGCGCTGCGCGCCGCCTCCGCATCCTCGCCGAAGCGCGCGTGCCGGCGCGCGCGCTCGGCGCGCTGCTCCTCGAGAATCGCGATGCGCTGGGCGAGGCTCTGGCGCTCGGATTCGAGCACCGCGAGCTGCTCGCGTGCCGCTGCATGCGCCTGCTCGGCCGCCGCCACGGCGCGCGCCGCCTCGTCGTGCGCCCCCTGCCCCGCCTCGAGCGCCTCGCGCAGCGCCGCCTCCTCGGCGGCGAGCTGGTCGCGCTGCGCGTCGAGCGCCGCGAGCTCCTGCTGCAGCGCCTGCCACTGGCGCCCGGCGACGCGCAGCTCGAGGCCGCGCAGCTCCTCGACGAGGCGCTTGTGCGCCTCGGCCTTCTTCGCCTGCCGCTCGAGGTACTGCGTCTGGCGGTCGATCTCGTGCAGGATGTCGTTGACGCGCGCGAGGTTCTCGCGCGTGCGCTCCATCTTGCGCTCCGCCGCCTGCTTGCGGGCGCGGTAGAGCGTCGTGCCGGCCGCTTCCTCGATGAACAGCCGCCGGTCTTCGGGCTTGGCATTGATCAGCTGCTCGACGCGGCCCTGCTCGATGATCGCGTAGGCCTTCGAGCCGACGCCGGTGCCGAGGAACAGCTCGGTGATGTCCTTCAGCCGGCACGGCATGCGGTTGATCAGGTACTCGGATTCGCCCGAGCGGAAGTAGCGGCGGGAAATCGTGATCTCGGGGAGCTCGCGGATGTGGGCGGGCAGCGTCGACACCTCGAGGTCGAGATCGGTCGGCGGCGCCGGCGGCGTGTCGTTGTCGAAGGTCAGCGACACCTCGGCCATGCCGAGCGGTGCGTGCTTCTCGTTGCCGTTGAAGATCACCGCTTCCATGGCATCGCCGCGCAGGTGCTTCGGGCTCTGCTCACCGAGCACCCAGCGGATCGCGTCGACGATGTTCGATTTCCCGCAGCCGTTGGGCCCGACGACGCCGGTCACGCCGCGCGGAAAATCGAGGACGGTGCGCTGGGGGAACGACTTGAACCCAACCAGCTCGAGCTGCTTGATCCGCATACCGCCCCTCCACTTCCTCGCGTTTCCGGCTCCATCGCACAGCGGGGTGGTGCCGTCAAGAAGTTGGGCCCTGCCCGACGCCCTTCCCCCAGATGTTGTGGTGCGTCAGACGCCCATGCGTGCGACCGCGACGAGCGCCGTCGCCTCCTTCGCGCCGTCGCGGCCGATGGATCCCCTCACCGACCGCTGGCGCGCAAAGATCTTGCATCCCGCCACCGGCTCGGCACAGATGCCCGTCAAAGGGGGGGACCCGACATGACGGGACAGAGCCTGATCGCCGCGGCCATCGGCGGACTGGTGGTGCTCGGGAGCGGCGCGTGGAGCCCGGCGGCGGCTGCCGATCCGGCCCGCAAGTGCGAGCAGGCGGCGGGGAAGGCGCTCGTCGCGTGCGTGAAGAAGGTCTCGACGCTGCACGGCAAGTGCTACGACGCCAGCGGGGCGGCATGCGCCACCGGCGATGCGAAGGTCGCCAAGGCACTGGCCAAGGTCGCCAAGGCGATCACCAGGAAGTGCACGAGCGATGCGGTCGCCCAGGCGGCGGGCTTTGGCGGCAGCGCCACCCTCGCCGGGCTGACGACGCGGCTGCAGGATGCCTGCGTCGCCGAGAGCGCGTCGCTCGCCTCGCGGACGTTCGGCGGTCCGCACGGCGCCGCGTACGCCGCCGCCGACCCGGCCGGGCGGGCCTGCCTCGCGGCGCTGCACAAGCAAGCCATCAAGGTGCTGACCGGCCGCGCCAAGGCGCAGAACACCTGCGTCGACAAGCAGCGCGCCAAGGGCAACTGCAATCTCGCCAAGACCACCGAGCTGCTCGCAAAATTCGATGCCAAGGCGGGCGCGAAGATCGCCGCGGCCTGCGGCACCCCCGATCCCCTCGCCACGCTGGTCGCGATCGACACGCCCGAGTACCTGGCGCGTGCCGCCAGCCAGGCGCGCTGCATGACCGCCATCGCCCATCCCGACCCGAGCCCGCTGGCACTCGACTGCGGCCCGCGCGACGCGCTGCCGGCGACGCCGCGCGGCACCGCGGTGCAGATCGTCCTCGATCCCGAGACCACCGGCACACGATGCGGCGACGGCAGCCCCTATGCGTTCTGGATCCGCCTCCCGCCCGCGGGGCAGCCGGTCGAGAACGTCGTCGTGCACATGGAAGGTGGCGGGGTCTGCATCTTCGAGAACGACTGCGCCAGCCGCAATCCCGACCTGTTCGAGTCGCTGAGCGATCCGATGAGCGTCAGCGGGATCATGTCGAACAGCGCCGCGACCAGCCCGTTCGCCGACTGGACGAAGGTCTTCCTGCCCTACTGCACGCAGGACGTGTTCATCGGCGGCGGCGCGACCAGCACCTGGCCGAGCATCACCGTGCACCGCTACGGGGCGCCCAACGTGCGCGCCGCCATGCGCGTCGTGCGCGACGTGCTGTGGCGCGAGCTGCACGCGACGCCGGAAGGCTACAGTCCCGAGCGCATGCGCGTGCTGTTCGGCGGCACCTCGGCCGGCGGCTTCGGGGCGCTCTACAACTACCACTACGTGCTCGACGAGTTGCAGTGGCGCCACACCGCCGCCTGGCCCGACGCCGCGCTGGCGCTCGACAACGGCCAGCCGCTCGGCATCGCGACGCTCGGCGTCCTGCTGGTCAGCAACTCCGGGCCCCTGGGCTGGAACGCCCTCTCGTACATGCCGCCGTACTGCTTCGCGACCAACTGCGGCGTCGGCCCGGTGCTCTACGAGGCCAGCGCGCCGCGGCTGAAGGCGGTGCCCGAGCAGCAGTTCCTCGTCCTCACGAATCAGGTGGACAGCACGCAGGTGAGCACGACGTTCTTCTCCAACGCCGTGACCTGGATCAACGCGGCGCGGCAGTCGTACTGCGACACCGCTGGACTGAACGGCCTGCGCTATTTCATGCCGGCGATCACCGAGAGCACGCACGTCATTGCCACGCGGGCGCCGCTGTTCACCGGCTACGCGGTCGACGGGATCATCATGCGCGACTGGCTCGCGCAGGCGATGACCGCGCCCGACACGCTCGTCGACGCCGTCGAGGAAGGCACGCTGACCACCGACATCCCCGGGGTGAATCCCTTCCCCTGCGACATTGATTAGCCGGAGGGGGCCGGCCGCTGGCCGGGCCCCCTCCCGGCGTGACCGGTGACCAGTGACCGGTGACCGGTCTGGCCGGTGGCGCGATCCGTCCCCGCGGGCTGATTGTCCGCGGGCATCCGATACGTCCGCCCGCCCCGAGACGCGATGGAGGGCCGCGCTTCCGCGCGGCCGCCAACGCGCGTCACCTGACGCGAAAGGCAACGTCCGTTGGCGGCC